>NZ_DATCSY010000106.1:0-4565 GCF_036568245.1 Rheinheimera sp. | reverse complement strand
GCTGTGGAACCACCTGACTCCATTCCGAACTCAGAAGTGAAACGCAGCTGCGACGATGGTAGTGTAGCATTCGCTATGCGAGAGTAGTTCACCGCCAGGCTCCCAATACTAACCTCACTCTAACGAGTGGGGTTTTTTATTGCCCGCACAAAGCTGCATCGAACGCTCCAGTCTGGTTAACGCCCAATAAAAAAGCCCGCTATGCGGGCTTTTTAGGGCAATAAGCGTCTAGTTACGATGCAAGGAACCATGTACATCGTATCTCCAATCGGCGCTGTTTAATGCTTTAATATGCGACGCAGCTTTATCTGCGGTAATTGCAGTAATGAAGTGCCCGTTCTTATCGAGAAATACCAGCCATTGTTTAGCTGTTTTAGCAATGTCGCTGTCAGCAACAAAAATATGCATGCCAAGATACTGTGATACTGTACTGCGCCAGCCATGCTGGACTTTAAACACATAACGGCCCTGATAATCCGGGTGCAGATAATTTGCCTGCTGTACTGCACTCAGCTGCTGTTTATCAACGACGTTCACCAGCGCTACAGCATGGCTGCGTGCTATAAGCTGCTGAACATCTTGCTGCTCGGCGTTGGATCGTGATTTAGCTGATGTGCTTTTTTTTCCGAGTGGTTTTCCAAGTGGTATTGCCAGCTCTAACGCAAATAATGCGACTTCGTAGTTGTCCTGCAATGTCTGCAGGGCTTTACTGTCTTCACAGTTTGAAGGCTTAATGATGGCACCTGACACAGTTTTTGTTATGCGCTCATCTATTGCCAGCAACTGATCAATATTCTGGCTGTGTATTTTTTGCTGTAGCAGCGCCAGCATGCGTGGTTGCTCTTTATCTGTAGTAGGCTTTTGTAGCTCAACTTCAACGGCTTGCTCTTTACATTGCTGGTAATAGCGGGTGAGTTCTGCAGAATGCAGCGCGCTACTGATAGCGGACTGTAATGTGCGCCTTTCTGAGCCGGAATAGCTGTTTGCCATAGCCGGAGTGGTTGAGAGCATACTAATAAAGGGCAGAAGTACTAACATAATTTATTACCGGAAAAACACTGGCCGCACCTTAGCCTGTGTAAGAAAAAAATGAAAGGAAATACTGGTTTGATCAGCAAGGTGGCAAAAAATTGTCACTATTTCGTAATATTTGTGCCAGTCGTTGTATCAATGCCGGTTTGCCGTTGAAACCCTGCTTTGTCACGACGTCTGCTATTGCGTATCGTTGCCAGAGTAAAGCAGCAAATGGCAGTTGCTGATCTGCTGCCAGGCCAGACTTATGTAAGTTAAACCAACGTAGCAGCAGATGCTGCACCAGTTCATATGGCCGCTGACCAAGGCTAAACAGGCGCAGTTGGTCTATCTCAGCTGTTGTCAGTGCAGTCAGGTTATCCGGCTCAGCCAGTGATATTGCCAGTTCAGTACTTAACAGCGGGTAAGTCTGTAGGTTCTGATACAGTAAGGTCGCAAACTGCTGCTGTAAGGAGTCGACAAGCTGTTTGTCTGACTTCACTGCCTGTAACATCAATAGTGAGTATTCGGAGCTGGCTTTGTCAGTGCTGGTACCAAGACGAACCGGTTGATAGCCAGCCCGGTGCCAGAATTCAAATAACTCTGTTGTCAGGCCATAACTTGTGCCCAGACAAAACACATCTTGCTGCTGTGCCAGCTGGCGGATGTGCTGCAGCAGTTGCATGCCAAGCCCACACCGCTGCAAACCGGGTTGCACAGCTATACGCATAACACGCCATAATCTTTGTTCAGCGAGCTCAGGTCTGGCTAAATGAAACGCCAGGTTTTGCGCCAGCAGATGGCCCTGCAAGCGTCGTTCAGAGCGGTAGATCTGGGCGGCAAGTTGCGTTGGTATTTCGCCTTCTTTACTTACCAAAGCACATGCCAGCACATTGTTATTCTGCAGTAGTGTAACAACCTTAAGCTGAGGGTTGTCGAGCAAAGCGGCTAAATCCCTCACCTGAGTCTGATAGTGTGCCAGGCTCAGCAGGCTGAATACCTGCTGTAACAGAGCAGGTTGACCAATCCAGTCTGTATAGGTAAAGCACTGAAATTGCGTTGGCTTCTGGCGATCATATTCACTGCCGGAAGCTGACTGCTGCAGTAAGAAGCAGTTAAAAATCGTTTGCTCTAATGGATCATCCGCCTGATAGCGCACGGGTTGCTGTATATGCAGCTTTCGCCAGTCCGGGTTGTATTCATTAAGATACTGTTGAAAACGCAGCTGAAAACCGCGGCCGGTGCCTTCATAACCATGCTCGGTACTGGCAAATACAATACGGCTGAAACGGTGCAGTATTTGTTGTAATACCGGTGTTGGGATAGCTGCAGCTTCGTCTACCAGTAATAAATCGGCTTTTATGTCACTGCGTAGCAGTGCATCGAACGGCATAAACTGCAACAGATGCTGATTTTCAGCTGCCGTAAGCTGCAGGAAATGCAGCTGGGCAGTTTGTGCAGCATTCGGTGACGGTGCGGTAAGCAGGATATGCTTTCCAACTTCGGCCAGCTGCGATGCCGCTATTCCCAGTGCTGCTGATTTACCGCGGCCACGGTTTGCTGTCAGCACCAAGGGTCTGCGGCGATGCCCGCTAACCACGCGATGTATCGCCGTAACAGCGTGTTGCTGCTCTGCTGTGATGTAAGGCGCTGCGGTTTGCGCTGTGGTCGCTCGCTCGGGCCAGATAAGCTGTTGCAGCAGTTGTTGGTCGCGTAACAGGATGATGTTCTGCTGTTGTAGCAGTGTTAGCCAGAACGATAAAAACTGCCCCTGATGCGTGCTGGCGTCGAGTGGATAGGGTAAAAGATGTTTATGTGCCGGATTAGGCTGATGTTGCCAGAGTTCAAAAGGCGGGCACAGCAAAAGCCACAAGCCACCGGCTTTTACACAACCGGCTGATGCGGCGACGAGGTCGGCATTAAAACCATTAAAAGCATTAATCACCAGCGTATCACACTCTGTACCCAATAACTGATACGCTGTTTTTGCCGAGAGATCAGTGGCGGCTGGTGGCGCATCTGCACCTAGCCAGTAAACTTGCTCCGGCTGAGTCAACTGCAGCAATGTCGCTATTTGCGCTAATAACGAATCTTTATCACCCTGCCAGACTACCGGCAAACGGATATGATGCTGAGCGGCCCGCTGTTGCCATTGCTGCAATTGCGCCAACAGCTGCTGCTGTGTCATTAAGCTATAGCCTGCAAACGGGCATAAGCGGTAACCAACCATTTGCTGCCCAGGCCATCAAAGTTAACCTGAATACGTGATTGATTGCCGGTACCTTCATAATTCAGCACCGTGCCTTCACCGAATTTGTCATGCAGCACACGCTGGCCGAGTTTAAAGCCGGTATTTTCAAAAGCTACATGTGAAGCCGCACTGCCAAAGCGGTTAAACTGTGTCGGGCGGCTGACCTGAGTGGTCAGGCGGATTTCTTCCAGATATTCAGCCGGTATTTCGCGGATAAAACGTGACGGCTTGTGGTATTGCTCCTGGCCATACAGGCGGCGGCTTTCGGCATGAGTTAAATACAGTTTTTTCATCGCCCGTGTCATACCGACATAACACAGGCGGCGCTCTTCTTCCAAACGCGTCGGGTCGTCGCCGCTTTGCTGGCTGGGAAACATACCTTCTTCCAAGCCACAAATAAACACCAACGGAAACTCCAACCCCTTGGCGCTGTGCAGTGTCATCAGTTGCACGGCATCGGAGTGTTCTTCCGCCTGATATTCGCCGGCTTCCAATGCGGCTTGTGATAAAAACGCTGCCAGCGGCGTCATATCTTCGGCGCGGCTTTCATCAAAGTTCTGACAAGCGGTGATAAGCTCATTTAAGTTCTCTATCCGCGTTTCGGCTTTTTCACCTTTTTCTGCCTGATACATCGCATACAGGCCGGATTGTTTAATCACGTGCTCTGCTTGTTCGTGCAGCGGTAACTCTGTTACCTGGCTGTCCAGCTGTTCAATCAGCTGCATAAAGCTGTCGATGGCGGAGGCAGCGCGGCCGGTAAGCTGTTTCTGTGCCAGCATCTGTTGCAGGCTTTGCCACAGTGTTTGCTGCTGTGCCCGGGCATATTCGCGCACTTTATTTAGCGTAGTGTCACCGATACCGCGAGCCGGGGTATTAATAACCCGCTCCAGTGCGGCGTCATCCTGACGGTTACTCAGAATACGCAGGTAGGCCAGCGCGTCTTTAATTTCTTGTCGCTCGTAGAAACGCAAGCCGCCGTAGATACGATAATGCAGGCCTTCCTGAATTAACGCTTCTTCCAATACCCGTGACTGCGCGTTATTGCGGTACAAAATCGCTGTCTCGGATAAGCGATCACCCTGCTTATGCCAGTCACGGATGCGGCCAACGATAAAGCGCGCTTCATCCAGCTCGTTAAAGGCGGTGTATAACGAAATAACCTCGCC
The DNA here is from genome assembly GCF_036568245.1 of Rheinheimera sp. GTDB lineage: Bacteria > Pseudomonadota > Gammaproteobacteria > Enterobacterales > Alteromonadaceae > Alishewanella. The sequence goes on along the minus strand of NZ_DATCSY010000106.1, from coordinate 137 downwards.
TTCGGCGCCGTCAGTCCACAGGTCTTTGCCCAAGCGGTCATTATTGTTGGCAATAACCGCATTGGCTGCTTTAAGAATGGTGGCGGTAGAGCGGTAGTTTTGCTCCAGCTTGATCACTTGCAGCTGCGGGTAGTCTT
>NZ_DATCSY010000105.1:0-3036 GCF_036568245.1 Rheinheimera sp. | reverse complement strand
CGCGCTCTGATACTTTCATACCGCGATCACGCGCCAGCGTTAATATAGAGTCGCGTGTTACACCGTGCAGGAACGAGCTGTCGAGCGCTTTGGTGATAATTTCGTTGCCGTCAATCAACAGGAAGTTGGCTGCGCCGGTTTCCTGTACATCGCCATTAGGGCAGAACAATACCTGATCGGCCTGCACCGCAGCACGGGCTTTCATAATCGGCTGCAATGCGCTGGCATAGTTGCCGCCGCTTTTTACCATACCCATATGGGCGGCACAGCGGGCGCTGTCTTCCAGCAGTAAACGCAGTGGCTTAGCACCACCGGCAAAGTAGTCACCTACCGGAGACAGTAATACATACAACATCGATTCCAGACTCGGCGCCGCCGCTTTGCCGATAGAAGCTTCAGTGCCGATATGGGTCGGACGGATATACATAGAACCCGGCGGGTTAGGTACATCCGCCGCGTAGCGCTTTACGATATCCAGGATCATCTGCTGCAGCATAGCGCCATCTATTTGTGGCAGTGCCAGTAACTGGCTGCTCTGTGCTAAGCGGGCTACGTTTTTGTCCATGCGAAACACATAGATACCGCCATCTGCATGGCGAAACGCCTTTAAGCCTTCAAAGCAGGTACTGGAATAATGCAGTACGTGTGCACCCGGGTGCAGGCTGATACTGTCCGTTGCCACCAGTTCTGGCTGGCTCCAGCTGTTACTGTGAAAGTGGGAGATAATCATCTCCGGGGTAAATACGGTGCCAAATGCTGCCATCTTGCTAATTATTCCTGTTGATATTTGTAATGAGCTGCGCTGTGCGTTAACCGGCTACCCTAAGCCAACCGTTGGAGCCCCGGACGGGCGGAAACGAGCCTACAGGGACGTATTTACGGCGTGTTGGTGTGGGTACCCGGTTAACTCACGTTCTAAATTATTAAGAATTACTGCGTACCGCCTACCGTCATCGCATCCAGCTTCAGTGTCGGCTGGCCAACGCCTACCGGTACGCTCTGACCTTGTTTGCCACAGACGCCAACACCGGCATCCAGCGCCAGATCGTTACCGACCATCGACACCTGTTGCATCGCCTCAGGCCCACTGCCAATTAGGGTAGCGCCTTTAATCGGTGCGGTGATTTTGCCGTTCTCGATCAGATAAGCCTCTGACGCTGAAAACACAAACTTGCCCGAGGTAATATCGACCTGGCCACCGCCAAAGTTCGGCGCGTAAATGCCCTTTTTCACGCTGGCGATGATTTCTTCCGGGTCGTGCTGACCTGCCAGCATATAAGTATTCGTCATCCGCGGCATCGGTAAGTGGGCAAAAGACTCGCGCCGGCCGTTACCGGTGGGCGGTACTTTCATCAACATAGCGTTGTGCTTATCCTGAATGTAACCTTTTAAAATGCCATTCTCAATCAGCACATTGTGTTGACTGGGTACACCTTCATCATCAATATTCAGTGAACCGCGCAGATGTGCCAGTGTACCGTCATCGACAATGGTGCACAGCTTAGATGCAACCTGCTCACCGATGCGGCCAGAGAAGGTAGACGAACCTTTGCGGTTAAAGTCACCTTCCAGGCCATGTCCAACCGCTTCGTGCAGCAACACACCGGGCCAGCCACTGCCCAGCACTACCGGCATGGTGCCGGCCGGGGCATCTATTGCCGTCAGGTTAACCTGCGCCTGACGCACGGCTTCGCGGGCGTAATGCTGCCAGCGCGGCGCGTTATCAACCAACTCAGAAAAATACTGATAGTCGGTACGGCCACCGCCGCCGGCACTACCACGCTCACGCCGGTCGCCCTGCTGCAGCAGCACCGAACAGTTCAGCCGTACTAACGGCCTGATGTCGCTGGCAAAGGTGCCATCACTGGCCGCAACCAGCACTTCTTCATAGACACCGGATAAACTGACCATCACCTGCTCGGCGCGGCTGTCTAAGGTGCGGATATAAGCTTCTATCTGATGCAACATCGCCACTTTATCGGTATTGCTCAGGCTTTGCAGCGGCTCGCATGGCAGGTAGATGTTACTGTTGCCGCTTTTACTGAATGCTTTAACACTGCCCTGCTGGCCCTGCGCGGCGATACCGCGCGCGGCGGTAGCGGCTTGTTTTAATGCTGCACTGCTGATGGTATCGGCATAGGCAAAGCCGGTTTTTTCGCCACTGATAGCCCGCACACCCACGCCGCGTTCAATATTGAAAGAGCCGTCTTTTACCAGGCCATCCTCCAATACCCAGGACTCATGCACACTGGATTGAAAATATAAGTCAGCAAAATCCAGCTGATGGTCAAACAAATAGCCCAGCGTTTGCTGCAAATCGTCAGCGGTCAGCTCGGAAGCGGTGATCAGGTTCTGCTCGGGTGCAGTCATGGTTTGAGCTCACTGTTAAATCGGTTATGGTGTGCCACCGGCATTTTCTGCCGCAGCCGCACACAGTCGGTTAAATCTATTTTGGCAGAGATCCAGCCCGGCTCAGTACCGGCATCAGCCAATACTGTACCCCAGGGGTCAATGATCAGGCTATGACCATAAGTTTCCCGGCCATTGGCATGCACACCGGTTTGATCCGGTGCCAACACAAAACACTGGTTTTCAATAGCCCTGGCTTTTAGTAGCGTATGCCAGTGTGCCGCACCGGTTACCCGGGTAAATGCCGACGGCACAGTCAGCACATTCATGCCCTTAGCTGCCAAGGCCTGCATCAAAGCAGGAAAGCGCACATCATAGCACACTGATAGACCAAGCTTTAACTCACCGAGTGTTGCCAGGCTGATTTTCTGCCCGGGACAGGTTGAGGCCGACTCACGGTAACTGCCGGTACCGTCACTGACTTCGACATCGAACAAATGCATTTTCTGATAGTCGGCCACTATGCTGCCGTCGGGGGCAAATAAAATGCTGCTGGCGCGGAATCGTTCAGGCTGAGGGCTGCTCGTCGGCAAAGACCCGGCCAGCAGATAAACGCCAAACTGCTGCGCTAGCGCTGCACAGCGCTGCTGAATAACCCCCTGCCCCAGCGGTGCCTGATGCTGTAAT
>NZ_DATCSY010000104.1:0-4905 GCF_036568245.1 Rheinheimera sp. | reverse complement strand
CTGGGCCTGCCGCGGGTGGAGCATAGTATTGAGCAAATCCGTAAAGTCGATTTACTGCCGTTCGCCAGCATTATCAAGCAGCATAATCCCGGTATGATCATGACGGCGCATATTCAATACCCGGCGCTGGATAGCAGTACTTTTGTCTCCAAAGACGGCGAGAGCATGCTAAAGCCGGCTACGCTGTCACGCAAAATTCTGCACGGCGTGCTGCGCGAACAGCTGGGCTATAACGGCGTTATTGTAACCGACGCGCTGGATATGGCCGGTATCAGCAAGTTTTTCACTCACACTGAAGCAGTAGTACAAACCTTTGCTGCCGGTGCTGATATTGCCCTGATGCCGGTGAAACTGCAGCATCCGGGGGAGTTGCAGGCACTGTCAGAGCTGCTAACTGCGCTGGAGAACGCGGTGCAATCCGGCGCGTTGGGTCAAGCCGAACTGGCGCAGTCTTATCAGCGCATAGTGGCGCTGAAACAGCAGTATCCGCTGTTGCCTGCTGAAAAAACGCCGGCTCAGCAGGTTAAAAGAGCACTGCATGCACTGGGCAATACAGCGCATCGCAAAGCGGAACTGGCGCTGGCCAAGGCGGCATTAACGCAAGTTAAACCTGCAACAGGCTACTTACCGTTTAAACTGACTGAAACGAAAAAATTGTTGCTGGTGATGCCGGATCAGACCAAAGCACAGGCGCTGTCGGCTGCGCTGCAGCATTACAGCAAACAGCATTTCTCGATTGAGACCATCAGCCTGCAGCAAACCGATTTAACTCAGGCTGCGGCCAAAATTGCGGCTGCAGATGTGGTGATAAGTGGCTTTATTGCTCCGATGCAAAGCCTGGCCGATATCGGCGGTATGGATGATTTAACCGGTGTTGCCAACATCGCCGCGGCGTATGAGCGCCAGACGCTGCAATATGAAACCTTATTGCCGCAAATTAAAGCGCGGCAAAAGCCACATGTGTTCTTAAGCCTGCGTGCGCCTTACGATATCAGCCGTTACGGCAGTTATGCTGACGTCGTGCTGGCCAGCTATGCCTACAACACGGCAGAAGATGCTACGGCAATGAATGCCGGTAATGCAACCTACGAAGCGATTGCGCAGGCGCTGCTGGGCCAATACAGCTTAACCGGTACTTTACCGGTAACGGTGTCACAGGCGGCGAATTGATGCTGGCAGCTATCAGGCGGCATTGCCAGGCTATTTTAGCCTCAGTGCCAGCGAACCGCATGCTGGCACTCGATGCGCTGCGCGGTCTGACTATTACTGCGATGATTCTGGTCAATAACCCCGGCAGCTGGAGCTATGTTTATAGCCCGTTGTTGCATGCAGAATGGCATGGCTGGACGGTTACTGACCTTATCTTCCCATTCTTTATTGTCATCGTCGGTATGTCGCTGCAGCTGAGCTTGCAGCGACAACAGGGCGTAGCCAAACCAACACTGTTAAAACAGGCATTATCACGCTCGGCCAAACTGTATCTGCTGGGGCTGTTTCTGGTGCTGTTTTACTATAACTTCCGCGACCCAGCCTACAATTACATCGAGCAGAAACTGATGGCGGTGCGAGCTTTGGGTGTGTTGCAACGTATTGCGCTGGTGTACTTTTTTACTATGTTAATTGCGCTGTACTGCGCTACGCGTGGCCGCATTATCGCTGTGCTGGCACTATGTGCACTGTATCTGGCCGGGATGTGGTATCTGCCATATCAGGACAGCTATGGCCAGCAGTTTGTCGGCCTGTTCGAGTTTGGTAACAGCTTTGCCGCCTGGCTAGATCATACTGTGTTGGGGGCAAAACATCTGTATTACCGCACCGCGACGCCGTTTGCATTTGACCCCGAGGGGTTGTGGTCTACCTTACCCGCCATTGCCAGTTGTGTCAGCGGTTTACTGATAGCGCAGTGGCTGCAGGCCGAGCGCACGCTAGTACAAAAAGCCCGTGGCCTGCTGTTGTTCGGCGTAATTGCAGTCTGGCTGGCGGAGTTGTGGCACCTGGCACTGCCAATTAATAAAAGTTTATGGACACCCAGCTTTGTGCTGCTTAGCAGCGGTTATTGTGCCATTGCGCTGGCAGCCTGCCTGTGGCTGTGTGATATCAAAAAATACCGCTTATGGAGCGCACCTTTTGTCGTATTTGGTGCCAATGCCATCTTATTTTTTATGTTCGCCGGTGTTGCCGCGCGTTTGCTCGGTATGATTTCCGTTGGCGATATATCGCTGCAAAGCTGGTTGTTTGGCAACCTGTATCAGCCGGCTTTTGGCAACTATAACGGCTCACTGGCCTTTGCCATCAGCTTTTTACTGTTGTCGTATTTGCTGATGCACTGGTGCTACAGGCGTGGTTTTATTATGAAGGTCTGATGGCTGTCGTTGCCCGGTATTGTTAGTTCAAATGACTGAGCGCTGGCAATTTTTATTTGTGCAGATTAAGGTACGATGAACTAAAAACAAAACGATAGCAGCATGACCACTATCAGGATTGTGTCCAAACTTGCAGGCGTGTCTACCGCAACGGTGTCACGCACGCTGAAGAACCCAGAGCTGGTATCGCCGGATACCCGGCAGCGGGTGATGCAGGCAGTACAGAGCGCGGGTTACCGGCCAAATCAGTTGGCACGTAATTTCAGTTCGGGTAAGGCTTATGCGGTGTTGGTGCTGGTGCCGAATGTCGCTAATCCGTTTTTTTCCCGGGTGATCCGCGGTATCGAGCAGGAAGCCCAGGCCTGCGGCTATGCGGTATTGCTGGGGGATACCCAGGGCAGCGTCAGCCGCGAACAGGAATATGCCCGTATGGGCCTGACCAGCCAGGCGGATGGCTTAATTCAACTTGATAGCCGTTACCCGTTTTCGCCGGAAGATCGCGAGCTGGCAAGTACAGTGCCGTTTGTTAATGCTTGTGAGCGCATTGATGAACACGCCGGCTATCCGGTGGTTGAACTGGATAACCGTGGCGCCGCCCGCGCCCTGACACAGCATTTGCTTGATTTAAACCTGAAAAGACTGGCGGTGATTACCGGCCCGGCCCGCAGCCCCATAGTGCGCGACCGCCTGGCGGGTATGAAAGATGCGCTGCTTGGCGCCGGCCTAACACTGGATGCGCAGGCGGTAGTGCAAGGTGATTTCAGCATGCAATCCGGCCATGATGCCGCTGAGCGTTTACTGCAGCTGCCAGAGCGGGCACAGGCTATTTTTTGTATGAATGATGAAATGGCCATTGGCGCCATGCGCTGTCTGCGCCAGCGTGGGTTACGTATACCGCAGGACATTGCGATTGCAGGTTTTGACAATATTGAGTTTGCCGCTTACACCGAACCCAGCCTGACGACTATCGATCAGCCTGCCGAGCAGTTAGGGCGTCAGGCAATGCGTGCGCTGTATCAACTGATGAAAGGCGTACCGTTAGCGCAGCAACACATGATGCTGTCATACCGGCTGGTTGTACGTGACAGCACAGCGATAATCACGGATAAAAAATAACCAATCTGGCTTGACAAAATTCCGTCAGAGATTTAGGTTAAATGATGTAACCGGTTTCATTAGGGCTGCTGCAGAGTTGCCTGTGACACAATAAATATAACAAGCCGTACCGGCCTGCAGTAATACCGGTGTCAGCAAGGGGAGAGTGAGGGTGAACAAAATCAACTCAGGTGCAGTTTTGCGTACCGCTGCACAATGCCTGCTGTGTATAGTAGTTGTTGGTTGTAAACCTGCTGCAACCAGTAGCGAAGATGCAACGATTATTACCAGTAGCGCGGAAACCAAAGCAGAACCGACTGGCGACTGGCAGTGGCTGTTTAACGGTGCCTCTGTCGATGCCTGGACAGACAAAGACGACCAAGCTATTGGCGAACAATGGCAAATAATTGATGACGCGCTGGTGCTCACCGCTGCCGGCGGTGGTGCTGTGGTAACAAAACAAAGTTTCACCGATTTTGAACTGGAGCTGGACTGGCAAATCGCTGCGTCAGGCAACAGCGGTATCTTTTATAAAGTTGCCGGACCTGACAGCAAGGTACGTTCAGGTGGTTTAGAGTACCAACTGCTGGATAATGATAACTACCCAGGTCACGATAATCCTGTTCATTTTACTGCCGCATTATTTGATATTTACCCGCCTGAGCTTGACGCCCATTTACCTGCCGGCAGCTGGAACAACACACGCATCATTGTGCGCTATCCGCATGTTGAGCATTGGCTTAATGACAAGCTGGTACTGCAGTTTGAATTAGGTTCTGCTGACTGGCAAAAGCGGGCAGCACAAAGCAAGTTTGCTCCCGAACATGTATTGGGAGCAAATGAACCCGGCCACATTATGCTGCAGGATCATGGCGACAGAATTGCGTTTCGCCAGATCCGTATCCGAGCGCTATAACAGGAAGCCGCTATGCATTCTACAGATATTAAACGCCGCCAATTTTTACGTCTTGCAGCCGCAGCCGGCCTGACTTGCCAGCTGCCGCTTAGCTGGCAACTGCTGGCGTCTGAGCCATCTGAACCGAAGATCTCACTGGCACAGTGGTCGTTGCACCGCCAACTGCGCGCCGGGCAGCTTAAGGTGCTGGATTTTGCGGTAAAAACCCGGCGCGATTTTCAACTTGGCGCGGTTGAATATGTAAATCAGTTTTTTGCCGACAAAGCAAAGGACCAGCCGTTTCTGCGCCAGTTAAAGCAGCGCGCCGATGACAGCGGTGTCCGCAGTCTGCTGATTATGGTCGATGCTGAAGGCGATCTGGCTGCCATAGACCAAAAGCAGCGGCAACAGGCGGTAGAAAATCATTATAAGTGGGTCGAAGCAGCCGCCTTTTTAGGCTGTCACGCTATCCGCGTCAGCATCGCCGATCACGCCACAACGGATGCCGAAAAAATGCAGCAGGCTGCTGTACAAGGTTTGCAGCAACTGGCC
>NZ_DATCSY010000103.1:0-8991 GCF_036568245.1 Rheinheimera sp. | reverse complement strand
AGCCGTAGGCGTTTTCGCCCGCAACATAGTAAAGGCGACATAGCCCATAAACAGCGCGAAAAAGCCGGCCAGATACAGCGAGCTGATACGGGCGGCAACAAAAGTGGCGGCAAAAGTGCCCACTATAACGCCCGGCGCCATGGCTTTAACCACGGGCCAAATTACACCGCCACGGGCATGGTGCGCCCGCATGCTCGACAGTGATGTCATGACAATGGTCGCCATAGACGTACCCAGTGCCAGATGCACCACTGCCTCGGGTGCTATACCCTGGGCCAGAAAAATAGTGGTCAGCAGTGGCACCATGATGCCGCCACCGCCAATACCCAACAAACCTGCCATTACACCGGCAAAACACCCCAGCGCCAGAAAGGCCAATATCCACTCAATTGCCATCTTTGGCCTCCTTGTAAAAACTGGCAGGCAACATACCCTGATTTAACAAAACTGGCAAAAAATTGCGGCAGGAAAACCGCAACCGCAGAAGTTTGGTTATTACGCTGCTGGCAGTCATAATTCTGCCTTAATGCCATGCTATAACTGCGCCCGCTATGGATAAATACTTATATTTTTTACGTCATGCAACAGCAGAAGTGATCCGGCCCAATCAGCTGGATATAGACCGTTGCCTGATTGAAAAAGGCCGCTTGCAGGCGCGGCGTGTCGCGGCTTTTATGCAGCGCTATGCGATTACGCCTGAAGCTGTGTTCAGCAGCCCTTACCCAAGGGCGGTGCAAACGGCCGCGATAGTACGCAAAGAAGCTGGTTTAGCGCAGGTACAGGAGCTGCCCTGGCTGGCACTGGAGACGGGCGCTGTGACGTCATCTACGCTGCTTCGGCAACTGCTACCTAACTTACCTGCGCATACGCTGTTGGTTGGGCACGAACCGGATTTATCGGCGCTGATCAGCCGCTTGCTGGATAGCGGCGGCAGTGTCTTTAAAATTAAAAAAGCCTCACTAACCTGCCTGTGTTATCAGCACGACAGCCAGACCTTTCAGCTGGAATGGTCAATACCGGCTAAATTTATGTAGTTTTCCACCCGCGGCGTTAACCGTTATAGTGCAGGCTAAGGTTAAAGCCGGGACTTATTCAATGGCCGATTTTCTGTTTGTTTATGGCACGCTACGCCGTGCCTGTGCCCATCCTATGCATGCCGTGCTGGCTGCTGACAGCCGTTATATGGGGATCGCGCATTATCAGGGCAAACTTTACCGTGTCAGCCATTACCCTGGCGTAGTGCCCTCAGGTAACCCGGCGCAGCAGGTAGTGGGCGAGGTATATCAGCTGCTTAAACCAGCGCAAACACTGGCGGAGCTGGATCGCTACGAAGAGTGCAGTGCAGATTTTCCGCCACCGCAGGAGTACCGTCGTGTATTGCAGCAGGTTACGCTGGAAAATGGCGACAGCGTCAATGCTTGGGTGTATCTGTATAACCGTCATCTTAGTGGCTTGAAACAGATAGTCAGCGGCGATTATCTTGATGGTTTGCTCTGGTAATAAAAAAGGCCGCAATGCGGCCTTTTTAGCATTTAAAGCAGTGCTTAGTGTCTAAAGTGACGCACGCCGGTAAATACCATTGCCATACCGTGCTCGTCGGCGGCAGCGATAACTTCCGCATCGCGCATTGAACCACCTGGCTGAATTACCGCTGTGATACCTGCAGCAGCTGCAGCGTCGATACCGTCGCGGAACGGGAAGAACGCATCAGATGCCATTACTGAGCCTTTAACTTCCAGGTTTTCATCAGCGGCTTTAATACCGGCAATTTTGGCGCTGTACACGCGGCTCATCTGGCCGGCGCCAACGCCGATGGTCATGCTGTCTTTTACATAAACAATGGCGTTTGATTTAACAAACTTAGCCACTTTCCAGCAGAACAGTAAGTCTTTTAATTCCTGCTCGGTGGGCTGGCGCTTGGTAACAACTTTAAGGTCGCTGGCGGCCACTTTGGCCTGATCACGATCCTGCAGTAACATGCCACCGTTAACCTGCTTAATATCCAGTGCCGCTGTGGCCGGGCTGAATTCACCACATACCAACAAACGTACGTTTGGCTTGGTGCCAACAATGGCAACAGCTGCGTCAGTCGCGTTTGGTGCAATAATCACCTCAACAAACTGCCGGCTGACAATTTCTTTGGCCGTGGTTTCGTCCAGCTCGCGGTTAAAGGCAATAATGCCGCCAAAGGCCGAGGTTGGGTCGGTTTTATAGGCGCGGTTGTAAGCATCTAAAATGCTGTCGCCAATCGCCACGCCACACGGGTTAGCGTGCTTAACGATAACACAGGCTGGCTCAGCGAATTCTTTTACGCACTCAAGGGCCGCGTCAGTATCAGCGATATTATTGTAAGACAGCGCCTTACCTTGCAGCTGTTTAGCGGTAGACACTGACGCTTCAGTTGCGCCTTCCTGCACATAGAACGCTGCGCTCTGGTGGCTATTTTCGCCGTAGCGTAAGTCTTGCTTTTTCACAAACTGCGCGTTGAAAGTACGTGGGAACTTGGTCGCTGGCTCGGTTGGGGTGTCGTACGCCGGCAGCATAGCGCCAAAGTAGTTGGCAATCATGCCATCGTATTGGGCTGTGTGTTCAAAGGCGCTGATCGCTAAGCTAAAACGGGTAGCGTGAGTTGTCGCGCCGCCGTTGGCCTGCATTTCAGAGAGCACCATATCGTAGTCTTTGGCATTAACGATAATGGTCACGTCTTTATGGTTTTTCGCTGCAGCGCGCACCATAGTCGGGCCGCCGATATCGATGTTTTCCACGGCATCTTCCAGCGTACAGCCTGGTTTGGCAACGGTGCTGGCGAACGGGTACAGGTTGACTACCACTAAATCGATAGGACCGATATTGTTGTCGGCCATTACGCCTTCATCAACGCCACGGCGGGCCAAAATACCACCGTGAATTTTAGGGTGCAGGGTTTTTACCCGGCCGTCCATAATTTCCGGGTGGCCGGTATAGTCAGAGACTTCAGTTACCTTAATGCCTTGCTCGGCCAGTAATTTGGCTGTGCCGCCGGTTGATAGAATATCCACTTGCTGCGCCGCCAAGGCACGGGCAAATTCTACGATACCGGTTTTGTCTGACACACTTAGCAGTGCGCGGCGGATGGGTCTTAGTGTCGTCATGGTAGACTCTCATTTAGCTTGCAGAAATCGGGTTAAAACTTAACGCCAGTTTAGCGCATGGGCAGATGTCAGCTTGCTCTAAGCTAACCGTTGAAGCCCTGGATGGCTGACAAATTCGCATGGAGCGAATTTGAACAGCATCGCTGGTCCCGCAGGGGCAAACTTCACGGATGAAGTTTGTAAAACGAGCCCCCAGGGATGGGTTTACGGCGTGTTGGCGTGAGCAAGGTGGCAGCTGCCACTAAATTCATTGAGTATTCTGTTTCTGTCCTGAGTGCCGGTGTAAATGCGGGCTTAATGCGTAAAATTCCTCAGGTGCAGTAAATAAAAAAGCACCCGAAGGTGCTTAGTAGCGGGGCGAACCCCGCGTTGGCATTAACTCATGCCGTACTGTTTCAGCTTCTTACGCAGCGTACCGCGGTTGATGCCCATCAGGTTAGCCGCGCGGGTTTGGTTGCCGCGGGTGTATTTCATCACTTCTTCCAGTAACGGACGCTCTAATTCAGATAATACCAGTTCGTATAAATCGTTAACGTCCTGACCGTTTAATTGCTGCAGGTAGTTAGCAACAGCTTTCTGAGCTGCAGTGCTTAAAGCTTGTGGCTTTTCCTGCGTTTGTACGTGGGCGTTAGTAATAAATGGCGAAGTAACGTTCGAATTAAACATTGCTTTTCTCTTTTACGTTAGGTTGCTGCTAGTTGATGAAAATAGTCATTTAAGGCGTCAAGCTGCTGTTTAGCACACTCAATGCCATTGAATTCACTACGAAACACACCGAGCGTATCGTGCTCGGCTAAATACCAGCCCACATGTTTGCGGGCAATGCGGTAACCGGCCTGCTCACCATAAAGTTGGTGTAAACCCTGCACATGTTCCAGCATGATCTGACGCACCTCTGCGACTGCAGGTTGCGCCAGTTTGTCGCCAGTGGCCAGATAATGCACCACTTCGCGGAAAATCCATGGTCTGCCCTGTGCTGCGCGGCCAATCATGATGGCGTCAGCACCGGTGTAATCCAGCACATAACGGGCTTTTTCCGGCCCGGTAATATCGCCGTTGGCAATCACCGGGATCGACACGCTTTGCTTTATCGCGCGGATGGTGTCATATTCCGCTTCACCTTTGTACATGCAGGCTTTCGTTCTGCCATGCACAGCCAGTGCCTGTATGCCGTTATCTTCAGCTATACGGGCGATCTGTACGCCGTTTCTGTTGTCGGTATCCCAACCGGTACGTATTTTTAACGTAACCGGTACTTGCACTGCATTGACTACCGCACAGACAATTTGTTCCACCAGCTCGGGATACTGCAATAAAGCAGAACCTGCCAGCTTCTTGTTTACCTTCTTCGCCGGGCAACCCATATTGATATCGATAATATCGGCGCCGATATCAACATTGTATTGGGCCGCTTCAGCCATTTGCTGCGGATCTGAACCGGCAATTTGTACCGAACGGATACCGGATTCCTGCCGGTGGCCCATGCGATTCTGTGACTTTTCGCTCTGCCACACCAGCGGATTGCTTGACAGCATTTCAGATACAGCTAAAGCAGCACCAAAACGCCGGCAAAGCTCACGAAAAGTGTGATCGGTTACTCCGGCCATCGGAGCACAAATTACCTTGTTCGCTAACTGATATGGACCTATGCGCACCACTGAATCCAAGGCTCTACCCGTAAGGGGCGCTAAGTTTACGGATTTTTGCCGACAAAGCAAAGGCTAATATTTAAACAAAAGTGTAAATTTACTGGGGTTTGCAGTCTTGACATTCGCTAAACGGCTGAAAATTGGTGTTTTGTAAAGCAAGGGCAACGGTGTAATGCGGTGTAGCGGAAATGAAAATTGTAGGGTTGTTTAATTTGTCACCAATCATTTAGACAACAGAAATATCAAATTACGTTGTAACACTGAAACGGTTTGCTCACACCAACACGCCGTAAATACATCCCTGTAGGCTCCTTTGCGCCCGTCCGGGGCTCCAACGGTTGGTTTAGAGCAAATCGTTTCAGGTCCATCTGATATTGTTGTTTATGTTCCTAACCAATCTACCTGGCCGCGCGCCTGGCGGCGTTTAATCATCAGTTCTTCCACCAGTGGTGTTAAAATCAGCTCCATCGCCAGGCCCATCTTGCCACCAGGCACCACCAGTGTATTAACCCGTGACATAAAAGAGCCGTTAATCATTTGCAGGTAATAGGGGAAGTCGACATGTTTGATACCGCGAAAGCGGATCACGACAAAGCTTTCATCCAGTGACGGGATATCTTTGGCGCTGAACGGGTTTGAGGTATCCACCGTCGGGACACGCTGAAAGTTAATATGGGTGCGCGAGAACTGCGGCGTAATATGGTTAATATAATCGTCCATACTGCGCACTATGCTGGCCTGCACGGCTTCGCGCGAGTGACCACGCTCTGAAGTGTCGCGGATAATCTTCTGGATCCACTCTAAGTTAACGATTGGCACCATGCCGATCAGCAAATCGACATGTTTGGCCACATCGTGCTCATCGGTTACGGCGCCGCCGTGTAAACCTTCATAAAACAGCAAGTCGGTATTAGCGCGCAGATCCTGCCAGGGGGTAAAGGTGCCCGGTAGCTGGTTATAGGGCACCGCTTCATCAAAAGTATGCAGATAGTGACGGATTTTTCCGCTACCGGTTTCGCCATAACTGGCAAAGAAATTTTCCAGCGCACCAAAGTCATTGGCTTCAGCACCAAAATAACTGATATGACGGCCTTGTTCTTTGGCTTTGCGGATGGCCACTTCCATTTCAGGGCGGCTGAAACGGTGAAAACAATCGCCCTCAACAAAGGCGGCATCGATATCCAGCGTACGGAAAATATGCTGAAATGCTGTCGTTGTCGTCGTGGTGCCGGCACCGGATGAACCGGTAATGGCAATAATAGGGTTTTTATGTGACATAGCTGCTATCCGCTGCTTTAACTGAACCTAACCTTAAAGCAACAGGCAAAGCGGGCGCAACTGTTTATTGGTTAGGCAGCGCGTTTACTGCCGGCATATAGCGCTAACTATATGCCGGATAAAGTAAAATTAGAATTGAAAGGTAGCAAGTAGCGGGTCGTGATCAGATGAACGGTACGGTGTTGGCGCGTACAACGACTTCTGCTGCTGTTCACTCTTATACTCAGTGTTATAGTCGAGCAGTGTCGGTTCATCAGCATTAATCGCCCAGTGTTGCATCGCCTTTAGCTGCTTTGCCAGTGCCGGGCTTGCCAGAGCGTGATCGAGTGAGCCAGTACGGCCACGGTAGACATAAGAGTAACTGCTACCCTCAGCAGCCTTAAGATACTGCCAGTTATTGCTGGTCAGCATCTGCAGCGGGTCTTCCATCCGGTAAGCATTTAAATCACCCAGGATAATCTGCTTATCGGTTTTAACGCCGGTAGGCTGGCTGCGCAGCCAGTCGCTCAAAGCTTTAGCTGATGTTGTACGCAGTGCATTCCAGCAGCCCTGACCATCCTGTTGATCGGCATCAGCAGAGGCTGCTTCTTTCGGGCAGCTGCCTTTGGATTTAAAGTGGTTAATGCTGACCGTTACCAGTTCATTGCTGGCCAGATGGCGGAAACTCTGTGCCAGTGGCGGTCGGCTGCCCCAGTCAAACGGCTTAGTCAGTAACATGGCGGCTTTGCCTTCCACGCTGACACTGGAAGGGCGGTACAGCAAGGCGACTTTTATTGCATCATCACCCGGTTGTTCACTGGTGATAATAAAGCGGTATGGCTTAGCGCTGACTTTATTCAATGCTCCGGTCAGACTTGCTAACGCGCTGTGCTGGCCATAACCGTTGTTTTCCACTTCCAGCAAACCGATGACATCGGCGTCCAGTGCCGCAAGCGCGGTAATGGTTTTAGCCCGTTGGCGTTCAAATTCGGCAGCAGAGCTGGCGCCACGCTTCGTAGGGAAAGCCGGGCTCTGGCCTGCACCATTAAAGAAGTTCAGCACGTTAAAGCTGGCAATACGCAGCGCATTTACTGGCTTGGCAGCTGGCTTGTCCGGCCTTGGGTTGTGTGCCTGATATACCGGTTGACGGCTTGGCACTATGCGGTAGCCACGGTCATCCTGCAGCACTATGCCTTCAATCCCGCTTAACGTATCACCAACCCGCAGGGTGTTGGCTGCACTGAGTGTATTACCGGCAAACATCACCGGGTCCGGGTTTTGTTTCAGCAGGCCATCATCTAACACCAGCATATGTAACTGTTGTTGTGCAGTCAGGGCTGCGGCCTCTGCACCGGGGTGCATAATTTCTGTTGCCACCATCAGCCGGGCATCTGCCAGCGTTATTTCGCCATAGCGGCCAAGATCATAAGTATCGTTGACAGTCAGTGTCTGGTTAAAGCGCACCAGTTCACCTTCCAGTTGTTCCCAGTCATTTAACTGCGCCAGAGGTAGTTTTACTGTCAGAGGAGTGACTGCAGCAGTGGCGTCGCAAAGCGTGATGCTGCTGATCTCCGTTAAGCTGGTAAAGTGTTTTAGCTCGGTCACTGTACCGCTTATCTGCAGTTGCTGGCCGGGTTGATATTGCTCTGCCACCTTGGCATCGGCAATAAACAGGCTGGAAGACGCACCACTAACTGCCGGCGTAGTTGCCCGCAGCATAACTCCGGCCATTTTTGTGCCCGGGTAAAGCCGGGCCGTGACGACGCCGCGGGTACTGACCCGTTGTCCGGCCAACGGGCTTGCATCTGTTGTGCCCTGTATAGTATCGATAGCGGTAAAGTTATCATTGCATGGCAGTGCATAAGCAAACTGAACGCTGAATGCGGCACTTAGTAGCGTCAGCGGCACAGATAGACGTAGTAGATTAACCATAAAGCCGTAATTCCGAATTAAAAAAGCAGTGTAGGCTGAGAGGATTAACAGACTATGACAACAGCCTTGCGCTGGTCATAGTCTGTGATGCGACAAACTTAGCCTTCTGGCCGGCAGACCGGGCCTGCCGCTTTAGTTCTGCTCGCGGGCGATGGCGCGATAGCCAATGTCAGTGCGACAGAACATGCCGTCCCAGCTGATTTTGTCCGCCAGCTGATAAGCCGCTTTTTGCGCAGAGGTAACATTACTGCCCAGTGCGGTGGCACATAGCACCCGGCCGCCGTTAGTTACTACATCATTGCCGTTAAACTCGGTACCGGCGTGAAACACTTTGGCAGAGGCGCTGTCGGCACCATCCAGGCCAGATATTACTTTGCCTTTGGCGTAGCTGTCCGGGTAGCCGCCTGCGGCCAGCACCACACCGACAGCAGCTTCAGAGGTGAAATCTATGGCTTTACCAGCCAGCTGTGTTTGCGTTGCCGCTACGCATAACTCAACCAAGTCGGATTGAAGCCGCATCATAATGGGCTGGGTTTCCGGGTCACCAAAGCGGCAGTTAAATTCCAGCACTTTGGCGCTGCCATCTTCAGCAATCATCAGGCCAGCATATAAGAAACCGGTAAACACCGTACCTTCGCTTGCCATACCGTTAACGGTTGGGTAAATCACGTTTTGCATCACCCAGTCATGTACAGCGGGTGTCACCACCGGTGCCGGTGAGTAAGCACCCATGCCGCCGGTATTTGGGCCTTTATCGCCGTTATCACGTGCTTTGTGATCCTGTGATGAGGCAAACGGCAGGGCAGTTTTGCCATCGACCATAACGATAAAAGAGGCTTCTTCACCGGTTAAGAACTCTTCAACCACAACGCGGCTACCGGCATCGCCAAACTTATTGCCAGACAGCATATCGTCGATAGCTGCAGCGGCTTCATCCTGTGTTTGGGCGATAATGACACCTTTACCTGCTGCTAAGCCATCAGCTTTGATAACAACAGGCAGGCCAAGTGTTTGCGCGAAGG
>NZ_DATCSY010000102.1:0-3015 GCF_036568245.1 Rheinheimera sp. | reverse complement strand
GAGTTTGTGCGGGTCAATAAAGCGGCGTTTGAAGCCTGTCCGTCGGACTCGATAGACTATGCCGTAATGGAAAAAACAGAACATGCTGTTGCTGTACCACTTGATGCCGGCTGGAATGATGTCGGCGGTTTTGCAGCGCTTTGGCAGGTATCTGCGAAAGATTCCGACGGTAATGTTCTGTGCGGTGATGTACTGGCCCTTGATAGCGAAAACAGCTACGTGCGCAGTGATGACAAGCTGGTTGCTGCTATTGGCGTTAAAGATCTGGTTGTGATCAGTACCAAAGATGCGGTATTGGTCGCGCACAAAGATCAGGCTCAGCAGGTTAAGCAGATTGTTAACCAACTGGCACAAATGGGCCGCAGCGAAGCGGTGTTTCATCGTGAGGTTTACCGGCCATGGGGCAAGTACGACTCGGTAGATTGTGCTGAGCGTTTTCAGGTGAAACGTATCACAGTGAAGCCCGGTGCAAAACTGTCAGTACAAATGCATCATCACCGGGCAGAGCACTGGATAGTTGTGTCTGGTACTGCAAGGGTCACTATAGATGACAAAGAGCAGTATGTTACTGAAAATCAGTCTGTTTATATACCAATAACTGCTGTACATGCATTGGAAAACCCCGGCAAAGTGCCACTTGAGCTTATAGAGGTGCAATCAGGCGCTTATCTGGGAGAAGACGACATAGTGCGTTTTGAAGACCGATACGGGAGAGCCTGATCTCATGCAAAAACTGACGTGTTTTAAAGCCTACGATATCCGCGGCAAACTCGGCGAGCAGTTAAATACCGATATAGCGTACCGGATTGGCCGGGCATTTGGCGAATTTCTGCAACCGAAGCAGGTTGTGCTGGGTGGCGATGTGCGCGCCAGTTCAGAAGATCTGAAGCAGGCATTGGCTGAAGGGTTAATGGACGCAGGCAGCGATGTCATCGATCTCGGCATGACAGGCACAGAAGAGGTGTATTTTGCCACCTTTTATCTGAATGTAGACGGCGGTATCGAAGTAACCGCCAGCCATAATCCGATCGACTACAACGGTATGAAGCTGGTACAAAAAGGCGCCAGGCCAATTAGTGGTGACAGCGGCTTGTTTGCCATTCAGCAGCTTGCCGAACAGGCCGATTTTAAGCCTGTGACAACACGCGGGCGTTACAGTAAAAAATCGGTACTGAATGCCTATGTTGAGCATTTACTGGGGTATGTAGACTTAAGTCTGCTTGAGCCGTTAAATATCGTAGTCAACTCTGGCAACGGTGCTGCAGGCCATGTTATTGATGCACTGGAGCAGGTGTTCGCGCAGCGCAAAGTGCCGGTGAACTTTATTAAGGTACACCATCAGCCGGATGCTACTTTCCCAAATGGTATACCTAACCCGTTATTAGTTGAAAACCGTGCCGACACACGCAACGCTGTGTTGGAGCACAAGGCTGACTTTGGTATTGCCTGGGATGGCGACTTTGATCGCTGCTTTTTATTCGATGAGCAAGGCCGTTTTATCGAGGGCTATTACATAGTTGGTTTACTGGCTGAAGCTTTTCTGCAAAAAAACCAGGGCGCACGCGTAATACATGACCCACGTTTGACCTGGAATACCATCGATCTGGCAATACGTGCCGGTGGCATGCCTGTGCAGTCCAAGACAGGACACGCCTTTATTAAAGAGCGTATGCGCCAGGAAGATGCAGTTTATGGCGGCGAGATGAGTGCACACCACTATTTTCGTGATTTCGCTTACTGCGACAGCGGCATGATCCCCTGGTTGCTGGTGGCGGAACTGATGTGTCGCAAAGCACAGCCGTTGTCTGAGCTGGTGGATCAGCGTATCGCTGCTTTTCCATCGTCGGGCGAAATTAACTTCACTCTGTCAAACCCGCAACAGGCGATAGAGCGTGTTATGCAGCACTATCTGGCAGAAGCGCTGGTGGTAGACAAGACGGATGGTATCAGTCTGGAGTTCGCCAACTGGCGCTTCAACCTTCGCAGCTCAAACACAGAGCCGGTAGTACGGCTGAATGTGGAGAGCCGCGGTGATATTGATTTGATGCGCCGTTACACCGATGAAATCAGCAAGTTACTGGTGGCAGCATGAAAATTCTGGTGAACCATTTACTCGAACCTGCAAACCGTATTTCCGGGATCAGCAAATACTTATTTTCGCTGCTGGAAGAGCTGGTAAAAACCGGCAGGCATCAATACGTGTTGTTAACTTCGTGGGATGAGGAGTGCCTACCTGAGGCACTTAGGACACCTGCGTTGACGGTAGTATCGGTTCCCTACATTGAGTCAACACCGCGTAATCTGTTACGCCAGTTAACACTGGTGCCTAAGATCATGCAGCAGCAACAGGCTGATATTGAGTTCAACTGTAACCCTCTGGGCGGTTTTCTTGGCAATTGGCCAAGAGTAACCGTGACGCATGATCTGTATTTCAATGTGTCACCGGGTTCTTACAAAGCGCACCACAGGCTGTGGTGGAAGCTGTTTTATCCGCTTACCTGCCGCTCTGCCAGCAGTATTATTTGCGTATCAGAAAATACCCGTCAGGATCTGCTGCGTTACTTTCCGCAGTTTGCCGAAAAGACCACTGTGATTGCAGAAGGCCCCTGTCTGACAGTACCGCAAGGCATAGACAGCGATGCACAAAAACGCCAAAGCTTTGGTTTGTTTGTTGCAAACGTCTCACCGAACAAAGGTGCCGACACGCTGGTCAAGGCGCTGGGTTTACTGCGCGGGTGTCAGCGGGAGATTGATGTTAAGCACGTCGGGGCTGACAACGAGGGCAAGTTTGCCCGTTTAGTGGCCACTATTCCCGAAGGGGTAGCGCCGGTATCGCTGGGGTATGTCAGTGATACTGAGCTTAGCGCCTTGTATCGTCAGGCCAGATTTCTGGCATTTCCATCTCGTTATGAAGGTTTTGGTTTGCCGGTAATAGAAGCTCAGGCGCACGGCACGCCGGTTATCGCCTCTGATATACCGGTACTGCGTGAGGTTGCCGGTGACGGCGCCGTCTAT
>NZ_DATCSY010000101.1:0-35751 GCF_036568245.1 Rheinheimera sp. | reverse complement strand
GCTGCGTTTATTTATGTTGCCTGTGCCGCACTGCGACTTGCCAGGTTCAATGCCAACTTAAGCGTTACTGATGGCCGGTTTTTCCAGGGCCTGGCCAGTCCGGCCGCTGCGGCGATTGTTGCCGGCATGGTATGGAGCGGCAGTATCTACCAGATTGACGGTGATAATATCGGTTACCTGGTGGGGATTCTGACGATTCTGACCGGCTTACTGATGGTGAGTAATTTCCGTTATAACTCGTTTAAAGATTTAAACTGGCGTGACAGAGTATCTTTCCTCACCATTTTGCTGGTGGTGCTGGTGTTTGTCGTTATTGCAGCACGGCCGGCTGAAATGCTGTTTAGTATTTTCTTTATATACGCCTGTTCGGGGCCTATTACGACCATTCGTAGCGTAAGAAAGCTGAAGCTTGAACATGTGGTTGGCGATTCCAATGATGCCGACTTCGCTGAGCAGGATGCTGTAAAACCTGAAGATGATAAGCCAGCAGCAGAAGAGCAAAAAAACAACTGAAGCTTGCTGAATCAGCAATAAAAAACTCCGCTTTGGCGGAGTTTTTTATTTTATAGCTAATGAACCTGTCAGCCGAAGCTTTTGTTCAAATCAGCTATTTTTCCTGCCTGCTGCTGCAATGCAGTACTGTTATCCGCAACAATCTGAATATTTCCTAAGTTACTATTAGCAATATCTTGTATTTGCTCAACGCTCTGCTGCACTTCATGGGCAACGACACCCTGCTGGGTAGCTGCGGTGGCTATTTGCGAAGAAAGCTGGGCAATATGGTCTATCATGCGGGAGATATCTTCCAATTGCTGTTCACTGAGCCGGGTTTCTTCAACACATATTTCAACCTGTTGCCTGCTGTGTAACATGACCTTGCCCCAGCTGAGTAAGGTTTGTTGGATCT
Source organism: Rheinheimera sp. (assembly GCF_036568245.1). Lineage (GTDB taxonomy): Bacteria > Pseudomonadota > Gammaproteobacteria > Enterobacterales > Alteromonadaceae > Alishewanella. The sequence goes on along the minus strand of NZ_DATCSY010000101.1, from coordinate 34,844 downwards.
CACTTATTGACTGTTTAATCTGCTCTGTTGCGTTATGGGTGCGTGATGACAGCGCTCTGACTTCATCGGCAACCACTGCAAAGCCTCTGCCATGTTCACCGGCCCGTGCAGCTTCAATAGCGGCGTTTAGTGCCAGCAGGTTGGTTTGATCAGCTATGCCCTGAATTTCGCTCATTACCGCGCCGATGCGCTCTGCTTCAACCGCCAGGCTGTCTGCTGTGGCAGCAGCGCCCTGAACTTCGCTGGCAAGTTTCTGTACCGTAGTTGCGGTCTGCTGCATAGTGCTTTTGGCGTTATGACAGATTTGGTGCGTGTCATTTACCTGCTGGTGTGTGTCCTGTGTCCGCTGCGCAATATCCTGCACTGTGCTGTAGAGTTGCGCCGTGGCGGTAGCAATACTGCTTAGCCTGTCATGCTGCTGATGGATGCCTTGTTCCGTCAAATGCACGGCTTCTGCCTGTGTTTCAGCAATCAGCTTCAGTGCGTCTGTGCTGTCGGTTGTTCGTCCCAGCACGGTGCGTAATCTTGCCTGACTCATCTGTTGCTGAAAATCAGCGATACCATAGGGGCCGAAACCCGAGTAGATCCAGCGTGAGACGCTGTCAAAGCTGGTTTTCACTTGTTGCAGTTTAGCAGGGATCACAAACAGCTCGTCATAGCAGCAGGCAAACCAAATCACAGGTAACAGCAGTGCCAGACTAAACTGCATACCGAATAGCGCAATACCACCACATATTGTCAGCAGTGTCAGTACTGTTGCCACTGAGCGTTTCAACGCAAACTTACTGCGCCAGTCAGAAGGCTGTTTGCCTGCGGCGATTAACGGGTAGCTGTTGTTTGCCCGCTGAATAAGTTTGGCGTCCGGTTTTACTCTTACGGATTGGTAGCCAATCAGTTTTTGCTGTTGATATATAGGTGTGACAAAAGCATCAACCCAGTAGTAGCGGCCGTCTTTACAGCGGTTTTTCACCAATCCACGCCAGGATTGCCCCTGTTTAAGTTTCTGCCAAAGATCAGCAAATGCCGCTGCGGGCATGTCAGGATGCCGAACAATATTATGGTTTTTTCCAATTAACTCTTCTGCGGTGAAACCCGCTACCTGACAAAAAGCCGGATTGGCATAGGTAATAACCCCGCGTAAATCGGTGGTGGAAACCAGTTCCTGCTCTGAGCTGAAAGTGACTTCCTCGTTTGTAACATTTTGGTTGCGTCGGTTCATATGGCTTATTTAATAAATGGTATATAGCATGAATGGTATATAGCGGCTGTAGATGCTGCTAAGTTTAAGTCACAGTTGTAATAATTGCAGCCTGCTATCAGTCGGTTTAACGCAAGTGCCGGTTAAGTGGACAAATATCTGATTGTTGAATTGCAAATAGCAGGCTAAATTAAAGCCCGGCCTTGAGTTTTGCCTCAGCGCCCCAACTTCAGCAGCAATCTGCAGCAAATAAGGAACTATCTTGGGCTCAATTTTACAACAACGCCTGGCAATGCTGAACTCAGCGCCTCTGAAACAAGCAATAACAGGAATTCGGCGCGGTATTGAACGGGAAACGTTGCGGGTAAAAGCCGATGGCAAACTGGCCTTAACCCCTCATGCCAGGGCGTTAGGTGCAGCATTGACACATCCCTGGATAACGACAGACTTTTCAGAATCTCTGCTTGAATTTATTACACCGGCCAGTGACAGTATTGATAAAACGCTGGCGCAGCTTAGTGATATCCATCGTTTTACTATCCGGAATATTCCGGGTGAACAGTTCTGGGCCGGCAGCATGCCTTGTTTTATTAACGCTCAGACTGAGATCCCGTTTGCCCAGTACGGCAGCTCTAATGTAGGTAAAATGAAAACGCTTTACCGTAAAGGGCTGCACAACAGATATGGCAGCATGATGCAGGCCATAAGTGGTGTGCATTTTAATTTTTCTTTTTCCGAAGCTTTCTGGCAACAGTATCAGCAGGTATTGGCGCAAAGCGGGCCATTACAGAGTTTTATCTCTGAGCAATATTTATCGCTCATCCGCAACTATAAGCGCTATGTCTGGTTGATGGTGTATCTGTTTGGTGCATCGCCAGCGATGTGTCAGTCATTCCTAGAAGGGCGTCAAAGCCGCTATAGTTTTCAGACACTGGGCAAAGGTACCTTGTATCTGCCTTACGCTACCTCATTGCGCATGAGTGATCTGGGCTATACCAACAGTGCCCAATCGAGTCTGAATATTACCTACAACAACTTAGATGAGTATATTGCGGGGCTGCATCAGGCCATCAGCATGCCTTCTGATGAGTATCGCAGCATCGGTGTTAAGGTTAATGGTGAGTATCAGCAACTGAATGCCAATGTGCTGCAAATTGAAAACGAGTTTTACTCCACTATCCGGCCCAAAAGAACAACAGAGTCTGGCGAACGGCCGACCTGTGCACTGGCTAAACGTGGCGTAGAATACATAGAAGTACGGGCTTTAGATGTTAATCCGTTCAGTCCGATAGGTATCACTGCTGAGCAAATGCATTTTCTGGATATTTTCTTGCTGTACTGTTTGCTGAAAGACAGCCCGCTGTTATCAGCCTCAGAGCAGACTGTGACAGAGCAAAACCTGAAAAAAGTAGTGACCGATGGCCGACGCAGAAACCTTGATATTATTCAGGATGGCCAGCCCAGATTAATGCTGGATTGGGCGGAAGAGCTTTTTGCTGACATGATGCCAGTGGCCCAGTACCTTGATTCTGCTTACGCTACCGAACGCTATACTGGCGCGATTAAGCAGTTTTATCTGGGGCTGTTGGATCCGTCTCAGACCGTATCCGGGCAAGTACTGAATCAGCTTGTCGCGAAACAGCAGGATAACGGTCACTTTATGCTTGAGTTATCTGCCAGGTATCAACAGCAGTTAGCCAGCGAAGGCTATCAGTATTACAGCGAGCAACAATTTACCGATGCTGCAGCTCAGTCGTTGTTGCAGCAGCAGCAGATTGAACAGCAAGACAGTATTAGTTTTGAGCAGTATATTGCGCAGTATTATGCTGAAGTGCCCAAGTGCGACAAAGTAAAAGACGTCTGATGCAGAATAAGCCGCGTGATAAAACAAAGGCAAAAAAATCGGCTACCGTTTGGTAGCCGTAAGTGGTATCCAGGGAGAATAAAACTTGGTTGCATCCGTGCACCTTGTTAGAATCAACCGGATGAAAAAAGTTCAGTGCCGTATTACACCGTTTTTTTGCTGCAGCGTGTTTGCCGTTATGTTAAGCGGTTGCGCCACGCCGCCCCCCAAAAACACCTCTAATCTTTGTGAAATTTTCTACGAACACCGTGACTGGTATGATGCTGCCGCCAAGGTCAGAGATAAATGGGGCGTACCTATTCATGTGCCCATGAGTATCATGTATCAGGAAAGTAGCTTCAAACACAACGCCCGCCCGCCGATGCGCTGGTTCCTGGGATTCATTCCGTACGGCCGTGCCAGCAATGCTTATGGTTATTCTCAGGCAAAAACAGTGACCTGGGATGAGTATGTCAAAGAAGCTGACCGGTTCTGGGCCAGCCGTGACAACTTTGATGATGCGATTGATTTTATGGGCTGGTATATCAGCAAAAGCCAGCGTTTAAACGGCGTATCAAAATGGGACGGCTATGGCCAGTATCTGAATTATCACGAAGGATGGGGCGGATACAAGCGGGGCAGTTACCACAAAAAAGGCTGGTTAGTTCAGGTAGCGAAGAAAGTAGACAGCCGGGCTAAAATGTATGCCGGGCAACTGAACAAATGTGAAGAAGATTTAAAGCGTGGCTGGTTGTGGCGCTTGTTTTTTGGCTGATAACCCATGCTGATATTAAAGCCGGTTGCCCGGCTTTAATTAACCGTTAGTCTTTTTTCAGATGTGGCATCAGGCGTACGGTTTTAATCATATTATCCTGCACATCGATAACTTCCATCGGATAGCCAGACAGCCTGATACTGAGGTTACCCTGAGGAATTTCCTCCAGATATTCTAAAATCAGACCGTTTAGTGTTTTCGGGCCGTCTGTTGGCAGTTCAAGATGCATTTCCCGGTTCAAATCGCGCAGGTTAATGCTGCCGTCAATCAGATAAGAGCCATCAGGCTGTTTAACAATATCTTCGTTGCTATCTTCGGCAATATCGGTTGTAAACTCGCCGACAACTTCTTCAAGAATATCTGCCAGCGTCACCAGACCCTGGATGTCGCCATATTCGTCCACCACCAGGCCAATGCGCTCTTTGGTATGCTGGAACTTATGCAGCTGGGTATTCAGTGGTGTACCTTCAGGAATAAAGTAAATTTCGCTGACAGCACGCATTAATGTTGCTTTAGTCAGTTGCTCTTTCAGCAACAAGCGCATCAGTTCACGCGGGTGTACAAAACCGACGGCTTCATCAATGCTGTCGCGATACAGCAAAATGCGGCTGTACTGCATGTTTGCAAGCTGGCGTTCTATGTCTTTCCAGTCATCGTTGATATCGATACCGACAATTTCATTGCGCGGCACCATAATGTCTTCAACTGTGGCGTTTTCAAGATCCAGTACACCGACCAGCATGCTCTGGTGCTGTTCTGGGATAAGTGCGCCGGCTTCATGCACTACAGTGCGCAGCTCTTCGGCACTTAAACTATTACCCTGGTGTTTTTCCGGGCTGATGCCCATCAATGCCAGAATACCGTTAGTAATAAAGTTGACCAGCCAAACCAGAGGGTAAAAAACTTTCAGCAGCAATTTCAGCAGGGCTGAACTTGGAAAAGCTATCCGCTCCGGGTGCAGTGCCGCTATTGTTTTGGGGGTAACTTCGGCAAACACCAGCACCACCATTGTTAGCACCACGGTGGCAATCGCAATACCTAAATCTCCGTACAGACGCATACCAATAATCGTCGCTATGGCTGATGCTGCGATATTAACCAGATTGTTACCGATAAGAATCAGGCCTATTAAACGATCTGGCCGCTTTAGCAGCTCGCTTACCCGAATAGCACCCTTATGATTTTCGTTTGTTAAATGCTTTAAACGATAAGGGTTGACAGACATCATGCCTGTTTCTGATCCTGAGAAATAGGCAGATATGAATAGGAGCACGCCAAGAATGATAAATAGCGTACCCGTCGATATGTCGTCCAAGAGTTAATTACCTGTATTGCCAAACACCCGTACTTGATATTACGAAGTGCCTGTTGAGTCAAGGATTAAAGTGTATTTAACAGTACTTCGCGTACAAAACGGCTGCCAAAATAGCCAAGTGTTAACAGAGCGGCGCCTGCTATGGTTAACGTATTGGCAATTTTACCGCGCCAGCCTTTACGGGCATGACCCCAACATAAGGTTGCAAACACGATAAAGCCAAGCAGACTAAAAATGGTTTTATGCAGGTTTTCTTTTGCCAGCCAGTTATCTATAAACAGCGCTGCTACCAGAAGTGCTAAACCCAGCAGCACAGTGCCTGCAAGTAGCAGCCTGAACTGCAACACCTCAGCCTGAACCAAAGGTGGCATGTGCCGGGTCATTGCGGCAAAATTTTTCTGTTTCAGTTTGTTGCTTATGTAGCTCACCTGAAAGGAATATAGCATTGCCATGATGAGTACAGCATAGGCAATAAACGCCAGCATGATGTGTACAAGCAAGCCGATATTCTGCTCGAAATGATGTAACTGTACATTATGTGGCAGGACCAGCACTGCCAGCTGAACTAAAGCAGCAAAACCATACACCACAGGCAGCAGCAAAATGGTTGGAGTACGCAGTGCGGTTAACGTGACAGCTACAGTGATCAGCCAGCACACCAGCGAGCTGACGTTTAATAGGCTGAAATTCTGACCATGCCCGGTAAACAGCATATCGCCCAGCACCAGTGCGTGTAACACTACACCAAGCACCGCAGCACTAAAGGTGGTTTTGAAGTGGGGGCCTTGCGGATGAAAAATTCGCAACAATACTGAGCCGGTGGCAACCAGATAAGCAAGCAAAGCTAATGCAGTAAACAGTGCCATGGACATCAGAGCTATTTCCTTTCATTTCGGTGACTTGCTATTGTATTGCAACTTTAACCAGATGCCCAGTGCGATACGCAACAGTTTCTTAACGGCTGCGCTTAACTTCAGTCTTTGATATAATCGGCGACAGTATCGCTTTAGAGTGAGTAACCATGTTTGAGAATCTTTCCGACCGTTTAAGTGCCACGCTAAAAAACATTACCGGCCGCGGGCGTTTAACTGAAGATAATATTAAAGACACGCTGCGTGAAGTGCGTATGGCGCTGCTTGAGGCCGATGTTGCTTTGCCCGTAGTACGCGACTTTGTTGCCACAGTAAAAGAGCGCTCAGTCGGGCTTGAAGTCAGTAAAAGCTTAACCCCTGGTCAGGAATTTCTGAAAATCGTCCGCAAAGCGCTGGAAGACGCTATGGGCGAGGCTAATGAAGAACTTAAGCTCAATACCCAGCCACCGGCAGTAGTGATGATGGCGGGTTTACAGGGGGCCGGTAAAACAACGTCAGTTGGCAAACTGGCAAAGTTCTTAACCGAGCGGAAAAAGAAAAAAGTTTTAGTGGTGTCTGCTGACGTCTATCGCCCAGCGGCAATCAAACAGCTGGAAACGCTGGCTAAAGACATTGGTGTTGAATTTTTCCCAAGTGATGTGTCGCAAAAACCGGTCGATATTGTTAACGCCGCTATTGCACATGCCCGTACCCGTATCTTTGATGTGCTGCTGGTAGATACCGCTGGTCGTCTGCATGTTGACGCAGACATGATGGATGAGATTAAAGCGCTGCACGCAGCAGTTAAGCCGATTGAAACGCTGTTTGTGGTGGATGCCATGACAGGTCAGGATGCGGCTAACACGGCTAAGGCCTTTAATGATGCACTGCCGCTCACCGGTGTGATTTTAACTAAAGCTGACGGTGATGCCCGTGGTGGTGCCGCGCTGTCTATCCGTCATATTACCGGTAAGCCGATTAAATTTATCGGTACCGGCGAGAAAACCGATGCGTTAGAGCCATTCCATCCTGATCGGATAGCCTCACGTATTTTAGGCATGGGTGACGTGCTGGGGCTGATTGAAGAGCTGGAGCAAAAGGTCGATCGCGACAAAGCGGCCAAAATGGCGCAAAAAGTGATGAAGGGTAAAGGCTTCTCACTGGAAGATTTTCGCGAGCAGCTGGTACAGATGCGCAGTATGGGCGGCATGATGTCGATGCTGGATAAATTACCCGGTATGAAAAACCTGCCGGCGGGCGCAATGAATCAGATGGGCGATAAGCAGTTCGTGAAAATGGAAGCCATTATCAATTCCATGACCCCCAAAGAGCGCGAGTTTCCGGATTTGCTTAAAGGCTCACGCAAAAAACGCATTGCTGCAGGTTCCGGTACCCAGGTGCAGGATATTAACCAGCTGCTGAAGCAATTTACCCAGATGCAGAAAATGATGAAACAGATGTCGGGTAAAGGTGGCTTAATGAAGATGATGCGTGGCATGGGTGGTAAGCTGCCACCGGGTATGCTGCCTCCACGCTAACTATACTAAAAGCCCGCTGCCAGGCGGGCTATCACTTTAAGATAAAGGCTTCTAAGCCGCGAAATGCCTTGCAATTCTGCTCTAAATCAGTAAAATGCTGCAGCCCTTCAGTCTGACTGGGGGCTTTGTTATTTTTGATAAAACCTGAACGATAAAATTAGAGGGCCTTATGGTAACTATTCGTTTACAACGTGGTGGCGCGAAAAAGCGTCCATTTTACCAAGTTGTGGTAGCGGACAGCCGTTTTGCTCGTGATGGCCGTTTTATTGAGCGCGTGGGTTTCTTTAACCCAATCGCTGGCGGTACTGAAGAGAAACTGCGTCTGGATCTGGATCGCGTTGAGCACTGGGTAGCACAAGGTGCTTCACTGAGTGAGCGCGTTGCAACTCTGGTAAAAAACGCTAAGAAAGCTGCTGCTTAATTAGCAAAAGGTCGTGTGGAGTAGTCAGCTTGAGTGAGAAAGATTTAGTCGTTCTTGGCAAATTTGGTGCAGTTTATGGCATCAATGGCTGGCTGAAAGTTAACGCTTACACCGACTTCCCGGAAGGGATTTTTGATTACACACCCTGGCAAGTTAAATTTCAGGATAACTGGCAACCAGTGCAGGTTTTCAGCTGGAAGCGCCATAGTAATGGCCTGATAGCGAAACTGGACGGTGTCAATGATCGCGATCTGGCGCAGCGTTATGTTAATGCTGAAATCGCCGTAGCAAGCCAAGCGCTACCTTCATTAGAAGAGGGCGAATATTACTGGAAAGACCTTATGGGTATGGCAGTAATTAACGAAGCAGGCTACCACTTAGGTGAAGTGACCGACATGATGGAAACAGGCTCTAACGACGTTTTAGTGGTTAAAGCTAACCGTACCGATGCATTTGGTCAGAAAGAAAGGTTATTGCCGTTTTTGATGGACACAGTCATTAAAAGCGTCGATCTAACCGAGCGTCGCATTATCGTAGACTGGGACCCGGCGTTTTAATGCCAGAGAACAATAAGTTGTGGGTAGGTGTAGTTACACTGTTCCCGCAGATGTTTGAAGCAATAACGCAATATGGGGTAACCGGCCGTGCTGTAAAGCAAGGCATTATGCAACTGCAATGTTGGAACCCGCGTGATTTCACAACGGACAAACATCGCACTGTGGATGACCGGCCTTATGGTGGTGGCCCAGGTATGCTGATGATGGTGCAGCCGCTGCGTGACGCAATACGCGCCGCCAAGCAAGCTGCAGGAGAAGGTGTGCACACGGTGTACTTGTCGCCGCAAGGCCGCAAGCTGGACCAGCAAGGTGTCACCGAACTGGCGCAACATTCTAAGCTGCTGTTAGTAGCTGGCCGGTATGAAGGCATTGATGAGCGCGTAATAGAAAGCGAAATTGACGCAGAATGGTCAATTGGTGATTACGTGTTAAGTGGCGGTGAATTGCCCGCGATGACATTGATTGATGCAGTGTCACGCTTAGTACCAGGAGTGCTGGGGCATGAACAGTCGGCAGAACAGGATTCTTTTGCATCCGGTTTGCTTGATTGTCCACACTACACCAGGCCTGAAGTGTTATCAGACAAACAGGTTCCAGCAGTATTACTGAGTGGAAACCATGAAAATATACGACGCTGGCGTTTAAAGCAGTCTCTTGGGAGAACCTGGCTTAGACGACCAGATATGTTAAATCTCCTGGCTCTGACTGAGGAGCAACGACGGTTACTGGCTGAGTTTCAACAGGAATATCAGCAAGAGTGCCGGACGGGGCAGCAAGAAGACAGTTATTCCAGGTAAAGTGAGATTGTTATGAGCAAAGTTAGCCAAAACATTATCAAACAGCTTGAAGACGAGCAGTTAAAGCAAGACGTTCCAGCGTTCGCGCCGGGCGACACTGTAGTTGTTCAGGTAAAAGTTAAAGAAGGTGACAAAACCCGTTTACAGGCATACGAAGGCGTAGTTATCGCCAAGCGTAACCGTGGTCTGCACTCTTCTTTCACTGTACGTAAAATCTCTAATGGCGAAGGTGTTGAGCGTGTATTCCAGACGCACAGCCCGCTGGTAGACAGCATCACTGTTAAACGTCGTGGTGCAGTTCGCCGTGCTAAGCTTTACTACTTACGCGATCGTTCAGGTAAATCAGCGCGTATCCGCGAAAAGCTTAACTAAGCTACCTTTAAAGGCCGACACTTGTCGGCCTTTTTTCTTTCTGGCATGGTATAGCCATGACCGCGCATACTGCCCCACTCACAGAACCTGTTCTGAATTTATTGCAAAACCAATTGCTTAATCTGGTGTGTGAGTCACCGCCGGATGCGGAGCAAGCAATAGAAGAGCAATACCTGCTCAAACGGCTTGGGCTGAAACTGCACTGCGACACAGTGCGAAGTGAAGATATGGCACGCTTTCAGCAGCATTTTGTGCTGTACCATCTGTTATACCGAGTGCAGCAGCAACTGCTGGATTCACAACAGGGGTATCTGAGTGTCGAGCTGGCTAAAGTGCGGTTATTATCAGTATCACATACTCAAGTATCTGATGCTCACGATAGCAGGCGCCAGTACTACCTGAACTGGCATAACTTTTATCAAATGACAGAGCAACTGCTCGATCAACACCTGAATGCGTTCTGGCAGAATTTTACCGTATCTCAGTCCGCACAGGTAGCACTTAACGAGGCAGAAGCGAAGGCGCTTCTGCAATTGCCGGCACATTTTAACCTCGCTCAGCTGAAAAAAGCTTACCGCACCAAAGCACTGCAGCTGCATCCTGATCGTGGTGGCGAAGCGCAGCAGTTTATTTTGCTGCGTCAGGCTTACCAGCGTTTGCTGCAGTTGTTCTGAGCCTCTTTTTGTAAACTTATAAATACATAATTTTGGATTGGTGTTTTTTGTCTCTATCTTGTTTTTAAAAGGCTTGGGAGGGTTGACGCTCATGGTCTCGATCTTTATTATGCGTAAATTGTATTTTAATTATTACGCAGTGTATAAATAAGTTTACGTAAGGGCGCGCCTTAGCAAGTTCAGTGTTTTTACCTATGCTTAATGCCTGCAACACCTAGGTGGAGTTTTAGCATGAGCAAAATAGTAGATGATTTACGTATAGTGGCGGAAAAGCCGCTGAGCCCGCCGGCAGTACTGAAAAAAGTGCTACCGTTGTCAGAGCAGGGGGCCAAGTTTGTTCAGCACGCCCGCAATGATATCGCCAATATTGTGCATGGCCGTGATAAGCGTCTGTTAGTTGTTACCGGGCCTTGTTCTATCCATGATCCGGTGGCAGCCATTGAGTACGCACAAAAGTTAAAGCAACTGCAGCTGGAATATGCTGACAGTCTGTACATCGTGATGCGGGTTTACTTTGAAAAGCCACGTACCACAGTAGGTTGGAAAGGTTTTATCAACGACCCCCATCTGGATGATTCTTTTGATTTGGAAACCGGCCTGACATGGGGCCGTGAACTGTTGCTGAAGATGGTAGAGATGGAGCTGCCTACGGCGACTGAAGCGCTGGACCCTATCAGCCCGCAGTACATGTCAGATTTAATCAGCTGGTCGGCGATTGGCGCCCGCACTGTCGAGTCGCAAACACACCGCGAAATGGCCAGCGGCCTGTCGATGCCGGTTGGTTTTAAAAATGGCACCGACGGTAATTTGAATATTGCCCTTAATGCACTGCAGTCGGCGGCCAGCGGTCACAGTTTTATTGGCATTAATCAACGCGGCGAAGTGAGCCTGGTGCAAACAGCCGGTAACCCGGATGGACATATTATTCTGCGGGGTGGCGCTAAACCGAATTATGACGAGCACAGCATCGGCGAAGCACTGGCTAAGTTGGATAAACTGAAGTTACCGCGCGGCATCGTGGTGGATTGCAGCCATGGTAATTCGAATAAAGATCATAACCGTCAGGGCGAAGTGGCGCTGAACGTGATAGGCCAGCGTTTAGCGGGTAATGACGCCATTATCGGTATTATGTTGGAAAGTCACCTGCACGCCGGGCGGCAAGATCTGGTTGATGGAAAAGCGGAAAAATATGGCGTTTCAGTAACCGATGCCTGTATAGACTGGGAAAGCACCGCAGCGTTGCTGGCCAATATTAACCGCCAAATGCAGCCTGCCGTGGCGGCCGCCTGAGATGAGTGAAGCAGCTAAGCAGGCTTTAGCGCCTCTGCGGGAGCAGATAGACAGTATTGATAGCCAGTTGGTGGCGTTGCTGGCGGCCCGCGCCAAAGTCACAGCGCAAGTGGGTAAGATTAAGCAGCAATATGCGTTGCCGGTTTACGTGCCGGAGCGCGAGCAGGCGCTACTTAGTGCGCGGCGTAGCCAGGCACAGTCGCTTGGCGTATCTGCCGATCTCGCCGAGGATGTGCTCAGGCGCATTATGCGTGAATCCTATCAGACGCAGGAAAGCGGTTTTGTCTGCTGCCGTGAAGGTGGCGGTAAAGTGGTTATCATTGGTGGGGCCGGCGCATTAGGTGCGCGTTTTGTCAGCTTGTTTCAACGCTCAGGCTATCAGGTTGTGGTGCTGGAGCAGCACGACTGGCATCAGGCTGAGCAGCTCTGTGCTGACGCTGCACTGGTGTTGATGGCGGTGCCTATTACGCTGACCGAACAGCTGATTCACCAGCTGCCAGTTTTACCGGCACAGTGCGTTCTGGCCGATATTACCAGTATCAAAGCGCAGCCGTTGTCGGCGATGCTCGCCAGACATAACGGCCCGGTGGTGGGGCTGCACCCGATGTTTGGCCCCGACATTACCAATCTGGTTAAGCAGGTTGTGGTGGTGTGCCATGGCCGGGGCGAAAGCGAATATCAGTGGCTATTGAAACAGCTTAATGTCTGGGGCGCTGAGTTAGCGGTTAAACATGCGGCAGAGCACGACAGTGCCATGCAGCTTATTCAGGCGATGCGACATTTTTCTTCACTGGTTTACGGTGTGCATCTGGCAGATGAAAACGCTGATTTAAATGAATTGCTTCAACTAAGCTCGCCAATATACCGGTTAGAGCTGGCGATGGTCGGCCGCTTATTTGCGCAAAATGCCGAGTTGTACGCCGATATTATGCTGTCTTCCTGTGAGGTCGCCGCGCTGTTAGAGCGTTATCAGCAGCGTTTTACTCAGCTACTGGCATTACTGAAAGCCAAAGATAAAGCCGGTTTAATGGCGCAGTTTGGCAAAGGTCAGCACTACTTTGGTGAACTGGCAGGCCAGTTTTTGCAGGAGAGCAAGCAGCTACTACAAAAGGCTGCTGATAGCCGCAGTTAACGTGAAAGCTGATAGAAGTCTGCTATCAGCTGCCACGCTTGTTCCGGTGTATCCGCATATTGGATTAGCGCTATATCTTCAGCACTGATCAGGCCTTCTTCTACCAGCATGTCGAAGTTAACCAGCTTTTGCCAGAACGCTTTGTCATACAAAATGACGGGTACCTGTACGGCTTTTTTTGTTTGGATCAGTGTCAGGGTTTCAAACAGCTCATCCAGAGTACCAAAACCTCCCGGGAACGCGACTAACGCCCGGGCCCGCTGCAAAAAGTGCATTTTACGAATGGCGAAGTAGTGAAACTGAAAACAGAACTGCGGCGTGATATAAGGGTTGGGCTGCTGCTCTTTTGGCAGCACAATATTCAGGCCAATACTCGAACCTCCGGCATCCATGGCACCGCGGTTCGCCGCTTCCATTACGCCCGCGCCGCCACCGCTGATAATCGTCATCGCGTTATCAGGTTTACAGCAACTGTAGCGGGTGACCAATGCTGCGAATTGCTGCGCCGCAGTATAATATTTACTGTTGTGCAGCTGCTTTTGGGCGTGCTTCAAAGCCAGTCTGTGCTCAGCGCTATCCGTTTCTGTTACAGCGGCTTTTGCTTTAATCAGTAACGTTTTTGCCTGCTCTGTGCTGAGGAAACGGGCGCTGCCAAACACCACTATAGTTGCATTAATGTTGTGCTGCTCTAATACCAGCTGCGGTTTCAGGTATTCCAGCTGCAAGCGGACATGACGCAGCTCATCTTGCATCAGAAAATCGTTGTCGGCAAAGGCCAGCCGGTAAGCACTGTGTTGTTTTGACGTTTCAACTGCCTGCATCGATTGTTGTGCAGAGGTCAAGTGACGTTCATGTAATTGATGCGGGTCGTCTGTCATCAGCTTGCTCCGGTAAACGCGTATTTCAACTTAGAAGAATTACAGCATAATGGTAAAACTAACATATTGTTTGATATAGGCTAATCTTTAGTGTTTCAGTTTACGCTATAACCTTTGAAACGTTATGACGAGGATTAAACTTATGCCACTTTCCGCCACATTGCAGTTTGTCGGTGCTGCTCAGCAAGTTACCGGCTCCTGTCACCTGATCAGGATAAACGATAAGCAGATCCTGCTCGACTGCGGTATGGTGCAGGGCGCTGATCAAATTCGTGAATGGCATAAGTTCCGCTTTGCGTTTAAACCCAAAGATATTGATCTGGTTATTCTGTCACATGCGCATATTGACCACAGCGGTTTATTACCATTGCTGGTGGCGCGTGGCTTTGATGGCAAAATACTTTGCACGCCGGGTACGGCTCAGTTGTTGCCGGTGCTGCTGAAAGACTCGGTGCATTTATATCTGAAAGATTTAGAGTGGCAAAATAAAAAAGCCGCCCGTGCCGGCAGAAAGTTGCAGGATCCGGTGTTGTCGGTACAAGATGCCGAGAGGGTAGTGCAACTGTGTGAAACCTTAGGCTATAAAAAGCGCATTTCGCCTTTACCCGGGCTTGAACTTGAGTTCAGTGACGCCGGGCATATTCTAGGGTCTGCGATAATACAGTTATGGCTCAAAGGCCATAAGGCCATGCGTAAGCTAGTGTTTTCAGGGGACCTTGGTAACCCTGCCACGGTACTGATGCATGATCCCAGTGCCATTGGCGAGGCTGATATCGTGCTAATGGAGTCGACTTATGGTGATCGCAATCATCAGAATATAGACAACTCACTGGATGAGATGGCGCAGGCACTGGAGCAAGCGAATAAAGACGGCGGCAATGTGTTTATTCCGGCTTTTGCGCTCGGGCGCTCGCAAGAGATTTTATATTATCTGGCACAATTGCATCATCAGGGCCGGTTAAAACAGCGGATGATTTTTCTCGATAGCCCTATGGCTATCAGTATTACCAATATTTATAACGACTATCTGGAGTGCCTGGACCAGAAAGATCTGGCCGCTATTGGCTTTAAAAAAGGCATGCAGTTACAGGATTTATTGCCCATGCTGCGCCTGACAGAAAGTGTTGACGAGTCGATGGCGATCAACCGGGTAAGTGGCGGCGCCATTATTATTGCCGGTAGCGGTATGTGTAATGGTGGCCGTATTGTGCATCATTTAAAACATAATTTATGGAAAAGTGCGAATCATCTTATTTTTGTCGGTTTTCAGGCGATGGGCACGCTTGGCAGGCGCCTGGTCGATGGTGAGCGGCGGGTAAAGCTGTTTGGCCAGGACATTGTGGTAAAGGCCAAAGTGCATACCATAGGCGGCTTTTCCGCCCATGCAGGCCAACGTGAATTGTTAGATTGGGCGCAGGCCATCGGCGGGCAGCCGCAGTTTTATCTGGTGCATGGTGAGATAGAGGCGCAAGAGGCTTTACAACAAGAACTGGCAGAGCTTGGGATTAACGCGCTAATCCCGCAAAAAGGTGATGTTATTGAGCTGTAAGACATAACACACATTTTGTTACTTCTGGCCTATGGTTGAATGCTAGGTGCTGATTTATAGTCTGAACATTGTCAATTTTGGCAGTGCAATATGGAGCAGCACTATGCGGGGCGACACACTATGCCGTTCTCTTTTTTCTGGTTTGTTACTGTTAAGCTGTGCAGTACAGGCGAACAATATGGAGCTTGCCAGCCAGGTGCAGGCGTTGTGGCAGGCTAATGATTATGCTGCAGCCAAGGCTTTACTCACGCCCTTGGTAACAAAACAAAGCAAAGATGCGCAATTACTGGCGTTACTGGGACGCACTGAAGCGGGCCTGCAGCAGATGGAGCGGGCTGAGGCGTTGCTGGAAAAGGCGGTTAAGTATGACGCCAATAACGCCGACTATCAGCATTGGTATGCTACTACCAGCTGTAACCTCGCCAGCAGCGCCAGTATGTTTAGTGCGCTGGGCTATGCTAAACGCTGTAAAAAAGCCTATGAAACCGCGCTGAAGCTGGCGCCGGAGAACCCGCGCAGTTATATCGCCCTGGGCAGCTTTTTAGCTCAGGCGCCCGGTATTGCCGGCGGCGATAAAGATAAAGCACAAGCACTGGCGCAGCAGCTTAAGCAACTGGACGAAGTACAAGGCTGGTTGCTGCAATTAAGGTTGACTGAGTTTAGTGATGATGAGGCCTTTACACAGTTTTTAGCTGAAGCTAAGCCGCTGCAGCAGCGCCCGGAGGCTTATTTTCAGCGCGCTATGCAGCTAACGGCACAGGAGAGTTATCCTGCTGCTATTACTTTGCTGCAGCAGGCAATACAACAACCCGCTGTAGATGATGACGCTAAAGCATCAATTGCCGAAAGCCATTATCAGTTAGCACGCTGCGCGGTACTGAGTAAAACCGCTATCAGCGAAGGTATTGCCGCTATGCAGCACTATTTGCAGCTTGCGCCAAACGCCGATCGCCTTGATTGGGCTAAATTTCGCTTAGCGCAGCTGTATTTACTGTCAGATCAAACCGATAAAGCTAAGGCTCTTACTCAGCCGCTATTGGCCTCGACAAATGATGACAAACTAAAGGCTGAGCTGAAAAAGATACTTTGATAAACTACAGGCCTGACGCTTATCAGGCCTTTTTTATGACACACCCAACCCTGAATGCTATTCATCATGTGGCAATAATTTGCAGCGACTACGCCCGCTCTAAACGTTTTTACACGGAGTTGTTGGGGCTTAAAGTGCTGGCGGAAAACTACCGTACCGGGCGCGATTCCTGGAAGTTAGATTTAGCCCTGCCAAACGGTGATCAAATTGAGCTATTCAGCTTTCCCAATCCACCGCCAAGGCCAAGTAGGCCAGAAGCACAAGGCCTGCGCCATCTGGCATTTGTGGTAGATAACGTCGCAGAATTTGCCGATTACTTAACGCAAAACGGCGTTGATGTAGAACCCATCTGCACCGACGAGTTTACCGGAAAAGCTTTTACCTTCTTTCAAGACCCCGACGGCCTGCCGCTGGAGTTATATCAGCGCTGATTAACCTCGGGAAATATTTTTGCGCCCAGCAGCTTCACTGTAAGCTACAATCTTTACCGTTTCTTCAAAAAGGTTTCAACAAACTGGTTATAAGTAAGATGGTTTTGCTGCTAAATACCCGAAATAACAAAATCCAGTGCGGCGATAATTTCACTGCGATAGTCTGACAAATCACCCGCTGCTGCGCCGAGCTGACGACGATCAATTCCTGCCAGATCCTGTGTCATGGCAATAAGCTGTTCGCCATTTAATGTCAAGGCAGGGTTAAGCCGGCTCAGGCTGATAGCGGCAACCAGTTTGGTGGGCGACAGCGGTATCACCACTGTCGTTTTCAGCTCGCTTAATAAGTCACTTTGAATATCCAGCAAATACGGATATTGCTTTTGCGTAACCGGATTACCGTTAGCGTAAGCGATAAACTGCGCCATTAAAATTTCCTGACACTGTCACTAAAAGTGCCGTTCGTTTCAACAAACTGGTTGTAAGCTGCAATAGCGTCTTTATTCTCGCTCAGCCATTTTGCACGCTGAGCGTTGCGTAGTTGCTCGGCTAATGCTAGCTCCAGCGTGGCGGACAGGTTGATATTCAGGCCGCGAGCTTTTTCCAGTAAGTCACTGTTTATACTTACATTAGTTGGCTTTTTGGGCGCCTGAGTGTTGTATGCATGGTTCATTGCTGTACTCCATACCTGATATGTGCATAGCTTATGCGCATAAAGGGTAAGGCGCAAGGTGCATACTGTGGTGCAGATATGGTTAGGCAGGGGCTTCAGGCCCCTGTCTAACCAGCTTATCAGCCGGCAGTAACCTGCGTTGGTTCGATATCTTCACTCGGATAGCAGCCTAATACCTTAATAAATTTGGTGATTTTATTCAGCTCTTCCAGCGCACGGGTCATGGCGTAGTCGCTCAGGTTGGCGAATACGTCAACATAAAACATCTCTTCCCACGGATTGCCGTTAATCGGCCGTGATTCCAGCTTACCCATGCTGATACCGTGCTGTTTCAGTACCAGTAACGCATCTACCAGTGCCCCCGGTTGCTGGCCGGTATACATAATAAAGGTGGTTTTTGCCGGTATGGCTTTGGCAACAGTCACTGGCTTACGTGCCACTACAATAAAGCGGCTGACATTGTCTTTCTGGTTTGCCAGATCGCGGGTAAGTACTTGCAAACCATACAGCTGGCCGCCTTCTTCGCCACCTATGGCAACGACAGTCGGGTCTTGTTGCTGCTTAATACGGCTAAAGGCATCTGACGAGCTGTCGCAGTACTCAATTTTCACTTGTGACAAGCCTTGCAGGTACTGGCTGCACTGCGCAATAACCTGCGGGTGAGCACACACCTGGCGGATTTTGCTTAAATCTGTGCCCGGTAAACCCAGTAAACAATGGGCGATAGGGTGGGTTAGTTCGCCGACAATAGACAGCCGGGTGTGCTGCAGCAAGTCATACACTTCGTTAATACTGCCTGACGAGGTGTTTTCAATCGGCAACACGGCGTAATCAGCGTGGCCGGTTTCTACTGCCTGCACAATTTCATTAAAGCTGTCACAGCCCTGTTCAATAATACGCTCGGCGCGGCGGGTGAAGTATTTTTGTGTTGCCCAGTAACTGTAAGAGCCCTGACCACCTAAAAAAGCGACCCGTACTGCCGGGCTGTCGTTACCGTTAAGCTGGCCCTGAATTTTTGCCTGTTGCTGCAGTACCGAGTCTTCAATAATCACATGATACAGCCTGGTAACATACTGGGCGTCGAGCCCCAGTGGTTTGCCCTGACTGATCAGAGACACCAGTAGTTCCTGCTCACGTTTTTGATCGCGTATCGGTTTATTTTGCGCCAGTTTGGCATCGGCTACTGCTAATGCCAGCTGACGGCGTTTGGCGAGCAAGCCCAACAGCTGCTGATCGGTATCGCTTATAGCGTGACGTATTTCATCCAGTTCCATGTTTTAAATCTCAGGTTGTGTGCTAAACAGGTAAAAAAAAACCTCCCACAAGGGGAGGTTTTCTGGTTTTACTGCGCGCGCAGCTTACCGCCTCCCATATAAGGTGGTAAAGCTAAAAAAGCTGAGTGCGCTAAATACAGTTTTCATGGCTGCTAACATAGTCCGTCTGGATGGCTAAAGTCAACCCTGTGGTGTCAGCAATAGATGATATTTTTTCTCACCCGGTAAAAAGGGCAGGGCAACCTCATTTAACCAGTACTGATGATCTGCCCGGTAAAACGGTGACAGCGGGTGGCCTGACTGGCCTGCGGGTATGGTCAGTATACCCAGCTGCTCCTGCCCCGGTGCGACGACCATGCGCTCTGACTGGCCAAAGCCGGGTAATTGTACCCTGGGCATATGGCGGTCGCCGTTCATCGGCGTTGCCGGCATGTTCAGCCAATCGCCTAGCAGCGGAATGGCCGATGCCAGCGGATGCTGGATTCTGGCTTCGTTCAGGGCGCCCCAGTTACTTTGCGCTAAGCTGCCGTATTGTTGTTCCAGCTCCGTTTTGCTTTGCAGTACCGCAGCAAGCAACAACGCTGGCCAATCGCTAAAGCCGGGCGGCAAGGTATCAGTGCGTCTATGCTGTAGCATTTGCCACATTGGCGCTTCCAAAGGGAATTTTAAATCCTGACTGCGGGTGCCGTGCTGTTCCAGGTAGGCAGATAGCGGTGCAAACTGCAGTTGCAGCAATTGCTGGCGAAAGGCTCTGACCAGGCTGTAGCCGACATCATCGGCGGCAGCACGCTGAGTGCTACTGACGACAAACTGGCGGTAAGACTGTAACTGGTGTTGCTCTACGGTGTCAGT
Organism: Rheinheimera sp.; assembly: GCF_036568245.1. Classification (GTDB taxonomy): domain Bacteria; phylum Pseudomonadota; class Gammaproteobacteria; order Enterobacterales; family Alteromonadaceae; genus Alishewanella. The sequence continues at coordinate 15,334 of NZ_DATCSY010000101.1, read as the reverse complement.
ATCCAGCACTTCCAGTAACAGGTCACGCCAGCGCTGCAGCATTAAAGCGCGGTTATCCAGCTGGATTTGATGCAGCGCCTGCTCATCAGCGTGTTGCAGTGCATTGAGGCCCTGATGTATCTGCCAGCCCCGGGCACCTAAATCGTAACCGCCGTTACCAATAAGCTGATAGGCCTCGCCGCCAATCATCCGGGCATTGGCTGTCCATAAGCGCTCACTTCCGCTAAGCTGCGGTTGTTGCTCCGGGCTGTAATAGCCAAGCCAGCCCTGGCTGCCATCGCTCCAGTCCTGCGCTGTATCAAAGTCATTCAACTGCCGCTTTGGAATAGGCCCGATTATGCTCCAGCCAATATTCCCGCGGCTATCGGCAACCAGCAGGTTTTGCGCCGGTACACCCACTTTTGGTGCCAGCTGCAGAGCCTGATCTACCGTAAGGGTTTGCTCCAGCTGCATTAAACGAAAATTCACCGCAATATCGTCATACGCAACCCAGCGCAGCGCATAAAGCGGGCTGTCGCCGAATTGCACCACCGGGCCCCAATGAGTTTCTGTCAGTTCAATGGTTTGATCCGCCTGACCGGCAATTTTAATGGTTTCATACACGTTGATCAGCGGCTTGTAGCCTTCAGGAGTAAGGTAGCGCTTACCATCTTCGGATAATGTCAGCGCGACAAGATCATGCCAGTCGGCAGTGCTGTTGGTAAAGCCCCAGGCCAGCGCGCCATTTGAACCGGCGACAACGGCCGGTGTGCCAGGCAATGTCAGGCCGGTGACGGTTTGCATGCTGCCATTCTCGCGCCAGTTAAGCTGAGCCTTGTACCAGGTGCCTGGTACGCGGATCCCTAAATGCATATCGTCAGCCAGAATGGCGCTGCCATGCGACGTTAAACTGCCGGCAACGGCAAAGTTATTGCTGCCAATATCCGCGCTGTCCATTAACGTACAGTTATTACAGACCATGTCTGGTTGGCGCAATAGTGGCGGGTAGTCAGATTCAGGCATCTTAACCGGCTCAATCCGGCTACCATCGAGGGCAGCCTGCCAGACATCGGAATGCTGCTGTAGAAACTGATACCAGTCGCCGGGCAGTGCTTGCTTGAGTACTGTCATTGCGTAGTCGTCGCGGCCCAGCTTACTTTGTAAATCCAGATACATTGAGTAAATGACCAAAAAGGAATCTTCGTCTTGCCAACTGGCAGGGCTTTGGCCCAGCAGCAGGTATTCAAAAGGTTTCAGCGACAGTGCACTCAGACCTTCATTAACACCCCGGCTGTAGTCTGACAGCAAACGATGCTCGGGTTCAGGCAGCGTGGCTAATGCCTGACGGGCGCGCTGGCGAAAGCGATGTTTACGCAGATTTTTATCGGCATTTAACGCGCGCTCACCAAATAATTCAGCTAATTCGCCTGCGGCATTGCGCCTTAAAATATCCATCTGAAAAAAGCGTTCCTGTGCATGGGCAAAACCCAGTGCAAAAGCTGCATCATTGCGGTTGGCGGCATGCACACTAAGGTAGCCAAGCGTATCGCGCTCCAGCCGGGCAGTGTTATTTATACTGCTGCTAAGCGCGCCGTTATAATCCGGCAAACTGAGGTACAGCAGGGAATAAATAGCCGCAGCCGATAAGGTCAGCAGCAATATTAAGGCGCTAAGCAGCCATTTCCACCAATTCATCTTTGCTCTTCTCTGGTATAAAATCAAAAACTTAGCATAACGGAGACCAGACACAATGTCACAGAAAGTAAAAGTATGGGACGTCGCTGTCCGTTTTTTCCACTGGAGCCAGGTCTTGTTGATTGCAGCACTCTGGTATACCGGTGAAGAAGGCTTGATGGCCCAGCATCAGTTGCTGGCCTACACCTTAGTTGCGCTGGTTGTTGCCCGCCTGATATGGGGTGTTATTGGCAGTGAAAGTTCCCGCTTTAGCCGCTTTGCTGCAACACCGGTTGCTGCCATACGCTATTTACGGCACCCGGTTGCGGTGGCCGGCCACAATCCGGCGTCGTTTTATATGATAGTGTTACTGCTGCTACTTATTAGCATTCAGTTAGTCACCGGGTTAGCAACGTTTGATAACAGCTATCTCAGTGATGGGCCCCTGGTTAGCATTTTACCCGGTAGCTGGGTGGAGATAGCGTCTGATATTCACAGCATTAATATTAATATTCTGCTGGCGGCCATTGCTGTGCATATTGTCGCGGCCCTGTGGCACAGTGTGCGGCTGCATAATGTGCTGGCAGTGATGCTAACAGGCAAAGATACGGTTAAACCACAACAGAAGCTGCAGTTTCGCAACAGCAGTGTATTTTTTATTGTGTTTGCCGCTGTGCTGGCTGTATTGCTGTGGTGGCAGGGCTTGGCACTATTGGCGCTGCTGTGAGCAGCAGCACCGGGGGCTTAGAAGCTTAGTTTTTATAATCGTCGTGACAGGCTTTGCAGTTACGGGCGAAGGTGCCAAAGGCCTTGCGCAAAGCGGCCTGATCGCCACTGTCTGCCGCCAGCTGTAACGCCTTGGCGTCAGCTGCCAGCTTTTCACCACGGCTATTAAAATCCTGCAGGTTTTTCCATATTGCCGCTTTAGCATCACCACCACCTTGCTCGGCACCTGGCACACTAAAAGCTTCCCATGGCAGAGTGGTCAGGGTTGCCAGCGCTGTTGCACGTTTGCTGGCGCGCGCTGCATCGTAGCTGACGTCACCTTTTAGCATATCTGAGATATCAGCCATGTTATGACGGATCATCTGAAAAGCGGCCTGACGGTAGGTAATACTGTCTTTGGCATCAGTAAAGGCGCTGCCGGCATAAGCAGCAGATGTCAGTGACAACAATAAAGCGGCGAGCAGGGGTTTTTTCATTGTATCGTTCTCTTTTGATGAATTTACATGCAATAATGATGAAGTCGTATCTTAACAGAAAGCGATATCTTGCCAATAATCATATAGTTTTAGTAATCAGGCAGAGTGAGTGAAGGACGTTAATTTAGTTAAACCACAAGGCATGGATTCGCTGGGGCGCAAGTTCGCACTGGTGGTTTTTCTGGCTATTGTCATTGCCGGCTTTACTGTGGGCTATGTTGTTTTGAGCCTGCAGGAACGCATTACACTGGATCAACAGCAACTGGTGATTAAGCAACAGGCTACGCGCTACGCCCGTCAGCTTGATCATGATGTTTTACAAAAAGAGCAAAAAGCGATATCGGCTAACCAGGTTGTGGCGCGCACGCTTGGCTTACAGCGGCTCAATAGCAATAAAAGTCTGACAGCGTTGGCTGATGGCAGTATCCGGAAGCAGGATGACTTTTCCGGTGCTTTTATTGCTGCCGACGCTTACTCGACGCGCACCGCCGCGATGTTTGAACGTACAGCGCTGATTTGGCAACAGTTATCGCCACTGATGTTGCATGACTTTTTTAATTTCTACTTTATTGCCAAAGAGCAGTTTATCCGGATTTCGCCGGCTGATTGGGCGATGCAGGTAGAGGTTTCACATAATTTTCAAAACGATCTGTTTTATCAGATTGCCACACCGGAACAAAATCCGGCCCGTCAGCCGCGCTGGACGCCGGTATATTATGACGATATCTGGCAAAAATGGATGACCAGCCTGATTATACCGGTGTATATCAATGATGAGTTTATTGGTATAACCGGTTCGGACTACGTTCTTGATGACATCCTGGAAAAGCTGCCAATGGCCGATAATGTGCTGCAGGGCAGCGCGTTTTTATTTGATGACCAGGGCATGGTGTTTGGTACCCAACAGCACAAGCCAACCGATATTCCGGCGATGAACACCCTTTACGCCGGCGTTAAGCCAGGTAATCAGGCTCTGCAGCATTATGCTGCTGCCGTGGCTGCGCAAAATGGCACCGTGAAAGCTGCGACAGACATTGTCTCTGACTATCTTATCTCTTCTGCACCGGTCAGCCGGCTTAACTGGCACGTTGCTGTCTATGCAGAGAAATCCAGGGTACTGACGGCACTGGATGAATTTCGCAGCAAGTTACTGGTGACGTTTTTGCTGGTGGCATTACTTGTCTCGTTGCTGCTGCAACTGGTGATATATCAGTTTATTCTGAAACGGTTAAACCGGCTGTCAGCGGCAATAAACCGCCTGTCACGCGGCGACTTGCAACATGTTTTGCTGGACAACAAGCAAGATGAAATAGGTATGCTCAATCAGGCGTTTGGCCGTATGTCAGAAGAGATCTCTGATTTGGTCAGTGGCCTGAATGAACGTATTGAAGAGAAGGAAGCCGCAGAGCGCTCTGCCCGTAAACTGAGTAAAGCGGTATCTTTTTCCAGTTCCGGCATTGTACTGACAGACCAGTTCCTGAGCATTGAGTATATCAATCCGTTTCTGATGGAAATGTTAGGCGGCAGCGATGACCATTTGCGTCAGCCGCTCAACAGCCTGTTTGCTGAAGAAATGCATCATGTTGGTGAAGAAATTGTGCAAACGCTGGCTGAGCGGCATCACTGGCGGGGAGACATGCTGCTACAGCATCAGCAACATCAGCTGTGGGTATCGCTGGCGATTGCCCCAATTCGCGATGACAAAGGTGGTATAACCAATTACGTCTGTGCGATGCAGGACATCTCATTTATCAAACAAAGCCAGAAAAAAATGGAGCAACTGGCATACTACGATGTGCTGACCGGTTTGGCTAACCGCAGTTACTTTCGTGACCAGCTACGAAAAGCTATTGCGATGTCTCATCGAGGTTACTATAACTTTGCTTTGCTGTATTTCGACCTGGATGAATTTAAACGGATCAATGATACGCTGGGGCATGATGCCGGCGATGAACTGCTAAAAGAAGTCTCCAAGCGCCTGATTAGCCGGTTGCGGGAGGAAGATACTATAGCGCGTCTGGGCGGCGATGAATTTGCCGTTATTCTCAGCGGCATTAAAGATCGCTCTCAGGCGTCGGCGATTGCGACTAATCTACAGCAGGCATTTGCAGCGCCGGTGAAGCTGGGCAACCAGGAAGTATCGATAAGCGCCAGTATCGGTATCACAGTCGCTCCCGAGGATGCATCAGAAGAAGAGCTGCTGTTAAAGCATGCGGATTTGGCGATGTATGAAGCTAAAGCCAGAGGTAAGAATACCTTCCATTTCTTCAGTCCTGATCTGAATGAGGCCGCAAATGAGCGTCTGCTGATTGAAAACCAGCTGCGCGAAGCCATCCGCGAGCACCAGTTTTTATTGTACTATCAGCCAAAAATCGATATTCGCGATAATACGATTATCGGCTACGAAACCCTGTTGCGCTGGTTACGGCCGGACAACACTCTGGTTCCGCCACTGCGCTTTATTGCTGTGGCAGAAAGCACCGGCTTAATCGTGCAGATTGGTGAATGGATTATCTGGGAAGCCTGCCGTTTTCTGTCGCGCCAGCACAGCCGGGGGTACAACGTGTCATTGTCAATTAATCTGTCAGTGCGTCAGTTTAAAGATGATAATCTGCCGGAAATTGTTGCCCGTATTCTGCAGCGAACCGGAGCCAACCCTGGCAGTGTTATTTTCGAAATTACCGAAAGTATGCTGATGGGGGATACCGATGCGGCTATTAACCAGTTAAATCAGTTAAAACGTCTTGGCGTGTCTTTATCTATCGATGACTTTGGTACAGGCTATTCTTCGCTTAGTTATTTAAAGCGTTTTCCGGTAGACGAGCTGAAAATAGATCGCTCGTTCGTCAAAGATATCCCGGATGATCGTAACGACATGGATATTGTTGCTGCGATCATTGCTATGGCGCAGAAGATGAATCTGCGTGTGGTAGCTGAAGGGGTAGAAACTGCCGAACAGGTTGAATTCTTAAGAAAAAATGCTTGCTACCAGGTTCAGGGGTATTACTTTAGTATGCCGCTGGCCGAGCAGGAGCTTGGCCGCCTGAACTATGTAATTAACAGTTAATTCTTAATTCAGGAACATGTTATGACCTCAGAGCGTTTGTCGCTGCTAAGCGCTGCGCTGCTGGCTACTTTTGCCGGCAGCAGTCACGCCGATCAGACCACACCGATACAAGGCATTATTGATAAAACCCCTAACCTGGTCGCCCTGACCGGTGCAACCGTCTATACCGAGCCTGGTAAAAAGCTGGAAAAGGCAACGGTATTGATTGCGGATGGTCGTATCAGTGCTGTGGGCACTAAAGTGACGGTACCGGCGGGCTACCAGCAGATTGATGCCAGCCGCTATACCCTGTATCCCGGTTTTATTGACCCCTACACGCAATATGGTATTCCCTCTGCAGAGAAAGCCAAGCGCGGCAGCTACCGTGATGCGCCGGTTTATACTAATGAACGTAAAGGTGGCAATGCCAGTAATGCCGCTATTCACGCTGAAAAAGACTGGGTGGCAGAGTTTCAGCCAGACAGTAAAACGGCAGAGCAAATGCGTAAACTGGGTTTTACTGCAGCACAATCTGCCCGTTTTGACGGCATTTTCCGCGGTCAGGCATTTGTCAGCTCGTTAGGCGATGGTTTAGCTAACGAACTGGTATTAAAAGCCAAAGGCCCACAGTTTATGGCGTTTGATAAAGGCACCTCAAAACAAAGTTACCCGTCATCACTGATGGGCAGCATAGCGCTTATCCGTCAGACGTTAAGCGATGCCAACTGGTATAACAATGCATACGGCAAAACCGATGTACGCTATTTCAACGAGCCGGTAGAGTTCAATGCCGCTCTTGCAAGCATTACTGACATTGCACAAGCCGGCGTAGTGTTTGAAACAAATGATGATCGCTCATTATTGCGCGCCGATCAGCTGTTTAATGAGTTTAAGTTGAACAATGTGGCTATGGTGGGTTCCGGCTACGAATATGTGCGGCTGGCGGATATTAAAGCCAGTGGCCGCAGCCTTATCCTGCCACTGAATTTCCCGGCGGCGCCTGAAGTCGGGCAGGTTGCTGACCAGCTGGATGTCAGCCTTGCCGATTTACGGCACTGGGAGCGCGCGCCGGCCAATGCCGCAGCGCTGGCGCAGGCTGGCGTACCTTTTGCGCTGACAACTTACCGCTTAAAAGAGTTAAAACAATTCTGGCCCAATCTGCGTAAGGCGGTAAAACAGGGCTTAACGACAGACAAAGCGCTGGCGGCACTGACGACAGAGCCTGCACGTTTGGCCGGTGTTGCAGATCGGTTGGGTAAAATTGCACCGGGCTATCAGGCCGATATTGTACTGGCAGACGGTGATTTATTTGCTGACGGCAATATAGTGGCAACTTGGATCCGCGGCCAGCAACATAATGTCGGCACACTGAACCCGGTCAATTTTGCCGGTGACTATCAGCTTACTGTGGCAGGTAAGGCGATAACTATAACTCTGTCTGGCGCGGCTGATAAATTATCCGGTTCTGCGAAAGCCGCTGATGCCTCAGCCGATGCCAAAGCTGTGAAACTGACTGATGTGAAAACGCAGCAACAACAACTGCAGTTTAACCTGATGCTGAAGACCTTAACCGGCAGTGAGCAGGTTGCACAATTCAGCGGTCAGCTAAGCGATAAGCTGTTAACGGGTAAGTGGCAACTGGCAACCAGCATTGAAAGCGTCAGTGCTAACCAGCAAACCGCCGCTCAGAGCGCGAAGCAAGATACGAAAAAGGCGCAGGGTACCCCGGGTACTATGTTGTCTAAAGTGACCTTTCCCAACCGCGCTTATGGCTTGCCACAGCTGGCTAAACAGCAGAATGTGCATATAAAAAATGCAACAGTCTGGACGGCAGAGCAAGACGGTATGCTGGAGCAGACAGATGTTATTGTCCGTAACGGTAAGTTTGACAAAATTGGCAAGAACCTCAGCACGCCGTCTGGTTTTACGGTAATTGACGCCACAGGTATGCATTTAACACCGGGTATCATCGATGAGCACTCACATGTTGCCATTGAAGCGGGTGTTAACGAGGGTACAGCGGCTGTCACATCTGAAGTGCGTATCGGTGATGTGATCAATCCTGAAGATATCAATCTGTACCGCGGTCTGGCAGGTGGTACAACCACAGCGCAGTTATTGCACGGCAGTGCGAACCCTATTGGCGGCCAGGCGCAGGTTATTCAGTTCCGTTGGGGCGAAACGGCTGAAGGCTTAAAAATGAAGGCGGCACCGCCAAGCATTAAATTTGCGTTAGGTGAAAACGTTAAGCAGTCTAACTGGGGCGATGCTTTTACGTCACGTTATCCGCAAACCCGTATCGGTGTTGAAACCACTATTCGTGACGCTTTTCAGGCGGCAAAAGAATATAAAACCAAATTAGCGGCCTATAACAAGCTGTCGAAACGTCAGCGCGAAGATGTTGCCCCACCGCGTATTGATTATCGTCTGCAGGCGCTGGTTGAAATTCTGGATAAGCAGCGTTTTATCCACACGCACTCTTACGTTGCTTCTGAAATTCTGATGCTGATTGAGCTGGCCGATGAAATGGGTTTTAACATCACTACCTTTACCCACATTCTTGAAGGCTATAAAACATCAAAAGAAATGCTGGCGCACGGTGCCAGTGCTTCGACTTTTGCTGATTGGTGGGCTTATAAAATGGAAGTACAGGATGCCATACCGACTAATGCCTGCCTGATGGCTGAGCAGGGTATGCTGGTCAGTATTAACTCGGATGATGCCGGCTTACAGCGTCGCCTGAATCAGGAAGCGGCAAAGTCGGTAATGTACTGCGGTATGAGCCAGCATGATGCACTGAAAATGGTCACCATTAACCCGGCTAAACAGCTGAAAATAGACAGCGTTACCGGTTCAATTAAAGTGGGCAAGCAGGCCGATTTTGTACTGTGGAATACCAACCCGTTATCGGTATACAGTCAGGCGCAGCAAACCTGGATTGCCGGTACCAAGTACTTTGATATTGACACCGATAAACAATTACAGCAGCAGCTTGAAGCTGAGAGAGCCGCCCTGATCCAGAAAGTATTGCAGGCTGATGATGATGCTAAAGCCGGCGACAAAGGTGGCTACAAGCAGGATGAACCCGAGTGGCACTGTGAAGATCAGGGCGATTGGTGGCAAATCAGCAACCATTTACATCTTCACAACCATTCACATTAAGGAGCAGCAGCATGAAACTATCTAAAACCTGTTTAAGTTTGTTTGTTGCTCTGACTGGCAGCCTGGCTGCAGGCCAGGTTATGGCGCACGACATAGTGCCGGGCAAAGCGGCTGCCACACCCGTGCTGCTGACTGGCCTTACGGTACACAGTGTAACATCGGGCGTAAGCACCGACACTGATGTGTTGATTGCTGATGGCAAGATTGCGGCTATCGGCAAAGATTTAGCTGCACCAGAAGGTGCAACAGTGATGGCACTTGATGGTAAACATCTTTACCCCGGCTTAATTGCGCTGGCTAATCAGCTGGGTTTAATTGAAATTGAAGCCGTGCGTTCAACAGATGACTCGACTGAAGTGACGCAGACTAACCCGGATATCAGGGCTAAAGTCGCTTACAACGCCGATTCTGAAGTGATCCCAACTATCCGTAGCAATGGTTTTGCTTATGCCATGGTATATCCGTCCGGTAGTATGCTGATGGGACAATCCAGCCTGATGCAACTGGACGCCTGGAATTACCAGGATGCGGTAGTGGCTGATGCCACCGGCTTGCATGTACGCTGGCCTAATGCCAGTACACTGGGCTCGCGCTGGAACCCTAAGCCGGCTGATGAAGTGCGTAAAGCTAATGCCGAACAGCTAGATGCTTTGCAGCAACACTTTAAAGATGCCAAAGCTTACTATGATGCAGAGCAAGCCGGGTTAAACCATGGCATAGACTCGCGCTGGCACCAGATGCTGCCGGTGTTTAAAGGTGAACGGCCATTGTTTGTCCATGCAGACGATGAGCGGCAAATCCGTCAGGCGATGTTACTGGCTAAACAGTATGGTCTGAAACTAACGATTGTTGGCGGCCGCGACAGCTGGCGTATGGCCGACGAACTGGCCGCAGCGAACGTCGCGGTGATTTATACCGCGCCTTATGGTTTACCGACCAGGGTAGATGAAAATTTCCGTCAGGCGTTTATTACCCCTAAAGTGTTACAGGATGCTGGTGTGCAGTATGCCCTTTCACTGGATGGCTACTGGGATACCCGCAACCTGGTGTTTGCGGCAGGGCAGGCGATTAGTTACGGCTTAACCCCGGAGCAGGCGTTACGTTCTGTTACTATTAATGCTGCGCAAATTGCCGGAGTTGCCGGTACAATCGGCAGCATTGAGGTAGGCAAAGCAGCCAGCCTGGTTGTATCAGACGGCGATATTTTTGATTATCTTGGCCACAAGGTTACGCATCTGTGGATAGATGGCAGGGCAGTCGATCTGAATAACCGCCATAAACAACTGCATGATAAGTATCGGCAACGTATCAACTGATATGTCACCGGGTAAGTAATTTCAGTGCCAGCCTTTGCTGGCACTGCTGTTTTAAGGAAATAAGATGAAATTCAAATTGATCGTTGCTGCACTGGCACTAAGTGCCGTTAGCGGTTGTGTCAGCAGTACGGCGTCAAAGACTGCTGCTGTCCAGCCTGCCGCCAGTGCTAAAGCCATAGAGGCCCATATGCAGTTTCTGGCTGCTGATGAATTGGCTGGCCGCGAAACCGGCAGTAAAGAACATGAAATTGCGTCGTTATATATAGCAACTCAGTTACAGGCATTAGGTTTGTTGCCTGCGGGGGAAAACGGCAGTTACTTTCAGCGCGTGCCGCTGCGCAAAGCGCGTTTAGCACAGGATAGCGCCAGTTTCACGCTGCATGTTGATGGCAAAAATACTGAACTCAGTTACCCGAAAGCGTTCTTTACCGGCCCCAGCATGCAATATCAACAGACAGATGTTACCGCGCCGCTGGTGTTTGCCGGTTATGGTTTGGTATCAAAAGAGTTTGCGCTGGATGATTATGCTAACCTGGATGTAAAAGGCAAAATAGTGGTGTTGCTGGCGGGCCGGCCAGACAGCCTGCCAAGTGAGGAAGCGGCGCATCTGAACAGCCTGAAAACGAAACTGGCCGCTGAACGTGGCGCTGTGGGTATTGTCACCATCCACACACCTAAACAGGAGAAAACCCGGCCGTATGCTACCAGCTTGCTGTACTTAAACGCCCCCAGCATGGAGTGGCTGCAGGCAGACGGTACACCGGCTGACAGCTACCCTGATTTAAAAGCCGGCGCTTATGTGCACCCTGATGCTGCTGCGTCCCTGTTTGCTAAAGCCCCGCAGTCGCTGGCGGATATCTTTGCCCAGCTGGAGAATAAACAAAACCCGGTAGGGTTTGAATTGGGCGTATCGGCATCGTTAAGCCGGCGCTCAACGCACGAGCAAATCTCCAGCCCTAACGTTATCGCCATGCTACCAGGCTCTGATCCGGTGTTGAAAGACGAGTATGTGGTGATCACTGCGCACTCTGATCATATTGGTCTGGCCAATGATTTACGCACCGACGATAAGATTAACAACGGTGCTATGGATAATGCGGCCGGTGTGTCTATTCTGCTGGAAACCGCCCGTTTATTTGCTGCGCTGCCACAGGCGCCGAAGCGCTCTGTTTTATTTGTGGTGGTAACAGGCGAAGAAAAAGGCCTGCTGGGCGCTGATTATTTTGCTAATAACCCGACAAAGCCAATTGATAAGCTGGTCGCGAATGTGAATCTGGATATGCCAGTGCTGTTATATCCGTTTGCAGATATGGTGGCATTTGGTGCCAACCATTCGTCACTTGGCAAAGTGGTAGAGCGCGCTGCTGCAAAAGAAGGCATAGCGCTAAGCCCGGATCCAATGCCGGAGCAGGCTATTTTTACCCGCTCAGATCACTATACGCTGGTGAAAAAAGGTGTACCGGCGGTGTTTTTAATGACCGGCTTTAAGTCACAGGACCCATCGCAAGATGGTGGCAAAATCTGGGGCAGCTTTTTTGCTAAACATTACCATAAGCCATCGGATGATATTCCAAGCCTGATTAAAGATTACGGTGCTATCCGTTACGATGCAGGCGCAGTGTTTGCCAATATTAATTACAATATTGCACTGGATATTGCTAACACCGGGCAGCGGCCTTACTGGTTAAAACAAAGCTTCTTTAACGGGGTTTTTGGCAAGCCGTATAATCGTGAGTCCGCAAACTGAATTTCAAATGCAGTAGCGAAGCGAGAGCTGATTTACTCTAAGCTGACCGTTGAAGCCCCGGATGGGCGGACAAATTCGTCAGGAACGAATTTGAACAGCTCCGCTGGCCAGGGTGGTGAACTTCACGGATGAAGTTCATAAACGAGCCCCCAGGGATGGGTTTACGGCGTGTCGGCGTGAGTGAATCAGCTCGATGTGTTACTACCGGTGGTGAAGCTAATTAGCCACCGGCCCATTTAGTTTTATAACCCTCGGCTTGCAGCAGCTGCTCTACCAGCTCGCGCTTATCCCCCTGTATTTCAATCACGCCATCCTTGACTGCACCGCCGCACGCACATTTCTTTTTCAGCTTGGCGGCCAGCGCGGCTAACTCATCGTCGGGTTTGGCAATACCGCTTATCGTCAGCACGGCCTTACCGCCGCGACCTTTGGTTTCGCGCCGTATACGCACAGCGCCGTCGGCGTAAGCTTCAGCAACGGCTTTTACCTGCGGTTTATTGTCTATACGGCCAGATTCAGTGCTGTAAACCAGATTGTCGCCGGTTGGTGCTGCAGTGCTGGCGCCCGGGTTCATTTTTGCCTGCCAGTCAGCGAGTGAAATTTTGTTTGATGCCATAACCATATCAGTAGTGCTTGCTTTACAATGTTGTCAGCTTAAACATCCAGTGCCAGAGCGGCAACAATTTCTGTTTGTAATGCGGTGCTGGCTTGGCTTTTTAATCACTTCTGATAGAATGTTGCTCAATTTTGGAAATCTGGATGGCTATTTAAATGTCTGTTACGTTGTCGGTGTCCGATTATCTTCGCGATTCTGGTTTAGCTCCGCAGTTTGGTGATATCAGCGCCAAAGTTGCACAGTTTCAGGCGCAGCTGCGGCAGTTTATCGCCACTGAGCCAGTACCAGAGATAAAATGGCAATATCAGGTGCCGGAGCTTGGCGAAGGTGGCGCTTGCTCGTTGTTTGGTCAGTTAGCTGATGAGCCTTATGATCTGAGTGCGATACTGGGCGGGCAAACTGCTGCTAATGAACAGGCGCTGCAAAAGCTCAGTGCTATAGTGGCGTTTTATCAGCAGCATTCAGCGCTTGACTGGTTTGGTATTTATCAGGCGCGCAGCAATGTTGCGGGGGAACAGGTATTAGTTAAACTCGCATATTACGGTGCTGCATCACGCGCCGAGTTCCCGCTGAACAGCGAGTTTGCCAAAATCAGCAACAACAGTACCGTTGGTTTAAGCGGCAAAGCTAAAGTTATCAATGATGTCGCCGCTTATTTGGGCACCGGTGGTGAGTATTACACCTGTGATCCCAAAGTACAGGCTGAAGCGTGTTTGCCTCTGTATAATCAATCAGGCAAAATAATCGGCATTGTCGATGCAGAAGATTTTAATAAGAACGTTTTTACTGCTGATGCGATGGCATTGCTGGTAGCGGTATGTTTAACCATACCGGCTTATTTGCCTTAAGCGCAGTTTTTCATGCAACTTTAATCAGGTAGAACACTATGTTTGCTCAGTTACAACCGGTGGCCACAGATCCCATCTTAGGCTTAATGGCGGCGTACAAAGACGATCCTAACCCAAATAAGGTCGATCTCGGTGTTGGTGTTTATAAAGATGAGCAAGGCCACACCGCAGTATTAAAATGCGTGAAAGAAGCTGAAGCACTGCGGCTGAAAAATGAAGACAGTAAAACCTATATTGGCATGGCAGGGGACCTGGGCTTTAACAGCCATATTGAGAAACTAGCTTTTGGTCAGGGCCATAAAGTGTTGCTGGCTAACCGTGTTACGACTGCACATACACCCGGTGGTACCGGTGCGCTGCGCGTAGCGGCAGAGTTTATTAAAAAAGCTAACCCTAATGCCACCATCTGGGTAACCAGTCCAACCTGGGCTAATCATATTTCAATGTTCAAAGCGGCTGGTCTGAACGTTAAAGAGTACACTTACTACGACTACAGCACCAAAGGCCTGAATGAAGAGGGTATGTTTGCTGATCTGGCAACAGTGCCTGCAGGCGACGTTGTATTAGTGCACGCCTGCTGCCATAACCCAAGCGGCATGGATTTAACCTTTGCCCAGTGGCAGCGTTTTGCTGAACTGGCAAAGGAGCGTGGTTTTACCCCGCTGGTCGATATGGCATATCAGGGGTTCGGCACCGGGCTGGATGAAGATGCCAAAGGCTTGCGTTATCTGGCAGATCACGTTGAAGAAATGCTGTTATGCAGTTCTTGCTCAAAGAACTTTGGCTTATACAGAGAGCGTATTGGCGCGGTGTCTGTAGTGTCGGCAGACAGCAAAATCAGTGATATCGCCCGGGTCAACCTGTTAAGCGTGGTACGCAGCATCTATTCAATGCCACCGGCACATGGCGCTATCATTGTCGCCAGTATTCTGGACAGTACAGAGCTTACGGCGTTATGGCATCAGGAACTTGCCGAAATGCGCAATCGTATCAACAACTACCGTCAGTTGATTATTGATAAACTGGCTGGTGAAGGCGTGACGCAGGATTTCAGCTTTATCACGCGTCAGCACGGTATGTTCAGCTTCCTCGGTATTAATAAAGAGCAAATTGCCCGTCTGCGCAATGAGTTTAGTATTTATATGGTAGATTCCAGCCGTGTCAGCATTGCCGGGCTAAACCATAGCAATATTGATTACTTTGCCAGGTCAGTGGCAACAGTACTGAAAGGTTAAGTTGATTGAGCAAGCAAAAACCGCAGCGTGCTGCGGTTTTTTTATGCCTGCAAGAAGTGATGTATTGCCAGTGCGACTGCCTCTGGCTGAGTCATATGGCAGTGATGTCCACCTTTAACGTTTACCCGCCGCAGATTAGCAAAACAACCCGCAGCGTGTGACGCTCGCTCAGTTATCATTCCGTCTTCTGCGATCACCGCCAGCACAGGGCACTGCACAGCACGCATCAGCGCTTCAGCTTGAGCTGGTGATAAGCGATATACTGAACTATGGCGCAGGCGCATATCTGCACGCCATGTCCATCCGGCCGCAGTTTGTATTGTGCCGCGCTCTGCCAGCAGTAAGGCTTCACTGATACCAAAATCGCTTTGGCGTTGTCTGGCTGCTGCAGCCTCTGCTACAGAGCTATAGCAGGGCTTACGTGATACCGGCTTAAGACGGGAATTAATACCATCTCTGAGTTGTTTTGCTGTGTTTGACGGCACATCGGTGATAAAGCCTAAACTATC
>NZ_DATCSY010000100.1:0-13083 GCF_036568245.1 Rheinheimera sp. | reverse complement strand
CTAAGTGGTATAGAGCGCGCCGACTCCGTTACTATCGATGCCCACAAACAAATGTATGTGCCTATGGGCGCGGGGATGGTGGTATTTAAACACCCATCAGCAGCGCATGTAATTGAACACCACGCCGAGTACATTCTGCGTAAAGGTTCAAAAGATTTAGGCAGCCAGACGCTGGAGGGATCACGCCCGGGTA
Organism: Rheinheimera sp.; assembly: GCF_036568245.1. Lineage (GTDB taxonomy): Bacteria > Pseudomonadota > Gammaproteobacteria > Enterobacterales > Alteromonadaceae > Alishewanella. The sequence goes on along the minus strand of NZ_DATCSY010000100.1, from coordinate 12,890 downwards.
TGGCAATGCTGGTGCACGCATGTTTACAGGTTATCGGCCGTGACGGCTATGAAATTCTGATTAACCGCAGCCTGGAAAAAGCCCGCTATTTTGCCACGCTAATCGCCCACAATATCGATTTTGAGCTGATCACTGAACCAGAGCTGTGTTTACTGACATACCGCTACGTTCCAGCTCAGGTGCAAAAAGCGATGGCGGGTGCTGATGCTGAGCAACTGCAGCGTTTTAACGAATTGCTAAATGGCCTGACCAAGTTTATCCAGAAACGCCAGCGCGAAGAGGGTAAATCTTTCGTGTCCCGTACCCGCCTGACACCCGCACGCTACAACCGGCAGGAAACGATAGTATTCAGAGTCGTACTTGCTAACCCGCTGACAACAGAGCAAATTCTGCACGATGTATTGGTTGAGCAAGACCAGATAGCGCAACTGGATAAAGAGTTCTACCCCAAGTTGCTGCAACTGGCTAAAGATCTGATATAGAGTAGTTTGTCCTGCATGCTGTAACAGGCTATTATCGGTGCATACTGTAACAACAACGGCCTGTTTTTATGCGTAATCTCCTGTTTACCCTGCCTTTACTGCTGGCATTAACCGCTTGTCAAAGCGCTTACTATTCGGCAATGGAGAAAGTTGGCGTACATAAACGTGACATTCTTGTTGACCGGGTAGAAGAAGCCCAGCAATCGCAACAGGATGCCCAGCAGCAGTTTAAGTCGGCACTGGAGCAGTTTAGCAGCCTGATCAAATTTGACGGCGGCGATTTACAGCGTATGTACGAAGCGACTGATAGCGAATATCAGGCTTGTAGCAAAGCCGCTGAAGATGTTAGCGCCCGCATTGATAGCATTGAGGCTGTGGCTGATGCGTTGTTTGATGAGTGGGAGGATGAGCTGGAGCAATACAGTAATGCTAAGCTACAGCAAGACAGCACCAAAAAGCTTGCCGAAACCAAACGGCAATATGCCAGCCTGCTAAAAACGATGCGCCGGGCAGAGCAGACGATGCAACCTGTGTTGTCATCACTTAAAGATAATGCTCTGTATTTAAAACATAACCTTAATGCCAAAGCGATAGGGGCGTTAAAAGGGGAGTTTAATTCCGTGCAGAAAGACATTAACCTTCTTATCGCCGAAATGAATAAAGCTATTGCACAGTCAGAGCAGTTTGTTGCAACGTTAAAGCAGTAAATAACGTGCTTACAATACTGACAATTAATTCTAAGAAATATTAATGGAGGAAAGCTTATGGCAGGTCAGGGCTCAGGGGGCAATGTTATTGCCGCTTTGTGTAATGTGTTTATTCCGGGCTTAGGGCAACTGGTGCAGGGCCGTATCTTAGCTGCGATTCTATTTTTCGTGGTGTGTGCCGCAGGTTATGCCATGTGGTTTTTGGTAGTGCCGGCAATCGTTGCCGCCATCGCACATTTGTGGGCTATTATCGATGCGGCTAAATTCAGAGCCGGTGTTTAGTTAACTGGGTGGCTCGCCACCCATACTCTTTCTCACGATAATTCTTTAACGCAATTCTGTACTGGCGGATAACGCTGCATTAAGTTCTGCCTGAGCAGCTAATTCTGCCTGAGACAATATTGCAGTTTGCGGCAGTTCTTGCTGATGCACTTTATTACGAAATTCGTTGGCCAGTACCAGATTGGCGCTGAGTAGTAACAAGGCAGTGATAAAGATTTTTTTCATTTTCCGTCTCCGGCTTTTCTTGCAATCTTGTTATAGCAATTGCAGATGCCGTGCCAGAATTTAAAAAGCAATAAAATACAGTAAGCTACTCTTGTTTGTCGCGGTATTAGGCGAAATAGCCAAGGGTGATTGTCGCAAATCGGCGTCACTTAACACGAGTTAAGTGTTTTGTTATTATAAATCAATTAGATAATATGTTGCCGATTGGCGACAGGCTGAGATAAAACGGCGGCAGCTTTTAATCAGCTAATATCAGATGGAAGGTTAAATACACTGCCAGCACACTCAGAGCAGCTGCTGTACCATAACACAATAGCTTAGTTACACTGGAGTAACTAAGCTTTAGATCATGTAAACCATGGTGAATGCGATGTGCTGCATGAAACAGCGGTAAACAGATTACCGCACAGGTAAAAACCAATCCGGTTAAACCGTAGCCGCTTTGCAATAATGCCAGCAGTTGAGCGTATTGCTGTAAAGGCGAATTAAGCAGTCCGAGCGGCCAGAGGATTCCCAGTAGCAGGATTAACCCTGGTAGAAATACTGCAAAACATACACCGCCTGCGCTAAAGAGTGCCCACCAGATAGGTTCTTCTGAGCGTTTGGGGGTGTTCATAACCAGCCCCCGAATAGCATCAGCAAGCCTGCTGCGACCAGCAGTGTTGCCAGCCATTGCCCAACGATCATCAGCTTGGCTGGCGCCAGCGGCATTACCCGCGGGAACAATGCAAAAAAAGTTTTGGCATGGAATAAACTTGCAGCAAAGGCCAGCAGATTAAGCGCTATTACCCAACGTTGCTGCATAAACAACTGAAAACTCGCCCAGTGCGCAGAGCTTTGTGCCAGGCAATACAGGCCATACAGTAAACAGCCGATAAAAAACAGTAGCGGTAGCACAGTGGCTTCGCGCAGCATATAAAACCGGTAATAGTTATGTTTCAGCCACCAGTTGCGGTTAAGCTTTGGCTGATAAGGTTTACGCGCTGAAACGGGCGTACTCATAGCCGGGGTCCTCAAGGTTTAAACATACTGATAATAAAATCTTTGGCCGATTCAACTTTGGCTTGATTCACAGCTGCCGCAGGGTCGAGCTGCTTGGGGCAAACATCTGAGCAAAAACCGACAAAGGTGCAGCCCCAGGCACCGTTTTTACCATTTAATTGTGGCATACGCGTAGCTCTGCCGTTGTCGCGGCTATCAAGATTATAGCGCTGTGCCAGCATAATGGCCGCAGGGCCCAGAAAGTCCGGGTTTAAACCAAACTGCGGGCAAGCTGAATAGCAAAGACCGCAATTAATACAATCAGAAAACTTCTGATACTTTGCCAGTTGCGCCGGTGTTTGGTTATGTAGTGCTGTGCCACTGTAACCATTAATCAGATAGGGTTTGATGGCTGATAAGTGCGCCAGAAATTGTGCCATATCGACAATCAGGTCTTTTTCAACAGCAAAGTGTGCCAACGGTTCGATAATGATGTCTGAGTGGTAGTCACGCAAAAAAGTTTTGCAGCCCAGTTTGGGGATGCCATTAATCATTACACCGCACGAGCCGCAAATGGCCATCCGGCAGGACCAGCGCAGACTCAGAGTAGGGTCCAGCTGTTGCTGAATATCCAATAGCGCATCGAGCACTGAAGTAGTTTGATCGCCAGCTACAGTAAAACGCTGCTGTCGTGGCTCGCTGTCATGCTCAGGATCATAGCGCTGCACTAACAGTTGATAATCCGTCATGGCTGTGCTCCTTGTGCACGATCTGCACTATTATCTGCAGTGGCATTATCACTACTGTAGCTGCGCTGAGCCGGCGGTAGGCTACTGATCTTTACGGCTTGCCAACTAAGCTGAGGTAAACTGTTTGCCCTATAAGACAGCTGAGAATGGCATAGGAATTCGGCGTCGTTGCGCGCTGTCATCCCTTCGTCTAACCGTTGATGCGCACCACGTGACTCGGTGCGTGCCATGGCTGCGCTGCAAATGGCTTGCGCGACATCCAGGCTAAAACCCAATTCCAGATATTGCACCAGCTCAACATTAAATACCTTGCTGCGGTCGGTAACTTTCAACTGCTGATAACGCTGTTGTAGAGCTTGTAATTGTTGCTGACAGTGCTGCAGGCCTTGACTTGTGCGGTAAATACCGCAGCCTTGCTCCATTGCTAGGGTCATATCCTGTCTTAACTTTGCTACTGAATCAGAGGCATTAGTCCCAAAACGACGGTTAAGCCAGCGCTGCGACATTTCGCGTTGTACACTGAGCGCTTTGCTGTCAACTGGCGGGCATTGGCTGGCATAGCGTGCTGCCTGCTCACCTGCAACGCGGCCAAATACCAGCAACTCAGATAATGAATTGGAGCCGAGCCGGTTTGCGCCATGCAGGCCAACCGACGCGCATTCGCCCACAGCATATAAACCTGGCAGCGTGGTTTGGCAATTGATATCGGTAGCAATACCCCCCATGGTGTAATGCACGGCCGGACGGATTGGAATGGCCGACGTTGCGGGGTCAATATTGACATAGGCTTTTGCCAGCTCGCAGATAAACGGCAGACGCTGGAGCAAATGCGCTCGGCTTATGTGGCGTAAATCCAGATACACCACAGCATGACCGTTATAATCGCCACAGCGTCCCGCTTGCAGTTCGTGCCAGAATGCCTGTGATAGTTTATCCCGCGGCCCCAGCTCCATTTGCTTATTTTTTGGCTGACCTAACGGTGTTTCCGGCCCCAGACCATAGTCTTGCAAATACCGTTTGCCGTGTTTGTTCAGTAATACTGCACCTTCGCCGCGGCAAGCTTCGGTAATTAAAATGCCGCTGCCTGGCAAACCGGTGGGGTGATATTGTACAAACTCCATATCGCGCAGCTGCACGCCGTGGCGATAGGCCAGGGCCATGCCATCACCGGTAACGATGCCTCCATTAGTATTGTAATGAAAAACCCGTCCGGCACCGCCGGTAGCAAAAATGACACTTTTAGCCTGAACTTGCACCAGTTCACCGCTATTGAGCGCCAGCGCTATTATACCTACTACCTGATCGCCCTGCCGTAACAAATCCAGCACAAAGAATTCATCCAGCCGCTTAATGGCAGGGTATTTCAGGCTGGTTTGAAATAAGGTATGCAAAATATGAAAGCCAGTTTTGTCGGCGGCAAACCACGTGCGTTCGGTTTTCATGCCACCAAAACGGCGCACGGTAACATTGCCGTCCTGTCGGCGACTCCAGGGACAGCCCCAATGCTCCAGCTGTACGAGTTCCCGGTATGCCTGCTTAACAAAAAACTCTACCACCGGTTGGTCTGCCAGCCAGTCACCGCCGCTAACAGTATCCTCAAAATGTGCAGCAGTGCTGTCGCTACTTAAGGTTACTGCCGCAGCACCGCCCTCGGCAGCCACAGTGTGCGAGCGCATTGGGTATACTTTTGACAGCACAGTAATACTTAGCCCAGGTGCAGCTTCAGCTGCAGCAATGGCAGCGCGTAAACCGGCACCTCCGCCACCGACTATCACAATGTCCGTTACTATTTGCTGCATCAGTTGTCCTTATGCATTAAGCGGTGCTGCCCAGAGTAAGCCCAGAGCTAACAGCAACGTCAAGCTGTGTACTAACGCTACGTTAAGCGCTAAATAAGGCGTTAGCTTCGAGGGGGTATCTGCGTTGCGGAAAATACTGGGCAACAGTTTAGCTGCCAAAGGCAGTGTTAGCAGCGCGAGTAAACAGTGCGGTGGCAGTAAACCGGTTGTTACCGCTATCGGCAGCAACAAATAGCTGAGCAGTAGTAGTAGCGAAAACACGACAGCACTGCGCCGGCGACCAATTACAATAGGATAATGCCGCCGGCCCACTTGACGATCGGCATCGACATCGGGAAACTGATTCAGCAGTAACAGATTACTGACCAGGCAGGTTATCACTGCTGCCAGCACCGCAGCACCGCTACTAAGTTCGGCGCTAAAGACCCAGCTTGCACCAAGCGTCATAAAAAAACCAAAACCGACACCCGGCGCCAGCAGACACAGTAATGGCGAGCGATTGATATATTGGGTGTAGGCGTAGATAAGCAGTACGCCGGGGATACCAACTAACAGCAGGGACCAGCCTAACTGTATGGTTAAATATAAACCGGAAATTATCACTAGCAGCAGACAACTGCAGGCCAGCACTAATGCAGCAGAAGCCGCAGACGGTTGGCTGATCAGGCTACCACTGCCACCGCTGAAAGGGGTTTTATTAGTAAGAAAATCTAAGCCGGATTTAAAATCAAAGTATTCATTGAAAGCATTGACACTGATGTGTGCTGCCAGTGCCATCAGCAGTACCAGGCTAAATAAACCGGCAGAAAAAGCACCATGGCGGTACCAGCTGAAACTGGCAGCCAATGTAATGCAAATTACTGTTAATGTAAGAAAATTTAGCCTGGCTACGCCGAGTAACGCTTTGAGCATGTTGTGCCTTCCCTTTGCCAATAAGGCTAGAGTATAGGCACATAACGTGACAGGTATTGATCTGCTACAGGTTTTTTACACTTCGAGGTTGTCTATCAAACGGGTTGTTCCCAGCCAGGCTGCTGCCAGAATGACTTTATCCTGCTCTGCTTTAGTGGCCAGCGTTAAATCGTGCCGGTCTGAAATATCTATATAGTCTGGTATAAAGCCAGCTTGTGTCAGTTGTTGTTTAGTTTCAAGTTCCAGTGCCCGGTAATCGTGATTGCCGGCCACAATGGCGTTACGCAGCTGCTGCAGAAGCCGGTAAAGTTGCGGTGCTGTCGCTCGTTGCTCTGCGTTTAAATAACCATTGCGTGAACTCAGCGCCAGACCATCGCTGGCACGTTCTGTCGGCACACCAACAATCTCAATCGGTAAGGATAAGTCGGTCACCATCTGGCGGATTATCGCCAGCTGCTGGTAGTCTTTCTGGCCAAAACAGGCAACATCAGGCTGTACCAGATTAAACAGTTTACAAACAATCGTCGACACGCCTCTGAAGTGCCCGGCACGGCTGGCGCCACAATGCAGATCGCCAAGTTTGGGGACTTCAACAAAGGTTTGAACGTCCAGACCGCGTGGATACATCATTTCGGGTGTCGGGGTAAACACGGCGTCCGTACCATGTTGCTTCAAACCGGCGCAATCTGCTTCCAGCGTGCGGGGGTAGCTGGCTAAATCTTCGTTCTTGCCAAACTGCATCGGGTTGACAAAAATACTGACTATCACTTTGTCGGCGCGTGTTTTAGCTACATCGACCAGTTGCAGGTGACCATTGTGCAAGTTGCCCATAGTAGGCACAAAGGCAATGCGCTGGCCGTTTTGACGCCAGCTACTAATTTGCTGGCGAAGTGTGTCGATACTGGAAATTAAGTTCATCGGTATTAAAAGCTATGTTCGTTAGCTGGGAAAGTCAGGCTTTTTACTTCGCTGACATAGGCCGCTATGGCACTTCTGATCTCGCCGGTTTGCGCCAGATAGTTCTTCGAAAACTTAGGAATATAGCCGCTGCTGATCCCTAACAAATCATGCATGACTAACACCTGACCGTCGGTGACATTACCGGCGCCAATACCAATTACAGGAATCGTCAGTGCTTCTGTTATGCGTTTTGCCAGTGAAGTAGGAATACATTCCAGCACTAACAGCTGTGCGCCGGCCGCTTGCAGCGCCTGAGCCTGCTCAACCATGGCATCGGCAGCAGCGTCAGTTTTGCCCTGAACTTTATAGCCACCAAAAATATGTACTGACTGTGGCGTCAGACCAAGATGGCCACAAACAGGCACGCCACGTTCTGTCAGGGCTTTCACGGTGGGTAGCAGAAAATCTCCGCCTTCCAGTTTCACCATATTGGCACCGGCCTGCATCAGCGGTACCACATTGTTTAGCGCCTGTTCCAGCGTGCCGTAACTCATAAATGGCATATCGGCAATCACAAAAGCATCCGGTGCGCCGGCACGGACAGCACGGGTATGGTAGGCGATATCGCTGACGGTGACCGGTAATGTATCGTCATGGCCTTGTAGTACCATACCGAGAGAATCGCCGATTAATAGAACCTCAACACCTTGCTCGGCAAATAATTTAGCGAAACTGGCATCATAAGCTGTCAGCATGCTGATTTTATTTCCCTGTTGTTTCATTTTCTGTAATACGGCAGTGGTGATCTTAGCCATTTTAATCTCATCCGACCATTAACGCAGGTGGCGCAAGATGGCACAAAGTGCCGTCAGCTGCAACTGCCTGCAAGTTTTTGCAAGCCATTTAGAGGAACTTGCGCAAGTAAAGAAGATAGTACAGCCCCGTCGGGCAACTGTAGTTGCGGTGCAATTTCATAAAGTGGATACAGAACAAACTCGCGCTGGCGCATACCATAGTGCGGTACTGTCAGACGCTGGCTATTAATAACCTGGCTGCCATACAACAAAATATCCAGATCCAGAGTGCGTGGGCCCCAGCGTTCAGCTTTACGCTGCCGGCCATGTGTTTGCTCAATATGTTGCAGGGCGTCCAGCAGTGCTTCGGCTTCAAGCGCAGTATCCAGTGCGGCGACGGCGTTGACGTAGTCGGGCTGATCCTGTGGCCCCATCGGTTTAGAACCGTATAAGGAAGACACTGCTATCAGCTCAGAGTCCGGTAGCTGCTGCAGCGCCTCAATAGCCTGCTGCAGTTGTTGTACCGGTTGGTTCAGGTTGGCCCCCAGGCCAATATAGACTCGCGCTTTAGCCATTATTCTGCCGTGCGTTTACGTTTATAGCTGCGCCGGCGCCGTGGGCCTTTGTCTACGCCTTCTTTGCCTAGCTGGCTAATCAGCGCCAGGCGGCCGCTTTCATCAGCAAACTGAAAGCGTTCCCACCATACAGCCAGCTCCGTTAAACTGTTGTCGTCAGTTTGGGCCTGAGCGCGCAACTGCAGGAAATCGAAGGCACCGCGAAACTTTGGCTGCTCTAACAGTTTAAACGCCCGGCGGCCGGCGCGCTTAGTCAGCCGGCTTTGTAAGGCCCAGATATCACGCATCGACAGCGTAAAACGCTTAGGAATAGCAATAGTGCGGGTAACGTCATCCAGCACTTCTGTCATCGCAATGTTCATCGCATCTATTTCACTTAAACCGTCAGTCACCAGTGCCTGACTGCGAAGCTCTACCGGATACCAGAGTAAAGCCGCAAAGATAAACGCCGGGGTTACCGGTTTATCTGCATCAACTCTGGCATCAGTATCCTGCAGGGCTTTGGTTGCCAGCTGAAACGCTTTGCCTTCAGGCTCTTGCTTTAGCAGCTTATCCAGTTGCGGTAGTAGCTGCTTTAATACGCGCATGTCGCGCATCAGCATAAAGTTATCAAAGGCTTTGCCGGCAAGCAGCAGTTTAATTAACTCATCAAACAGCCTGGGCGCCGGAATATTTTTCAACAGTACCGCCAGCTGTGGTATTGGTTCAGCAGTGGGCGGGGCTATATGCATATTAAGTTTGGTGGCAAAGCGGATGGCGCGCAAAATACGCACCGGATCTTCACGGTAGCGTGTTTCCGGATCACCAATCAGTTCTATTTTTCGCTCAGCTATCGCCTGGGTGCCGTTGGCAAAATCGTATACAGCAAAGTCATTCACCGAGTAATACAGCGCGTTAATGGTAAAGTCGCGCCGTTCAGCATCTTCTTCGATCGTGCCGTATACGTTATCTCGTAGAATCTGGCCATGGTCACTTAAGCTGGCTGTTTTTAGCTTGGGCGCAGTATCGGCTTCGTCATCAGCACCACTGTGGTGGCCGCGGAAAGTGGCAACTTCAATAATCTCGCGACCAAACACAACATGGGCCAGGCGAAAGCGGCGGCCGATCAGCCGGCAATTGCGAAACACCTGCTTAACCTGCTCCGGGTGGGCGTTGGTCACCACATCAAAATCTTTCGGTTTCAGACCCAGCAATAAATCACGGATACAGCCACCAACCAGATAAGCATCAAAACCAGCATCTTTGAGGCGATACAGTACTTTTAATGCATTTGGGCTGATGTCTTTGCGCGAAATAGCATGTTGGTCACGGCTTAAACGTTGTACTGCAGGTAGCAAACTGGCAGATGGAGCCTGACGCGGCGCACGCTGAACGTTGCCGGCAACAGCATTCTGATGAGACTTTACAGTTTTACCTGTTTTGGCCTTACCGCCAAAGGTGCGGCGGCAAAAATCTAACACTCGCGAAATAATGATAATTCTCCTGCACAATGCTGCTGAGCGCAGCACAAAAAAAACGGCTAATAATACCGCAGCTGCAATTAAAAAAGAATGAAACCAACCGGGCTTATTGAAATTCTGTACTGTTTATTTCAAGCTGGGGCGGTACCTTTGCCAGTTGCCAGTGCGTGATAGCCCAGCTAAGCAACTCATCAACTGTTAGCCGGTATAATTCAGGCGGTGGTTGCTGGCCAAGAAATCGCAGCGCCTGATACAGTGCTTCGGTGACCGGCCATTCGCTAACAGCTGTGGCATGGTTTTGTTTACTCAGTTTAAAGCCCGGCTCTGTCACTGCCAAAGGCAGGTGGCCATATGCCGGAGGCCTGGCACCGAGCAGGTTACATAATGCCTGTTGCCGGGGTGTCATCTCTAGTAAGTCGACGCCACGTATCACTTCTGTTACCGCCTGCTCAATATCATCAACCACGACGACCAGCTGATAAGCAAATAAACCATCGCGTCGCTTGATGATATAGTCTTCATTAGCCAACGCAGCGGGCACGGTCTGATGACCAAATACCAGATCGGAAAATTCAGCTTTCACACCACAGCTACGCAGGCGCCAGGCCAGAGTACCCGATTGTTTGTTTAGCGTGGCGCAATGGTTGTCATAGATGCCACCAAGCTCACTCACCCGCTTACGGTTGCAATCGCAGCCATATAGCAGGTTCTGGCGCTGCAAATGGTCAAATATCTGCTGGTAGCGTTCCAGGCGCTGGCTTTGATACAACACTTCTGCGTCCCAGCCTAAACCAAACTTTTCCAGCGTGCGTAAGATGTCGCTGTCGGCGCCTTTTACCATGCGGGGGCTGTCTATATCCTCCATCCGAACCAGCCAGCGGCCTTGTTGGCTTTTAGCCTGCAGATAACTGCCCAGAGCGGCAATGAGAGAACCGAAGTGAAGCGGGCCGGAGGGCGAGGGCGCAAACCGGCCGGTGTAAGCGGGGGAGAGTATGGGCATACTAGCCGCCCAGCTGCTTTTCCTTTATTTCAGCCAGGGTTTTACAGTCGATACACTGATCGGCTGTCGGTCTGGCTTCCAGACGCTTAATACCAATTTCGATGCCACAGGTATCACAGTAGCCGAAATCTTCGTCTTCAATTTTTTGCAGTGTTTTTTCAATTTTTTTCAGTAGCTTGCGTTCACGGTCACGGGCACGCAGTTCTAAACTGAACTCTTCTTCCTGAGCAGCACGGTCGACCGGATCAGGGAAGTTTGCGGCTTCATCAGCCATATGATTTTTTGTGCGATCGACTTCTTCACGCAGCTGTTGACGCCAGGCGTCGAGAATGCGGCGGAAATGTTCCAGTTGCTTCGGGTTCATATACTCTTCCCCGACAGCTTCCTGATATGGCGCTACGCCTGCAAGGGCGAGTAAGCCCAGCGTTTTGGTAGTATTGCCCTCTGGCATAATCATCTCCTGTATAATGCCAAGCAAAAAAATGTGGCGGCTATAGATAGCAGAATATTGCTGGCATCGCAATCAGATTTAAAAGACGCGGAAGTATACAGATTGCTTGCAGCAACGTCATCTTTTTTCATCTGGCTAACATCACTTAGTGTTGGCCGTGTTGCAGCGGCATAATAACGTAGCGGTGTTTTGTCGCGAAAACCTTGTGGTACACTCAGTGCTATTCCGCTAACAGACAGTGATGAAAGGGCAGATTATGTCAGATGTTGTGCAGATCACGCTGCGGCAAGGTAGTGCTGCAGAAAAGTGGGGTAAAGCCTTATTTACTCCGGTAAACGATGGCTTTCAGATCCATTTGAATAATCAGGACTCTCTGCGCAATGTGCAAAAGGCCGGCCGCAGTTTAGACAGTTTTGGCTTAACCGAGGTTACATTAACCGGTGAGCTGTGGACTCAAGAGCTGCAATGGGCATTTTATCAGGGCTTTTGTTCTGCAAAGAAAAGCGGCACTGTGCATTTTTGCGGTGACGATAGCACTAAGATGCAGCTTGAGTACTTAGCCCGCTGCTTTAGCTGGGCTAAAAAAGTGACTAACCAGTCGCCGGATGATTTATACCCTGAACAATTAGCGAAATCTGCACTGGCCTTTATTGAAAGCGTTGCGGCTAAAGGCACAGTACGTAGCGAGATTTTGCTGGACCAGCAATTGCTTGATGCAGGCTGGAATGGTCTGCACGCCGTTGGCCGTGGTAGCGCCAGAAAGCCGGCTATGCTGGTATTGGACTACAACCCAACAGGTGATGCTTCTGCCGCTGTCAGCGCTGCTCTGGTTGGCAAGGGTATTACATTTGACAGTGGTGGCTATTCGATTAAAGCCACCGAAAGCATGTTGACGATGAAATGTGATATGGGCGGCGCAGCGACTGTCACTGCGGCTTTAGCACTGGCTATCCTGCAAGGGCTGAATAAGCGGGTACGGCTGGTTTTATGTTGCGCTGAAAACCTGATCAGCAGTAATGCATATAAACTCGGCGATATTATCACCTACAAAAATGGTACTACAGTCGAGATTGTAAATACCGATGCTGAAGGGCGCCTGGTGTTGGCCGATGGTTTAATGTGTGCCGCAGAAAGTGGTGCAGGGCTGATTATCGATGCTGCGACCCTCACCGGTGCTGCTGTTACTGCGGTAGGCAGTGAGTACACAGCGCTATTTGCATTGGATAAAGCTCTGGCACAAAAGGCGCTGTCTTATGCTGAAACCGTGCAGGAGCCTACCTGGCAATTGCCGCTCGAATTATGGCATCAACAGCAATGCCCGTCAGCCTACGCTGACACGGCGAACAGCCGGCCGGTGAAAGGTGGTGGGGCGGGTGGCGCCAGCAATGCCGCCGGCTTTTTAAGCCGCTTTGTGCCTAATGAGGGCAAGGGCTGGTTGCATTTTGATTTAGCGGCTGCTTTTAATAATACCAATAATGCTTACTGGGCCGCCGGGGCAACCGGACAGGGGATCCGTACTATCAGCGCTACTTTACTGGCAGAGGCCTGAGTTGGCAGTAGCATGCCGGTTAAA
>NZ_DATCSY010000099.1:0-7595 GCF_036568245.1 Rheinheimera sp. | reverse complement strand
GTGCTTTTTCAGTGCCGCCGCTTCAAACTCATTTACATCCTGCAGTGGCTCGTCAGCGCTCAGTGAGTGCCACTCCATATCCAGCAGGGCAGCAGACATATACTCCAATGTGTCAAAGCCTTGGTTAAAGCTGCGTGATTTCATCACTTTATCCAGCAGTTCAGCCGGAATTGGCTCACCGGTTTTATAGTGCTTGGCGTAATTTGCAATTACTTCCGGGTGGGCTGCCCAGTCTTCTTCAAACGTAGATGGGAATTCGACGAAATCACGCGATACAGAAGTACCGGCCAGCGTCGGGTAGTTTACGTCAGAGAACATACCATGCAGGCCATGGCCTAACTCGTGGAACATAGTGGTCACGTTATCGTAGCTGACCAGTGTTGGCTCACCTTCCGGCGCTTTTGGAATGTTCATCACGTTTACTACCACCGGTTTTTGCCCCAGCAGTTTAGACTGACCCACAAAAGAGCTCATCCAGGCGCCACCGCGTTTGCCTTCGCGGGCAAAGTAATCGGCGTAGAAAATAGCCAGGCTGCTGCCGTCGGCATCAAACAGCTCGTACGCTTTTACATCCGGGTGGTAAGTTGGTAAGTCCGGGCGCGGCTCGAAACGGATACCGTACAAGCGGTTAAAGGTATAGAACACGCCATCTTTTAATACGCGGTCAAACTCGAAGTATTGTTTAACTTCGTTTTCATCCAGATCGTATTTCGCCTGACGCACAAATTCGCCGTAGTATTCCCAGTCCCAAGGCTGCAGTTCAAAGTCACCGCCTTTTTGTTTGATCATTTCCTGAATAGCCGCAGCTTCTTTATTGGTGTTGGCAATAACCGCAGGCACCATAGAACCTAACATATCAAACACAGCCTGCGGTGTTTTCGCCATTTGCGATTCCAGGCCGTAGCTGGCCCAGTTGTCATAGCCTAACAGTTTGGCGCGCTCTGCACGCAGCTGAGCTAAACGGGCCACGATAGGCCGGTTATCGGTTTCACCGCTCTGGTTACGGTTAGCTGACGCTTCCCATACGCGTTTACGCAGGTCACGGTTGCTGAGCTGGCTCAGTACTGGCTGGCGGGTGGTGTTGGTGATGCTCAGCAGATACTTGCCTTCATGGCCGGCTTCTTTAGCGGCATTAGCTGCGGCAGTAATTTGCGAGTCTGATAAGCCGTCTAACTCTTCTTTGGTATCAACGATAACGGCGATTTTTTTGGTTTCTGCCAGCAGGTTTTGCGAGAACTGGTTAGTCAGCTTCGAGTGCTCTTCGTTCAGCGCGCGGATAGCGGTTTTTTGCTCTTCCGTCAGCTGAGCGCCGGCACGGACAAAGCGATCATAATACACTTCAATCAGGCGCACGGATTCGGCATCCAGGCCCAAGTCATTGCGCTGGTTGTACAGGCTCTTGATCCGGGCGAACAGCTGTGGGTTCAGGTTAATGTTGTCTGAGTGGGCGGCCATTTTGGGTGCCATTTCAGACTGAATTTCACGCCGCTGCGGGTTAGAACTGGAACCTGCCAGGTTGTAGAAAATGCGCGATACCCGGGTTAACAGCTCGCCGCTTTTTTCCAGCGCCACCAGCGTATTGTCAAACGTTGCCGGCTCAGGGTTGCCTGCGATGGCCAGCACTTCAGTCATATGCTGCTTCATGCCTTCTTCAAATGCCGGCAGGAAGTGTTCATCTTTAATTTCAGTAAAATTCGGCGCTTCGTATTGCAAGGTACTTTTCACCATTAATGGGTTGCTGGAAACCACTTCAGCAGCGGTTGTTGCTTCTGCTGCAGGTTGCTGGGCGGTAGTTTGCTGTGGTGCACTGTTGTCTGAACAGGCGGCCAGCGCCAGTGCAGCAGTCACTGTAGTGGCAATAAGAGTTTTACGCATGAATATCTCCCTGAAAGAGGCTGTCGTTACGGTATGTCGTTATAGTAATTAACGGCGCTTAGCACCGGGCGAGTTCGAGTATGCCAAAATACTGTGCATACGCACCCGGTTTGCAGCGAGCAGCCAACAAAGTAAGATAAAAGCCCGCTCAGGGCAACTATTGCGGCTGTATTGTGTCGATATAAGGTAAATCAATGTAAAAGCAGCTGCCTTGTGGCTGTGCTGGTTTGTAGCCCATGCTGCCTTGCATCTGGCTTACCAGACTGCGGCTTATTGCCAGGCCCAGGCCGGTACCGGAGTGAGTTCTGGTGTCTGAACTGTCTGCCTGGCTGAAGCGGGTAAACAAATGCGGTACAAAATGTTCTGCTACGCCTTCCCCCTGATCTTCTATCTGGATGCGCACCTGTGCGCTGTGCCGGCTGATGTTTACACTAACCAGCCCACCGGCCGGTGAAAATTTAACAGCGTTACCTAACAGGTGCTGCAGCACATGTTGCAGGTGTGCTGCATCGGCGTTCACCACTAACGTGAGTAACTCTGGCGGACAATTCAGCTGCAACTTAATACCCGGATGCAGCAATCTGATCTGTTCCAGGCAGTGGCTGATCAGCGGCTGCAGCTCAACCGGGCGCAGCTGCATTGCCAGCGTGCCGCTGGAAATACGTTCCACATTGAGTAAGTCATTCACCAAAGCGGTAAGTTGCTGGCAGTTTGTCTGGGCCAGTTGCAACATGCGCTGTTGTGAGCCGCTAAGCTCGCCCAGGGCTCCGGACACCGCCAGTCCCAACACGCCGTTAATAGAGGTCAGTGGCGTGCGCAGCTCGTGGCTGACCGTTGAAATAAACTGTTGTTTAAGTTGCTCGGTCTGGTGACGGTCAGATAAATCGCGTAGCACCAGCAGTTGCTTGGTTTGTTGCTGCAACCTGATGTGGCTGCGGTTTACCGCCATCGGAAACAGGCTGTCATCACGGCGCCGTCCCTGGGTTTCGTATTCAGTTTTCGCGCTGGACGTCGCGCTGTAAAGCTCATCCAGCCGGTGCGGTTCGGCCAGTAATTCCGACCAGTGCATGCCCGGCAGCGTATTGGCGGCATAGCCAAACATCGGATAGCACGACAGGTTTACCTGTTCAATAATGCCATCCTGAGTGGTAGTAATAATGGCATCGGTGACGTTGTCCATCATATTGCGCAGGTACAGCTTGCTTTGCTGATGCGCGCTGACGCTGTTACGCAGGTGCTGGCGCGAGATCAGCAGCCAGGTTAATAACGTCAGCAACAGCAAGGCGGCACTGTATGCCGCCAGGCGGATTTCACCGCTGTTATCGCGTGGTTTGGCAACAGAGCGCACCGCCATTTGCCACAAAGCACCGCGTAAACTGATGCTCAGCAGCAGGCTGTCATCATAAAACAGGCTGCGATCGCCATAAAACACTGTCCCGCCGTGGCCCAGTTCGGACAAATTGCGAATAGACACCTGAACTTCCTGCTCTGCGGTCTGGGTTTCCAGCATATTCCAGACCGAGCCAATATCGACCACCGTGCTGACAATGCCCCAGTAATCGTCGGCGCCCAGATACACAGGTATGCGGTAAATAAAGGCTGTACCGCCCTGAATCAGATCAATAGGGCCAACCAGACGCGCTTCGCGCTGGGCAATAATGGCGGCAATCTCCGGCCATTGTTCGGTTAAATCGGGGTAGTACAGGCCCACAGCCTGCTCGTTACCTTTAAGCGGATAAACGTAGCGCAGCGTATTATCAGGTGCAACGCCAATATTGCGGATATGCCGGGCCTGATGGGCCAGCTCTGGCAGTAGCATCTGCATTTCGGCTTCAGAAATTTTGCCGTTATTGGCCTGAATATGGGCGGTCAGGCCAAGTGTCAGGTACAAAGGGATATTCAGTTCCGACTCAATTAACGCCCGCAACTGGCCGGCGCTGGCTATTTCGTGGCGAAACTGCAGGCTGCGTGCATACTGATGCTCATTCTGCACCAGAGTTTCGGTAGCAAAAACCGTACACAGCAGTAGTGTCAGCAACAGCGTCCATTGCCAGAATGACAGCAGAAATTTATTCTTCATTTGCTAAAGCATAGCGCCCGAAATAACGTCAACCTTCACTCTAGCGCTAAGCGCCCGGTATTGTAAATAAGCGGGTTAATGCTAAGTGTTGAAAAAACGCGCAGCCAGGCGATAGACACACACCACAAGGCTGTCTATAATGCGCAGCTTCTGCATAACTGCAGATTGCGCACCCGTAGCTCAGCTGGATAGAGCGCTGCCCTCCGGAGGCAGAGGTCATAGGTTCGAATCCTATCGGGTGCGCCAAAACAAACAACCGCCAATCTGGCGGTTTTTTGTTTTGTGTACCCGTGGATTAGAACCTACGTTCGAAAAATCGGCAGGACAGCCGATTTTGACGTCGTGTAAGCGACGCCCCGAGGGTGAGGTGCAGGATGCACCGAATCAATCCTATCGGGTGCAACCACCGCAGGGTGGTTTTTTTGTTTATGCACTCCGAAGGAGGCGAACCGTTAGGTTCGACACACTAATGTGTCTGGATCACATTAGAACAGCTTTAGCTGGCCCCACCGGGGCGAGTATCAGGATGATACGAGTAAATAAGTCTGGAACGATTTGGAACAGCTTCAGCTGGCCCGTAGGGCGAGGGCAGGATAGCCCGAGTAATCCTATCGGATGCGCCAAAACAAACCTGCTTTCTCAGAAACTTCGCCTCAGTTATGCTACTTTCTGCTCAAACATCTGCGGAGGGCGCTATGGCCTCGTCACCTTTTCATTACTTTCAGCAGCAGCGGTTAACGCTGCACTGTGGTAGCCGTTTGCCGGCGGCGCAGTCGTTGTTGCAACTGGCTGGCGAAAGTGTGTTGCTATCTCAGCTGGCGCCACAGCCCTCTGCGCAGCAATTGCTCGATGCTGCCGAGCAGGCTTATCAGGGCGGCTACGAGCAGCAGGCTTCTACCGAGTTTGAATTGCAGGGCCTGGCGCTGGGCGGTATTGGTGACCCTTTGCTGCACACTGATGTACTGGCAGAGTTTTTACCGGTATTTAAACAAAAACGGCATGGCGTGCCGGTAACGCTGGTTACTTATGGTTTAGTGGCACCAGCTGATGCGCCGGCATTGTGCCAACAGTTGCTTGAGCTGGAAGTTGAAAAGTTAGACATTTACCTGCCGGCCGCTAACCCGCCAGCCTATCAGCAAGCGGTAAAGCCGACGCAGTATGGTTTTAGCGAACTATGTCAGTTTATCCATGCCGCCAGTGAAGCGGGCTTGCAGGTTACTTGCTTTGCTTATGCACCGGTAGCACAGCAAAACGAGCTGCGTGCGTTGGCGCTGGATTTAGGCGCCAGAGAGTTTGTGGTTAAGCCGTTAGCTATTGTTTAACCAATCTTCATGTGCATGGCGCACACGAATAATAAAAACACTGTTGTCAGCTTCAAGTTGGTAAATAATCAGGTGCGAACCGACGGGGTGTAGCCGAACAGAAGGGGTAAGTTCTTCACGCACAGGTGCAGCTAGCGGGTTGTCAGCCAAAAACTCAAAAGTCGTGGTTAATTGCTGGTGGTAACGCTGCGCCTGCAGCAAGCCAAACTGCTCTGCACCGGCAACAAAAATAGCAATAATATCGTCTTCAGCTTTATGGCTAAGAATATAAGCCATGCTTTACTGCGCTAATTTGGCCAGCGCTGCGGCTTCAAGTTCTGCCATAGTGCGCTTCCCCCGGCCACTATTAATGCCTTCATCAACCAGCTGTTGTAGGTGGGCGACTTTTACGGCCCGCTCCTGATCGCGCCGTATCAGGTCACGCACATAATCACTGGCGTTACTGTAGCGTCCGGTTTCCGCTTGTTGCTCAACCCAATGCTTCATGCCATCGGGTAGCGATACGTTCATGGTGGCCATTAGCTTGTCTCTGTTGCTGCAATTAAGCTAATTGTGCTGCTATGGCAAACTTTGTCAAGTTTGCTGCTCAGATTTATACCTATCAGCCTAAGCCAAACTATGCACCACTTCGCTGGTGTGGCTTAAATTGTCATGCAGCGGGGTAGGCCCGGTGCCCGTGCCCTTAGCCGCTACCGGCTGGTCAATTTGCACAGTGTGGCCATCGATCACGCTATTAATGGCAAAGCCATCAGCCATATTGGCGGTAACAGAAACGGTTTTCAGGTTGCTCATTGGGTTATCCTTGTTTAATTAGTTGGTGCTAATTTACAGGGTTAGGCATAGTGCTGTTGTGCGCTGGATCAAAGATGGGATAGGAGGTATGCCGATTTATAACTTGCAGACAGATACATTTTTATTGATGCAGCTGCTGGTTATTGGTACAACAATCGCCAATTAAGTAAGGCGCTAATGATGTCAGTCGAGTTTTATAACCTTAATGCCAGCCAATTTGCCGCAGACACGACTAATGTCGACATGTCAGCGCTTTATGCCCGTTTTTTACCAAAACTGCCGCCCGATGGCATTATCTTAGATGCGGGGTGTGGCACGGGACGCGATAGCCGTTTCTTTCTTGCTAAGGGTTTTACTGTTTGTGCATTTGATGCCAGTACGGAAATGGTGCGTTTAGCCCGTGAGTTAACCGGGCTTGATGTACGTCTTAGTACGTTTCTGTCTTATCAGTCCGATATCCATTTCGATGGGATCTGGGCTTGTGCATCTTTGTTGCACATCGCGGAAGCTGAGCTTGCTGTAACATTTAATCACCTTGGTTCACTACTAAAGTCGCGTGGTGTTCTTTATTGCTCTTTTAAGTTAGGTTCAGGTGAAGTGCAGCGTGATGGCCGCTGTTTTACCCAAATGACGGCTGACCGCTTGGGTGTTGTTTTATCAGATACCCGTCTAAAAATAGCAGAGTACTGGGCCACAGCTGATGCCAGGCCGGGCCGCAAACATGAGCAATGGCTTAATGCGTTACTGGAGGCACGGGTTTGACGGCAACAACCTTGTATCAGGGTAATATTCTCACCACTGGCGGTGCGGTTGATCCTTTGCTGCCAAAGTTAATCTATGCCATTAATCATGCTTCTGAGATTGAAATAAGCGTGTCTTTTATTCAAACCTCAGGCATACATTTATTGTTACCGGCACTTACAGATGCGCTTGCTGCCGGTGCCAGCATCAAAATTCTGACGTCGGATTATTTGCAAATTACCGCGCCGGAAGCGTTACGCCAACTGTTATTACTCTCAGAGCGCGGCGCAGCCATCAGGTTGTTTTGCTGTGGTGCCAACACTGCCTTTCATATGAAGGCTTATATTTTTGTCAAATGCCAAAACGGGACAACAGAGCAAGGTTGCGCTTATGTCGGTTCAAATAACATCAGCCGCACCGCCCTGTTAACTTCGCATGAATGGACCTTGCGGCATGATTTTGTCGCTGCCGAGGCTAATTGTCAGTTCACTGATATTCGCCGCCAGTTTGTCAGTATTTTTACTCATAAACAGAGCGTCCCACTGACCGAGCAGGTTCTGGCCGACTACCTTAAGCGCTATCAGCAAAATCGACAGCAACGTTTACAGTTGGTTGGCGCAGAGCTTGAACAAGAAGCCGTCATCACACCGAACCCGGCCCAACAGGATGCATTGGCAGCGCTACAACTAAGTCGTCAGCAAGGTTATAAACGTGGCTTAGTTGTATTGGCTACCGGCATGGGTAAAACCTGGCTGGCGGCGTTTGATGCAAGGCAAGTTGACGCG
>NZ_DATCSY010000098.1:0-8242 GCF_036568245.1 Rheinheimera sp. | reverse complement strand
GCTAACTTCTGCCGCTGAGATATCGGCTGAAGTGGTTGCAGCGGGCTTTATAGTGTCAGCGTCACTGGCAGCGGTTTCTGTAGCAGTGGCGGTAATAGTGGGTACAGCTTGTTGTGCCGCAACAACGTTAACCGGCACAGGTTGCGGTGGCACTTTTTCGGTACGTTCAGCCACCGGGGTGTTAACCGGTACGGCCTGCTGCGCCTGACGGCCACGAGGCACGGCTTGCACCGGTTTCTGACAGAAACGGTCGTATTCGCGCTTGGCACTGCGGTAATTGCTGTTTTGGCGTTGCTGACTAAAACGATCTATTTGCTGCAGCAGTAAAATACAGGCACCGTCAGTATATTGCTGCTGAGCTAAAAGCGATGTCGGGATAAGCAGTAATGTCAAAGCAAACAACAGGTAGCGCATAAGTCATCCTTGAACTATGAACAACTTATGCTAGCAGTAACTGCAGCAATTGACATCAATTAATATTACAACGCTATGAAGCTACTGGCTTTTTACCTGAAGAAGGTAAACCAGACCCAGACACCGGCCAGCGCCAGCAGCGCAGCACCAAGCTGGCGTGAATAACGCCGCCACAGCTTCATTGCCGCATCGCCGGCAAACTGTACCAGCAGCGCCAGGCCAAAATACCGCACCGAGCGTGACAACGCCACTGCCAGTAAAAACAGCATAAAAGAAAACCCGGTAGCACCGGCCGCCAGCATGGCAATTTGCAAGGGCGTCGGCGTAATGCCCACCGCCAGCACCGACATAAAGCCGTTTTCTTTTAGCTCAGTGGCAAAACTGTCGTACACCTCGGCCCCGCCAAACAGCTGAATCAGGCTGTCACCCCACTGCTCCATCGCCAGCGCCCCCAGCCAGTAACCAAGCGACGCCGCCGTAATATTGCCAGCCAGTGCAACAGCGGCAATCACCCAGCGCTTTTCCGGCTTGCGTAGCATCCACGGAATTAAAATCGCCTCAATTGGTATCGGTAAAATCAGCGTTTCGCCCATCGACAGCGCAAACAATAGTAAATAGGTGTAATTAGAGCTTTCCAGCCGCTCTAGCCAGGTGTCAGCAGACAGCGCTTTTGAATTCAGCATCTTTTACGGTCACCTTGTTGTTCAAAACAGTCCGAAGTTGGGCAAGTAAGTCAGTATCCGGCTTGTAGCTGTCTGTACGCTTAATTTGTCTGGCAACTACCAACCTTAAGTATCTGAACTGGCTTTTGTTTACACATCCAAGTACGCTTTAATGCCTTACGCTTACGTTCAGCTAGGAGAAGCCAAAGCGTTGGCACTCAGTCGTTTATTTACAGCTATTTGTGGGTATATCGCGGGTAATCACGTTTGTCTGGTCATTATTAAGTTGGCGGATCACTAACTGATCACTGCTTTGTTCAAAACTATATTGCCCAAGCCAATCTTCACGGCTGATAGGTATAGGTGTGAAAAAACCGAACATACCACGGTATATGAAATAAAAATAATGGTACGACTTGCCAATAGCGCCAGTATCCACGGTGTACAGGTGAATGTTACCATTTTCCTGATAAAACTTAGTTTTATCACCAAAAATCAGATACAGCATACAGATCAATGCCAGCAAGCAACTATGTAAAATCCCGGCTGTTAACAGGGTATATTTACCAGCTTTGCGCCAGGCTCTCATCTGGATCCTGAGCAATAGCACTATGCCAAACAAGGTTAACAATAACTTTATCGGTACCAGATATACACTCACCTGATACATCAACTTGGGGCTATGCCAGTTAATACCAAAAACATTACCCAGAAACAGGCTATCGATTAATGGTACAGCGATAAGCAATATTGAGAAAACAAGCATTCTGTTCATCTGATTTTCCGTAGACAAAATTACCCAGCCACCTTAAATTACAAATAGTTCACAATAAAGCATCCAAAACCGAAAAATCTTAAAATCGTGTCAATGGTAACTTTATGAAGACGCTGGAGGCATCAATTTTTGCAATCAACCCAAATGACCACCGCTGTATGGTGGTAGAAAACTTTTCGCTGGACGGATGCTTTAACTAATGAAAACAATATCCATTTTGTCTGGTATCAAAAGACTGCTGCAAAGCAGCCTGCCTGTATTAGTACTGAGTTATTCAATTACCGCTTGCAGTGAGACTGTGCAACAACGTGAAGCTGAGCGTTATATTTTACCTGCAAATTATACCGGTGCTTTTTATGTGATATTTGACCAGGCTCAGGGGGAACCGTTACAGTTTGAGCAAGGCAGTCGCCAATATCATATTCCCGACAATGGCGTGCTACTTACCCAAGCCAGTATTAGCGAAGGTATTATTGCCAGCGACAAGCTACGTTTCTTCCGTCAGGATTCGCCACAGCAGTTAACTGAAATAACAGCCCGCTGGCAAACCAGCATCGATGCCGGGCAAGCTTACCAGGATAATACTGTGTACATTTTTGGCGGTGGCCCTGGTGTATACAGCAGTTCAGAGCTGAGTTGCGACTTCCACTTTAGGGGCTTTCATATTGGCACCAAAAGCCAGATCCTCGACGAAGTTAATCACTTCGATATTGAAAGCTTTATTAAGCAGAATGAGCTTAGGTGTGATTAGTCCCAGAATGTAATCTGGCTTGGTATTTTTGAATTTACTATGGCGTTTGCGTTATGTCCAAAATCTTAATTATTGTGTTTTCGGGCTTACTGAGCATGACAGTACATGCCAGCAGCGCTATAGAGCTGGAATTGAACTGTAACGTTATTCCCCTCAACTACCCTGGTTTTAGTCTGGATGACATAAAGGCACACTCTACAACCTTACAAGCAAAGACACCGTCTGCTAAATCAGCGTTTTCTTTGAAAAATCATGCTTTCATCGTTGGCGTTAATCGTACAGACATAACAGATATTCCGCTTATTATGGATTTCTATCTGGAAGTACAGCCGCCGGCACCAGCTGCACCAGTAAGAGCTTACAGTGCTTCTTATTTCAGTCCGGGCATAGGTAAACATCATGCACGGCTGGAGCTACTGTATTATGGCGATAAAACTGAACCCTACCCCACGGGACAGCTCGTGTTCGAATGTCAGCACTATGAATAACCGTGCTGAATAACGACCAATGCGTTTAGATAACCCCCAAAGACTATGCAATTCATGCACAGCACAAAATCCAGCGTATCGCTAGTTTCTGACACGCTTATTCGCGCGGTTTCAACAACAGCAATATTATTTGTTGCTGTTGCCGTTATTGCTCTGCTAAGAGGTGTTAGTCAGGATGTACATTACCCACTAGCGAGCGATGACTGGTATTTAGTAGCTGGCTTTCTTAGCGTCTGGTGCCTTGTTCCGGCCCTGCTGGCCACTGTCACCAGCGCCTTTAGCAAGGTTAGCCGCAGCAAAAGCTATATGCTGCTTGGTCTGCTGCAAGTAATATTGCTGTATGCATACAGCTACCATATTGCTAAGCAGCCGGGCAATGAACTTAGCAGCTCACCGCTTATTTTATTGGTATATCTGGCAATACCGGTTGCAGCTATTTACTACCCGCTGTTTTTCATTGGTAAGGCATTTAGTAAATTCCGGCTGGCGGTAGTTTTAATTGCAGCGCTGATGTTAACTTATGCCACTATTGCGTAAGCGATAACACATGCGCAACAAGCTCTTTATTACAAAAACGCACAGCCCCACCCAGGCACACCGGAATTTGATGCGTGGCTACTTAAACGCGCCAAAGAACGTGCTGCGGAGTATTTAACCGATGAATACGATTTAGGTGATGATGAACGTGGCTTATTAGCTGTTGGTTATGATCGCTTGCTGATGTCAGACGAAGAATTGGCCGTAACCTCACCCTGCTATAGGCAGGGCTTGCTTTAAGTTTGCCAATTGGCTATGGTAGTAGCCGCTAACACAGCCTGACTTTAGATGAGTATTTAACAATGCTTATTGCGTTTTACCCTATAGTGAATTACCCACTCACCTTCCAGCCTTAAACCGGCCGCATTCTGTTGCGCCCGGTTCTAAAAATTTAAAACTCTAAATATTTCACTGCTTAACCTTCTTTTGCATAGATTGGGGGCAACATGCCATTGCGTCAGTTTTGGGCAGATTTCGACGTGCACAGTGTAACAGCGAAGCAAACGTCATTATCATCTGAGTATTCTTTTATATCGGCGCTAACACAGCAAAAATCCCTTAACCCACCAAAGCGGTTAAATGCTGTTGCGCAAAAAAAACTACCGTTGTATGTAACCACTGGCTGCACAGTGCAACTTGTCTCTATGCATGATGATCTACGCTGTTGGTTAAAACTCGTCGCCAGCGCTAACCCTGATATAAGCAAAGGTGAAGTAGCAGAGCTTTCGCCGCTCGGCCTGGCCATGCTGGGCAAGGGTGTTGGTGAGCAGGTTAAACTGCACATTCCAGGTATCGATATTCATTTTCTAATTACAGATATTCTCGGCGACTAACACGCCAGGTAATACGTAACTCTAACCTGTATATGAAGGAGAATTCCATATGAAGCACTTAGGTTCGCAGCACGGTTTTTAACAGCATTAGTTCGCCAGCCAAGGTTGTAGCCCGCTGCGACTACAACACCAACTGGTTATTGCCCTGGAGCATGCCATGAGTAAGCAAAACACCAAAAAGAAGCCGCAACATGATATTAAAGAAAAGCGTCGGCTGAAACGCGACAAACGCAATAATGATTCCTAGATAACTAGCGAATAACCGCCGAGGGTGCAAACGGATTTGCCCCTTTATCCCTAATAGCTTAGTTTTTCCTCAGGTTTGGCAGGTTGGTGATTGAACCTTCGTAAATCTCTGCCGCTAAACCGATAGACTCGTTCACTGTTGATTTTTCAGCGCTTCGCTTTGAACGTGATAGATCTCAGCTACCTGCTCCGACTCGGCAAAATCTATACATTTCATCAGGTTATTTTGCTTACCCGCTTGGGTGGTATTGTCTTTTTGCAGCCACTGCTGCATTGGCGCTATCAATGCTTCATAGGCTTCCAGCGGCATAGCACCAAACTCGCGGTAGCCATTTAATGCACTTACTGCCTGGTCGTAAATCTCGCCTTGAGGAAATGCGGTGGCTAAGCAGCTTGCCTGCGCATAATGCTGAAACAGCTTTAACTCGCTTTGCTGCTTATATGCCATTTCAGCCATAACGCCGTTTGAAATGAAAACACTGATAAAAATAACCAAAGCCTGTTTATTCCGCATGGCGGTTATATTCCGTTTTAGTAATAACAGCTTGGCGAGCTTTTTTCTCATCAAAATCAGTTTTGCGCCGGCACTAAGATGCTTAGGCCATGATCAGTTTCAAGAAACAATTTAATACCCTGTTCCAGTTGCTGTTGCACAGCGTAATGCTGCTCTACTACCTGTGCAGGTACACAAGCGCTGGTCATGTGTAAGCTATCTGTTGGCGTAACGTCCAGCATTGATACTGCTAAGCCGTCTTTCGATACTAATAAAGTATCGCTTTTAAGAGTGCTGCCAAGCCTGGTTTTTCGATTAACGAACAGTGATTTAAAACTTAGATCGCTTGTGGCCGGGTGTGAAATCACCAGAACCTCGGTATCTGCAAGCTTCTCCAGCTCAACATAAGTATCCAGATGTTGTGGCGTCACGCTGGTAAACATCACAGAGCTAAATGAGCGTTCGGGCTCATTTGCCGATGGCAGTCTGCGGAATTCGTTATCTGAAATCTTTTTAAACTCTGCAGGAATAAACCACTGACAGCCAAGATAAGGATAATTGGTTGCTGATGTGCCGCAGGCTGAAACTAACAATACAACAGCAAGTATTTTCTTCATGGTGTAATAACCTTAATTACAACAAAGGCCGCATTAGCGGCCTTTGTGTTAAACACTCAACGTAGAAAAATTACTTCTTCTTCGCTTTCGGGTTTGGCAGGTCGGTGATTGAACCTTCGTAAATCTCTGCCGCTAAACCGATAGACTCGTTCAGTGTCGGGTGAGCGTGAATAGTTAACGCGATATCTTCTGCGTCTGCACCCATCTCTACTGCTAAGCAGATTTCACCCAGCATTTCACCAGCGTTGATACCAACAATGGCGCCACCGACGATACGGTGCGTTTCTTTGTCGAAAATCAGTTTAGTGAAGCCTTCAGTACGGGCTGAAGCAATAGCACGGCCTGAAGCGGCCCATGGGAACACGGCGGTTTCTACTGCCATGCCTTTTTCTTTTGCTTCTTTCTCGGTTACACCTGTCCAGGCCATTTCCGGGTCGGTGTAGGCAACTGATGGAATGCAGCGCGGGTCGAAGTAGTGCTTCTGGCCGGCAATCACTTCAGCGGCTACGTGGCCTTCGTGTACTGCTTTGTGCGCTAACATTGGCTGGCCGATAACGTCACCGATGGCATAAATGTGCGGTACGTTAGTGCGCAGTTGCTTATCAACATTGATAAAGCCGCGCTCGTCTACGTTAACACCGGCTTTTGCCGCGTCTAACAGGTTACCGTTTGGCTTACGGCCAACCGCAACCAGGATCTTGTCGTAACGTACGGCTTTCTCAGGTGCGTTTTTGCCTTCGAAGGTTACATATAAGCCGTCTTTTTTCGCTTCTACGCCAATAACTTTGGTCGACAACATGATGTTGTAGTTGTCTTTGTTGTACTTGGTGTAGGCTTTAACGATATCAGCATCTGCTGCCGGTACTAACTGGTCAGCAAATTCAACTACTGATACTTTAGAACCCAGTGCACGGTATACAGTACCCATTTCCAGGCCGATGATCCCGCCACCTAAAACCAGCATTTCGCCCGGAATGTCTTTTAATTCCAGTGCGCCGGTTGAATCGATAATACGGTCGTCATCTTTTGGAATAAACGGCAGTGATACCGGCTCTGAACCTGCAGCGATAATGGCCTGTTCAAAGGTAATAGTGGTGTCGCCAACCTGTAAGGTGTTCGCGCCGGTGAATTTACCGTAACCGGTAACCACTTTTACTTTACGCATTTTAGACATACCAGCCAGGCCGTTAGTCAGCTGACCAACTACTTTGTCTTTCCAGCTACGGATTTTGTCTAAATCGATTTTCGGCTCGCCAAAGGTTACGCCGTGTGAGGCCATATCGCGGGCGTCATCAATGACCTTAGCAACGTGTAATAAGGCTTTAGATGGAATACAACCTACGTTTAAACATACGCCGCCTAAAGTGCTGCGTGCTTCAACCAGGGTAACTTCTAAACCTAAATCTGCTGCGCGAAACGCTGCAGAGTAACCGCCAGGGCCTGCGCCCAGCACCACTACTTGGGTTTTGATTTCGTTGCTCATCGTATTACCTTTTATCATCGGTTCGGGTGACTGATAGCAGCATGTAGGGCAAGGCTACCAGGCGAAAAAAGTGGCAGAATTTTAACATTCTGCCTGAGCGATGTCCCGTAACTTTTCAGTACGGGACACAAAATTCGCTCCGCTACAGGGTGTTACATAATAATTTGGCGAATATCAGCCAGATAACCTGCCAGTGTGGCGGTAAAACGTGCGGCCAGGGCGCCGTCAATCACGCGGTGATCGTACGATACGCTAAGCGGCAGCATCAGCTTTGGCTCAAACTCTTTACCGTTCCATTTCGGCTTAATGTCAGACTTCGACACCCCTAATATGGCGACTTCAGGCGCATTTACAATAGGCGTAAACGCCGTACCGCCAATGCCGCCGAGGCTGGAGATCGTAAAACAGCCGCCCTGCATATCGCTGGAAGTCAGTTTACCTTCGCGCGCCTTAACCGAGATGTCCTGCAGCTCGCGTGACAGCTCGATAATGCCTTTTTTGTTTACATCACGTACTACCGGTACCACCAGGCCATTTGGAGTATCAACGGCAATACCTAAGTGCACGTATTTTTTCAGAATTAAGCTTGCGCCATCATCCGACAATGAGCTGTTAAAGGTTGGGAACTCTTCCAACGCTTTGGCCACCGCTTTCATGATAAACACCAGCGGTGTGTACTTCACGCCCATCTTCTTCTTGTCGGCAATAGCGTTCTGCTCTTTGCGGAAGTCTTCCAGGCCGGTGATGTCAGCTTCATCGAACTGGGTCACGTGCGGAATACGTACCCAGTTACGGTGCAGGTTAGCACCGGATAACTTCTGAATACGTGACAGCGGCTTGGCTTCAACTTCGCCAAATTTGCTGAAGTCGACTTTTGGCCAGGCAATCAGGTCGAAGCCCATGCTGTTGCCAGCGCCAGAGCTTACTGCGCCAGATTCAACCT
>NZ_DATCSY010000097.1:0-12772 GCF_036568245.1 Rheinheimera sp. | reverse complement strand
GGCTGATGTTTAATCACTGCCCGGATATGACGGGATTAAGACAAAGATAAAGCTACAGCTACGATCATTTTTACGTTTAATCACTGCCCGGATATGACGGGATTAAGACATATGCTGCCGATCAATCCTGGGCAGCTCACTTGTTTAATCACTGCCCGGATATGACGGGATTAAGACTCTTCGTATCGCCCAACATTGTTGTTGGCTGATGTTTAATCACTGCCCGGATATGACGGGATTAAGACGCCCAATGCTCGTTCCCTGCCTCAAAGCGGGGAAGTTTGCTCACTGCCCGGATATGACGGGATTAAGACACAGTGCCAACAGCCACTACTGCAAAATAGCCGTTTGATTACTGCCCGGATATGACGGGATTAAGACGCAAAGCTTTCTTTCGCTTCGCTGAACGTACCGGTTTGATCACTGCCCGGTTATGACGGGATTAAGACAACTTGCCTGCGTGGAATTTGCTGTAGGTAGTGTTTGATCACTGCCCGGTTATGACGGGATTAAGACTCAGCATTTTCGCGCTTTTTGGAGCAGTCTTTGTTTGATCATTGCCCGGTTATGACGGGATTAAGACATAAGAGCTTCATTTTTTGCTAAGCTTGCTTCTGTTTAATCACTGCCCGGTTATGACGGGATTAAGACCCAGTAAACTTGGCGATATCAGAGCCAATTCCTGGTTTGATCACTGTCCGTTTATAACGGGCACTGTTCGAATTTTAATTCGATTTATAGGTCTGGTTTATATAGCGTAAACACAAGTTTGTGCGCGCTGAAGGTGAAGCAACAGTCAGTAAGCTGTTGGCATGATTTATTTTGATAGGTCAACAGCCATGCGCATTGAGTTGCTGCTATTTTTAAACCGCTTTAACCGCGTTGAAGTAATCAGTGTTTTGCTGGCACTGCCACTGTTGCTGCATTGCCAGCCACCCGATCTTCCGCTGTGGGCCTGTGCCTTATGGCAAGTCAGGCCCAACGCTTAGGCTAGGGGTTAAGTCAGTTTAGTAAAGTCATTAAAGGTAAAGTCGTAGTTAGTCACTTCTTTGCTGTTGGTATCTATGTATTGGTTATGCACATCGGTCACTGTCGCCACCAGGGCACCGGCGACAGAGGTGTGTTTTTGCCAGCCGGTAATATCAATCACAATGTCAGACTCAGTAACCTGTTGTTGTATCAGGGTATGAACGGCAAAAAACACAGCAGCACTGGTGTCTTCAAAATTTGCACTATTGATACCGCGTTTTTTATAGTCACCACTTGCTGAAAACTCGCAGAGAGTAAATTTTTTGTCTGAGGTGTTTTCACACATTATCAATAACTTAAGTTGAAGTGGCTGGTTAAACTTCCACAGCTTCAGCAGTGCTTGCAGGCTTTCTACAAACTCCGTAATCATCGCAGCACTTCCTTCAAGCGCTTTGCCGTTTTTATCGGTCGACGGTGCGGAGAGGGCAACAATCACTTGTTGTAACTTGCTGGGGTGGCCTGATGCTGGAAATAGCTGGCTATAAATAGCTCTAAAGGGCATTTCCCAATTAATTATGGGGTTATAGGACTTCATATTTGTGTCCATTATTTCCCACTCTGATGCGTTGTTTTGTATTTCGTTGAGCAAGGGAAAATCCGTACCGTCCTTGGTTTTCCGATAGTGCTGTGCCAATGGGGATAAAAACAGCAGCAAATGTGTTTTAGGGCTTGGCTGTTGGCTGAACAATTTATTGTAGGGTTGGATTAAATGACGACTGATCACATAAAACAGCTTCAGGCTATATAGTGTGATGATGACAAGAAATAAGCAGTTGGCCAACGTCGGTAGCCAGTAGCTAATAACTGAACAGATAAAGCCGGCAGCCAACCAATAAAAAGCCGATTGAATACGGTAGCTTATGTATTCAGCTACCGCCATCAGGCCCAATATAACAATCAATATTGCGCTGAGGTTGTGTTGGTTTATGTCGGTTTTCAAAAACAGCTGTACTAAATAACCCGCTAAACCAATCATGGTGCCCAGTAAAATGGCCAGGATAATTAACACGCAGCTTCGTAGAATAAAAACCCCTAAGTTGTCGGCAGATTGTTTGGTGCCACTGTGGTGTTTTTGTTTGGTATAAGTAATGCTTGTCAGAACGACAAGTAACACCAGTAACAGGCCGGCAGCGACAGCAAGCGTCGCGTTATACGGCAACGCGTGCTTTAGATAATCCTGCAAAATACTGACAAAATAGCCAACACTAATCAGCATCAGCGGCGTCACTATATAACCCAGCAGGTTTTTAACAGACATAGCGTTTAGTTTCATCGTGCTTGTGCTCCACTATTTGGCCAGACGCCTTTTTGTTGCCATTGAGCTAATTTGTCTTTGAGCTGTAATAGCTCGGCCGCTTCTACCACATGGATATCGCGGGCTAAGGCGTTTTCGCGGACAAAGACTTTATGTTGGCCCTGCGTTTGGTGGTTTACCGGCAGGGCTGAAAGCAGCACCCGGCTGCAATACTGGCCACCGACCTGGCTGGCGATGCTATCGAGTTTGTAAATAATCTGGCTGTCTTTCAGGCTGTCTTTACCTAAACGGGCGGTTTTGCATTCCACCAGCAATAAGCGGTTGTTATGACACACCAAGCCGTCCAATTCATTGCGGATATTGGCTTTGTGGTTTTGGTCATTGGTAATTTCTACCCCGGCATGGCTGTCGGCCAGCTCCAGTTGCTGGCACACCAGGTAAAAATATTGCTCCAGCCAGCCACCATGTAAATACAGCAGTGCACTGTGGCTGGTAAAACGAATGCTTTTGGCGGCGTCTGGCTGCCAGTGCAGCAAGCCGCATTGCTGCATGTGCGCCAATAAAGGTTTAAAGGCAGAGTGCATGCTAAACAGCTGTTGTTCGGGGTAGTTGTCTTCCGGCAGCCTGGCTACATCGGCAGCTAATTTATTAATTTGGCTTATCAGCTGAGCGGTAAGGTCGGGTTCTTTATTGAGCTGGGTAGCCAGTGCAAAGCTAAGGTTTTTGCAGTGCAGCAGTTGTTCCAGCCATTCTGGCTGGTCTGACTGGGCACGGCGCCGGCTATGGCCTGTGGCTTTCAGGTAGGCGCTGCTGTCAAGCAAGCCTGCAACATAAGCCGGTGGCTGGTTAAGCGGCAAAATATATTCCAGTTGGTTAACGTCACTGTTTAAATACAGCTGGCGGCAATCGCTGTCGTTAAACACTGTGGCCAGTGCCAGTACCATTAGTTTGGTGCCGCCTGTGGTGTCAAAATCAAAGCGGGCATTTGGGTACTGCTGCTCCAGGCTAGCTTTACATTCCAGGCCAAATTCCTGAATTTTCTGCACATTGCTAGAGGGCAAACCGGCAAAGTCGAGCACAGTGCAGCGGCTTAAGGTTTCAGTACTTTGAATTAATTTGTGCAGCGCCTGCTGCTTGGCCGCCATTTCTTTGGTGGTAAGGCAGGCAATAACATCGGGCGGGTTTTGCAACAAAGGTAATAAGTTGGCCATAGCCTGGCCTGTAACCACCAATAAATGAATCCGCATTAGTCCTCCCCGTTAATGTTTAAAGTGGGCTACATCTGAATTTGTGCTGGCGCTAACCACATGCCATAACTGCCGCGTTGGCTGGATTGGCCAAATTGCAATTTGCGGCCGTCGGGTCGCTGAATAATGGCTGGCATTAGTACTTCGGTCAGTGCTGATGGCAGCTGGCTATACAGGAACTCTTTTAAGTTGGTGCGGCGGGTATCAAAAAAGCTGCCATTGACTCCATCATTACTGAGCAGCGATTCCAGTGTTTTTTGCTCCAGCAGATCGTGGTCGTACAAAAGTTCCAGGCTTTGGCTGAGCTGACGGCTGTCGAGTTGTAACCCAGCCATTTCAGCCAGTTCGGCCAGATACAACTTAGTGACCAGCGCTTTACTGAGCTCATCTACCGGCCGTTCGATGCTGACATCCTCGTCAGGGCTGCGAGGCCTGGCGATCATGGCCCAAAAAGCAAACTCCAGTTTGCGTTTACTGAAATCCAGACATAAGTCATTCAGCCAAACCTGCGGCTGGTGCCGCTGGTGACAAAACTTCAGTTGCAGTTGGCCGGGTTGCTGCGCCAATTGCAGTAAACGAATCAGCTCGATATAAGACACCCGGCTGAATTGTTGCAGTAAGGTACTGCTGACCATACTGCGCTGGCTGATAAAGGGGATCTCTGCCAGTGTTACCTCAGCATCACGGGCATCTAGTTGGCTGCCGTCCCGCGCGACAATACGTTTACTCTGCTGGGTAGGAAAATAAAAATCGGGGATGGCTTCGTACGGCTCAGACACCAGCACATGGCTGAGCCGGTCAAAAGGGCGGCCAAATAAGGTCATGGCATAGCCCAGGTAAAAGGTCATTGTCTTGCGACCCCCGGCAATAGAGGCGTGAATACGTTGATTAAGGTTTTCACTGAGGGTTGCGACCTGAGCTGTTATAAAGTCGGCCAGGGCTTCCTGATCTTCCAACGTGCGGGCATCGTCCACTGCATTGCCTGCCGCGTCCGGGATCACCAGAATGTCCTGTTCGCTGAAGGCTGGCACAGGCCGCTGGACTTCCTGACACAGCGCGAGCAATTGACCGGAAACCAATAAACCTAAGCGAGCTTCCTGCTTGCCGCGTTTGGTGGTGAGGATCAGGATTCGGTCAGGCCATTCCAGCCCTTGTTGCGCTATGGCATAAAGGGTTTCTGTGACAACCTGAGGAGACAACCCTGTTACTGCCAGCAGAAGTGTTTGATTGACCATTACAAATCCTTTTTTTTTACGCGATCTGTGGCGTAGATAATCGCGCTATTCCTGAGCAATTGGCGGCTAACAAGTTTGTTAGCGTATAGCTGATTTTTAAGGTAAATGAAAAGTGAGGGCTGCGCAATTAATCATCAATTATCAAGGGTGTAAGTCTAATACTCACTAGTCACAAACTTAATTACACGCTGACAAATAAATTGCGTTATAACTGAAAACCCGGCTCTGATGCCGGGTTTTTTATAACATCACTTAGCTGATGTTGATATCAGACTAGGTATTAAGGTTGAGCCTTTACTGCGCCGTAAGCCTCTGTATCCCACAGCGGCACTGTCGACAAACTGTGTTTAAAGCTACCCGAGGTTTCTTTGGTTGAGTACGACAGGTACATCAATGTCTGGTTTTCGGCATCGAAAATCCGCCGTATTTTCATGGTTTTAAAAAAGATGCTTTTGGATTTGGTAAACAGTACCTCACCATTTTTGCTTTTATCTATTTGCGCAATCATATCAGCGGTAATTGGGCCGGTCTGGCGGCAGGCAAGCGAGCTGTCTGAAGGGTCTGATAAATCGAGGTTAGCTTCAATGCTAGCTACATGACAGGTAACCCCGGTTACCACCGGATCGGCAACGGCATCAAGTTTAATATCCTTGGTGGTGAAAATACCCAGCGACACATCACCCACTTCATTTTTGTCGCAACCGGTAAGCATCAATAGTACGAAAATGCAGTAAAGCGCGCGCATGATAAAACCTCCTTAAATTATTTATTTCAACCCTGATAAAGCAGCATAACATTGTCGGCGGTGCTTGCTTAAGAAATCTTTAAGGTTAATAACACAACATTATGTCAGAATAATCTGGCGAAAATATGGCAGCTGCAGGTGACTGCAATGTAACCAGGCAATAATTACAAAACCATTGTTACGAGGATGCTATGGGGTTTAAAAACACAAAGGAGCGCTATAACCGGTTATCTATCACGTTACACTGGTTGATGGTGCTGCTGATAGCCGCAGTTTACGCTGTGATTGAATTAAAAGGTATTTACCCGCGAGGCAGTGAACCGCGCGAAGCGATGAAAATGTGGCACTTTATGCTTGGGCTGTCGGTGCTGCTATTGGTGCTGATAAGAATTTTTGTCCGTTTTAGCAGTGGCAAAGCACCTGTTATTACACCGGCTATTGCCAACTGGCAGGCCATGCTGGCAAAAGTAGTGCATTTGGCTTTGTACGCGTTGATGCTGGGCCTGCCAATTGCTGGCTGGTTTATTCTGAGCCTGAGCGGCAAACCGATCCCATTTTTCGGCTTGGAATTACCGGCTTTGGCCGCTGAAAACAAAGAGCTGGCGAAAACCGTGAAAGAAATTCATGAAACAGCAGGTAAAGTTGGTTATGCGCTGATTGGTCTGCATGCCGTTGCCGCTTTGTTTCATCACTATATCCGGCGGGATAGCACACTCAAGCGTATGTTGCCGGGTAAATAAGTTTTTCATATCAAAACAGCACCCGGCGTCACCATGCCGGGTTCTCTTGTGTTGCCAAGTCAGTGGCAGTGAGTCAGGCCCTGTTCAGTGTTCTGTGCCATGCTTAAAACGGTTACAGCAGTATCACAATTACCTTCACCAAGGAGCGAATTATGAATACGTTAGCAAAACCCGTTTTGGCCCTGTCGGCACTGCTGGTGCTGGGCAGTGCGTTAGCAGGCTGCGAAAAAGATGTCATTAACGAAAAAACCGGCATGCCGGAAAAGCGCGTGATGATTGAAGATGGCGTGGCGGATGATATTGAGGTGTCAAGCGCTGTACAGCAGGCGCTGCAGCAGGAAGACAAGCTGAGCAAGTTTAACTTCCATGTAGAAACCCGCAAAGGCGATGTCACGCTAAAAGGTGAAGTCGATACCGAAGAGCAGCGTATGCTGGCAGAGCGGACAGCACTTAACACCGCCGGTGCCCATGCCGTTAACAACGAGATAAAAGTCAGGCAATAACCTTTGGTTGTACTGATTTCTTTTCAGGCAGCAACGAACGTTATATAGTGGTTTTCCTTTGTAACTTAGCATGTTAGCAAATAGCTGAATGTGCTGGACGGATAACAGGAAAGCCGATGAAAACCTATTCTTCTAAGGTGTTGTTGTGCCTGATATTGGTACTGCCCTTGGCTGGCGCAGTGCAGGCTGCCGATAGTGGCAGTAACGCCAAAACCAGTGCAGCGAAAACAGCCGTTACTGTGGCCGATTACACCCGGGGTATGACGCATCAACGCGGCTACTTTGATTTTTACCATGATGCTACCCAGGATAAGCTTTATCTGTTGATCGATAAGCTGGAACAGCCGTTTATTTTTCAAAGCTCTTTGCCGCGTGGCATGGGGTCTAACGACATTGGTCTGGATCGTGGCCAGCTGGGTGAAACCCGGCTGGTGCAGTTTGAACGTTTTGGCAGTAAAGTGCTGCTAAAACAGCTTAATACCTACTACCGCGCTGAATCAGACAACAGTGCAGAGCGCGCCAGTGCAGAAGAAGCCTTTGCCAGTTCAGTGATTGCCGGCTTGCCGGTGGTAGCCGCAGAGCCGGGACGGGTACTGGTGGATTACACTGCTTTTTTGCAAAGCGACATTCATCAAATCAGCGCGAGCCTGGCGAAACAAAAGCAAGGCGACTTTAAGCCGGATAGCAACCGCAGCGGCGTATATTTACCCCGTAGTAAAGCGTTTGAGCGCAATACCGAACTTGAAGCTTTAGTCACATACGCAGGTGACAATGCCGGTGAATTTGTGCGTCAGGTAGCGCCTTCAGCCGATGCGATTACGGTACACCTGCATCACTCACTGATTGCCTTACCCGAGCCGGGCTACCAGAGCCGGGCGTTTCATCCGTATTCCGGCTACTGGAATACCGAATACCGCGATTACGGCACAGACTTTGGTGCGCCTATTGTGAAACGGTTGCTGCCGCGCCACCGGCTGCAAAAGAAAGATCCCTCAGCCGTGCTTAGCGAAGCGGTAGCGCCAATAGTCTATTACCTCGACCCCGGCGTGCCGGAGCCGGTGCGCACAGCGCTGATTGACGGTGCAATGTGGTGGAATAGTGCCTTTGAACAAATCGGTTATAAAAATGCATTTCAGGTAAAAGACTTACCGGCAGATGCTGATCCTATGGATGTGCGTTATAACGTGATCCAGTGGGTGCACCGTGCTACCCGCGGTTGGTCTTATGGTGCCAGTGTCACCGATCCGCGTACCGGCGAAATTATTAAAGGTCATGTTACGCTTGGCTCATTGCGGGTGCGGCAGGACTTTTTAATCGCGACCGGCTTAACTGCACCTTATGGAGTGGATAAGGCGGATGTCAGTAAACAAAAAGCCATGGCGCTGGCGCGTATCCGCCAATTGTCGGCGCATGAAGTTGGCCACACGCTGGGGCTTATTCATAATTTTGCCGGCAGTGGCAATGGCCGCGCAACAGTGATGGACTACCCGCACCCGCAGGTTGATTTACGCGATGGCAATATCAGCCTCGATAAGGCCTACCGTGAAGGGCTGGGCGAGTGGGACAACTATGCCATTGCATACGGTTATGGCGATTACAATGTGCAGCAGTTAGCCGGGTTGGTGCGTGCCGCCCGTGCCGGTGGTTTGCAATTTATGGCAGATCAGGATGCCCGGCCAGCAGGTGGCTTAAGCGCAGTTGGCCACTTGTGGGATAATGGCGCCGATGCTGTGGCCGAGCTTAAGCGTCTGGGCGAGGTGCGTAAAGCGGCGCTTGCCAACTTTGGCCTGGCGAATATTGATAGCGACCAGCCGCTGTCATCGTTACAGGAAGCACTGGTGCCAATTTATTTGCTGCAGCGTTATCAGGTTGAAGCGGTCAGTAAGCTGCTTGGCGGCGCTTATTATGAATACGAGCTAAAAGGCGACTACGACACGCCCAAAGGGCTGCGCTGGGTAGATAACAATATGCAGCAACAGGCACTTGAAGCCTTGCTTGCTACGCTGACGCCTGAGTATCTGGCACTGCCGGATACGCTGTTAACACTTATCCCACCAAAAGCCTTTGGCGATGCCGATAGCAGGGAAAGCTTTAAAGGCCGCTTCGGGCTGGCGTTTGACCCCTTATCAGCAGCAGAAGCCTCTGCCAACCACACCTTGCAGTTTGTGCTGCATCCGCAGCGGTTAAACCGCATCAGTGCTTCAGGCCAGCTTAAATCGGTATTGCAGGCAGTACTTAACGCTACCATTAAATACAAGGCGGTAAAAAATCAGCCGCAGCTGCAACAGCGGGTAGCACATGTAGCATTTTACCAGTTGATGCAAAGCCTTACCGCTAAAGAGCTGGCACCGGAAGCCAGAGCAGAGCTACAGGCGCAGCTGACCACATTAGCTGCCTGGTTACGCAAACAGGATGATGCCGGGCTGCAGCTATTGCACAGTCAGTGGCAGGGCTATCTGCAGACTGGTCTTTGGCAACCGCTGTTTGTGCCTAAGGCATTGCCGCCAGGCTCGCCGATATAGCCGTGCAACCAATAACGTTAAGGATAAATAAATGACACTGCAAATTGCTGCAAGTGAGCGGCTGAAGTATGCGCTGATGTCGCAAGACGACGCTACGTTGTTATTTGACGTCGATCAGGACGAAGAAGTGATGCGCTTTATCAATGGCGGTCGCTGTACCGCCATGCAAACTATCGTTCAGGTGATGCTGCCAAGAATGAATATGTACCGTAACCCTGTTCTCGGCTATGGTATATGGCAGCTAAGGCGGCGTAGTGATGATGCTTACCTGGGCTGGGTATTGATCCGGCCTATGGGGTTTAATACCAGCACACCCAGTACTGAGGATGTTGAGATTGGCTGGCGTTTAAAGCGGCAGTATTGGGGCCAGGGCTATGCCAGTGAGGCTGCAAAGGCGATAGCAAGCGCAGTACTGGCAGATAAGCCACAGGTGATGTGGTTATCAGCTATCGCGATGCCGGATAACACTGGCTCTATCGGTGTCATGCGTAAGCTTGGTATGCAGTTTGTGAAACGTTACATGCATCGTGATGCGCTGGGTGATACTGATGCGGTGTTATATCGCATGCCGGTAAATGGAGAACGTGATGTTGTTTAAACTGCGCCGTTTAGCTGTTGTTTTGCTCACCTTACAGGCGTTTGACGTGGCGGCCAATACGTTTTATCTGGTAAGGCATGCTGAAAAGCAGCCTGGCGGGGCCGACCCGGCGCTGACTGTATGCGGTGAGGCCCGTGCACAGGCACTGGCTGCCTATCTGGCCGATGTAAAACTGGAAGCCGTGTATGCAACAGCGTATCAGCGCACGCAGCAAACCGCGGCAGCGGTTGCGCAAAGCCAGCAATTAAAGGTGTCGCTGTACGATCCGCGCGATACCGGTGCATTGTTACAGCAACTGGCGAGCCATTCGCAACCGGTATTGATAGTCGGACATAGCAATACCATACCGGCTTTGGTTACCCGGTTGAGCGATATCACAATGGCGCCGCTGGATGAGCAGGATTACAGCATGTTGTACCGCGTAGATAACAGCGCCCAAAGCCCAACGGTTACGTTACTCCGCCAGGCGTTTAGCTGTAAAAGCGTTGAACAGACAAAGCAGCTTTGAATAAAGCCGGCACAGGCAAATACCGGCTTTAGGGGTTAAAACAGCGGAATAATTCTGTCGCCATAAATCGCCTTAATGCTGCCATCTGCCGTCATCTGCTGCAGGCTGGTTTGAATGGCGGTAGTTAGCTGCGGGCACTGAC
Source organism: Rheinheimera sp. (assembly GCF_036568245.1). GTDB lineage: Bacteria > Pseudomonadota > Gammaproteobacteria > Enterobacterales > Alteromonadaceae > Alishewanella. Next base: position 2,248 of record NZ_DATCSY010000097.1, on the reverse strand, counting down.
AGTGTTTACTCAGACCGATATAGGTGCGCTGCGGTTTAACAATGCTGACCGGAAAGCTGACTTCGCGAATTTTTTCTCTAAGTTGCGGGTGCTCCTGCAGCACAGCACTGACTAACGTAGAGGGCAGCAGCGCCGCTGTCACCCGTTTTTTTGCCACCACTTCCAGTGCAGAATATACCGAGTTAACCCGTATAATTTGGTGTGGCGGCATAGCATCTATCACCACAGTAACGTCCGGGTGAAAACCAAAATTACGGATAGCAGCCAGAGTCATTGTCGATAGCTCTGCTACCTGCTCCAGCTTACGGTTATCATCCGCCGCTAAATACACCCGGTCAGGATGACGGGCACCGTAGGGGATATAATCTATGTCTTGCCGGCCTTCACCGGTTTTGATAAGGCCGACCACCAAATCGCTGCTGCCATCGCCAAGCTCTTTTATGCAGCGCCCCGGCGGCGTGGCTTTGCTGATTGCCAGCTCAAACCCAGCACGCCTGGCCAGTTCGCGCATAAAATCTACAGTGACCCCTTCGGCTTCCCTGGCGGGGTTATTAAAACTAACGCTGCCGGGAAACTCCCAGGCGCACCATTTCAGCTGCGGGCTGGCATACAGCGGCAGCACTGCAATGAAGCAAGCTGGCAAGAGCAGTAATCTCAGCATGGTGTATGCGTCTCCGTAATGTGTCTAATTGCTGGTAAAGATATCCTGCAAGCGGCACAGATGTTCACACCTGGAAAATACGATATATCAGTATATGACGTTAGCATCTGTGTCGCATTGTTGTCAGCATCTGAGTTGTGCATTGATGTTATTCACTCTAACCGGACACACCTGTTTTAGCTAACTAAGCTACCGTCCGAGTATCTCCAGTGTCTGATCATACGGCAGGCGCAGCGCTTCTGTTGCCTGTTGCTCTGACTGAATATTGGTATAACCAATAACCAGGCCGTAACGCTTAGTCTTACCGGCGTACCAGGCTGATAGCGGAAACACCAGCAGCTGGTGCTGTTGCCAGATAGCAGCCAGCTGTTCGTCCTGATTACCTGTTTTTAAAAACGCCACTATATGCATGCCACCATCAGTCAGTTCAACATAAAACTGTGTCGGGTAAACGCTGTGCAGCGCATTTAACACCATCTGGCGGCGGGCCTGGTACAGGGTGCGCATTTTTTTTAAGTGCTTGAAAAAATGCCCCTCAGCAATAAAACGGCTGAGAATTTGCTGCGGTAATAGTGGCAGGCTGGTTTCAACGATTTCCGCTGTCTCATGAAAGCGGTTAATCAGTGCTTTGGGTAGCACGATATAGCTGATACGCATAGCCGGCATGATGGTTTTGCTGAACGTACCGACATAAATTACCCTGTCTGCACTGTCCTGACTTTTCAGTGCCGGCAGCACTTTTTTGGTGTAATGAAATTCGCCATCATAGTCATCTTCTACTATCCAGGCTTGCTGCTCCTGCGCCCACTGCAACAACTGCTGGCGCCTGGGCAGCGACAACGTTACTGCCAGTGGGCTATGGTGTGCCGGAGTGGTAATAACAAAGCGGGCATCCCGCTGGTAGTTCAACAGGTAATCAACGTTCAGGCCCTGGCTATCAACGGGCACATAGTGCAGGTTTTCCGCTATGCGTTTTAATAACTTCTGGCCAAAGAAGTAACCGGGGTCTTCATACACCACTTTATCGTGGCGTGTGGCCAGCGCTTGCAGGATCAGAGCAAGGCTGTGTTTGTAACCGCTGGTAATACACACCTGGCTGGCGCTGCAATTAAGGCCGCGTGATATATTGACATAGTTGGCAATGGCTTCACGCAGTGGCGCATAGCCCATCACCGGCGGTGTCAGCATGTGCGCCGGGCGCATAGCGCGGATATCTTTACCGGATAACAGCAACCATTTTTTGTATGGGAACTCATCCAGCGCCGGTATCCCCAGACGGAAAAGACCGGGATTATCGCGCAGATCTATCAGTTGCTGCAGTTTATGATCGTCAACCTTATTTTCCGTTTTCCTGGCGTCGGGTTTCACTTTCAGATCCGGGTTAACGACAGTACCGCGCGCACCTCTGCTGACTAAATACCCCTCGCCAATCAGAATGTTATATGCCGTTTCAACGGTTTTTTTAGCTACGCCCAAATCTGCTGCCAGTACCCGGATGGCCGGTACTTTTTCCCCGGGTTTAAGGTTGCCGGCCAGGATTTGCTGTTTATAGCGCTGATAAATTGCCTGATAACCGGTCATCATGTC
>NZ_DATCSY010000096.1:0-36163 GCF_036568245.1 Rheinheimera sp. | reverse complement strand
GATGATGATTGCCAGTGGGTTTGTAACTGTTTCTTCGATCACAACGCAGACTTGGTTCAGGCATTCAGTTTTAACCGGCTTCGGTTATCGCCTTCCCATTACGGTGTAACCAGTTATGCCGTAAGCAAGCAAAATGACGAGGTTATTGCGCTAAGCAGGAAGCTTGGTAAAGCATTGGGGTATGTTGGCCCGGCGATGGTTGAGTTTAAGTTTGATAGTCGTGATAACAGCTACAAGTATATAGAGTTGAATCCGCGCTTAGGCATGTGTAACTATTTTGACACCAGCTGTGGCATTAACAATGCTTATGTTTATTGTCAGTTGCTCAATGATGAAGTACCAGACTACAGCTTGCAGATGAAAAACGACGTTATTTTTGTCAGCCTGTACGAGGATTTTTTCTCCCGGCGTAAAGACGGGGAAAGTGTCAGGCAAATTTTATCTGCCTATCTTAATGATTTCTTTAAGCCGCACGTGTTTATTTATCATACCTGGTGGGATCCTGCACCCTCTGTGCGAATGTTGGTAAGACAGTTGACCGGCTTACTAAAAGCGCTGCTAAGGAAGGTCAACGTAATATGAATACCGACTTTATCTGTATCAGCCAGGACAAAGTTGCAGAAGCCAGCGGCCATTTCCCCGTCGGTCAGCAGTGGCTCTCTTATCGTGGGGAGACGTCATTCTGGGAGGATGAGCAAGGGGTCTTGTTGCTATTTGGCTATGTGCATAACCAGGATTTCAATTCTGCGCCGGCATACTGGTTGGGTCTGTTGCAGTTTGGTGGTGATGAACAGCTGCAGGCGGCGATTAACATGCTAGATGGTGCCTATAGCCTGTTGCTGTTAAATAAAAACACTGGTCAGTGTTGCATGATTACCGATAGGCTTGGCTGCCACAGGTTGTATTATTATCAAAGTGCCAATGCTATCTGGTTTAGCACAGATTTGATGTTTATTGCTGCTAAGACCAGGCAGCGCCATTTTGACCGTCATGCCTTGATGGAGACATTGCATTTTCGCTGGTTAACTGGCCAGCATTCACTGATAGAGGGGGTGGAAAAACTGCCTCATGCTGCAGTCGTTAAGTTACAGGCGGGGAAACCGCCAGTGGTAGAACGACGTTTTGGTTTATTACCAGCCAGAAACACACCGGCCAGCAAAACGTTATTGGCTCATGCCGATGCCGTCCAGCAACTACTTTGTACTAACATTGCAAACTCTGTAAAACAGACTGATCGTGTTGCAGTATTGCTAAGTGGCGGCGTCGACTCGTCGGTCTTACTGGGGATCTGCTGTCAGCTTAAACTGAATGTTGTCGCTGTAACACCGGTGCATGACAATCACTCTAATCCCGAGTTAGAAACGGCTAAGCAATTTGCCCGAGAATTGGGAGTAGAGCACAGAATAGTGCCGATAAAAGACGACATGCTGGAACCTCTGTTTCGTGACACAGTGCACTGCCTTGCTGGTGCGCCCCGCAGTCATAGTGCAGTATCGCTGCTGTATATTATGCGCCAGCTCGCAGGTGAGTTTGATAAAGTACTGTACGGCGAAGGTGCGGATACGTTATTTGGTTCCAGAGCCGTTAAGCATTTTACCCGACGTCATCAAAAGCATCTTAAGTTACGCCGGCTGATGGGCGTATTACCCGGTTCTGAACTGATAATGCGGCGGCTGCCTTCGGGTTCAAGGCTGAAAATGTTAGCTGACTTTAATGTTCAGCAAGACACCATATCGTCGATAAAATTAACGCTGCAGTCAGCCACAGAAATGGTGTTGGCTGACGATTTGCAGCTGGACAGTTCTGCCGTATTACAGCAGCTCAACACCGACAGCGCAGTCTCCGCCTGTTTTGATGCTGCTGTGCGCTACGTGAAGCAGGCTGTGTTCTCGAGCGATGTCGTGAATCACTTCTTTGAGATGAGCCGTCTGGCAGATCTGTATAATTTGCAATTGGTCAATCCATTTGTCTGCTGGCCGGTCATGCATTATGCCTCGCAGTTACCGAATGAATACTATTTTGGCGGCGATTTTGTAAAGCCGGTTCTGCGTAAAATAGGCGAGCAATTCTACACGCCAAAGCTGATGTACTTACCTAAGTTTGGCTTTCCTGTGCCGCATAAACATTGGCTTGATACCTCTCTTAATAGCCTGTGCCAGCAAGCCGTGCAATTTTTTAACGTGCCGGATGCGTGGACAGAGGATACCGAAGTTATCTGGACGCTAACCGGGCTTTACCTTTTAGCGCTGCAAGCAGATGTTGCACCTTGTCGTCTGACTAAAGGCGCATCTTGACGTGAGTTACGGCAATACAGCGCCGGCAGTTTGGCGCAGGCTTTCATCAGTATCAGAACTATCGGCTATTAGCGATAAGTGGCACTTGCTCAATCAACAATGTGGTGGTGTCCTATTCTGTTCACCGCAGTGGCAGTTGCATTGGATATCATGCTTCTGGCAGGCCGGTTGGCAGTTAGAGGCTTGGATATGTACCAGCGGTGACAATCTGGTGGCAATATTACCTTGTTATACTCAACCTGCCGGCACAGGAAGAAGACGCCTTATGTTTCCGTTGGGGCAGGGTGAAGCAGAAGATTGTGAGGTGGCGTCAGAGTTTGTGGATTTACTGATAGCGCCCGGCTGGTCGCAGCTTTTGCCTGAACTGGCGCGCCTGGTCAAATCATCAGGCCAAACACGTATTACTTGGCGGGCAGTTAACGCAGGCGCAAATATTCTGCAGTTAGCTGATGTACTGGGGTATGCTGTTATACAGACGTCGGGCTACAGATATCTGCATAACCAACAGCAGGATTTTCAGCTGACATCACAACTAAAACGTAAGTGGCAGAAAATAGTCCGTTTCGAAACTGAAGGAAGGGCGCATTTCTACTGGCTTAACAAACAACAAGCCTGTGATGTCTGGCCCGAGCTCAGGCGACTGCATCAGCTACGTTGGAATAGTAAGGGCAAGCAGGGGGCTTTCGTCAGCGATATTTTCAATCAGTTTCATCAGACACTGCTTCTGCAGCAAGCCGACAGCTGTGCTATCGCAGTGTTAAAAATTGACGGCGAGTTTGCTGCAATACATTACTATCTTAAAAGTACGGATTATATGCATTTTTATCAGGCTGGTTGGGCAGAGCAGTTTTCAGCTTTGTCTCCCTCTGCGATGTTGCACCTTTGGGCTGCTCGTCAGATGAATAACCTTGCTTACGACTTTATGCTGGGAGCAGTGCGAAGTTACAAACAGGAATTGAGTAATCAGAAACAACTATGCTATCAGCTGGATGTATACGCTGATGTAGTATCGTATGCTCTGGCAATATTAAGAAAGCTAAAGAGACAAGCAGGACGTTTAAAATGGCTATCGTAAACAGTAATACTCGTCTGATCGTGCAGGAACGGACAGATGCGTTTTTTCCTTTTCTATTTTTATGCCTATATATGGTATTGATCCTGGTCCGGCCGCACGAGTGGCTGCCACAGCTACAGGATTTACCGGTAATCCGTTTGTCGTTGTTGCTGGCATTTTTTAGCTACCTTGTACTGCAACAAGACAAGAAATTCCCTCCGCAAACCCTGTGCTGCATGTTACTTGTTTTAGTTATGTTGTTGTCAGGTATACGCAATGGCTGGTTCGGCGGGGGGATTACCAGTGCCAATAATTTTATTATATCGGCGGTGCTACCGATAATTGTCTTTAGCGGTTTAACCACCACAGTTGCCAGGACCAGAATGTTAATGCTGATAGCTATTGCAGCGGCTATGGTGATGGTGCACAACGGGATATCACAAAAGAACAGCCCGGTTGGTATTGGTTGGGCGGGTAGCGAACTGTCCTGGATGGACAGGATCACCTATGTTGGTTTCTTTAACGACCCTAACGATTTAGGAATGTTTTTTGTAATGACACTGCCTTTTGTCGTACTGTTTTTCTTGCAAGGTGGTTTTGTCACTAAAGTTATTGCCGCGCTGTGCGGAGCTTACATCCTGTACGGTGTTTACCTTACCAACTCTCGCGGTGCACTGGTATCACTAGTTGCTATGGCGGCTGTTTTCAGTTACCTGAATTGGGGCAAAATGAAGACCATTCTTACCGGAGTGTTGTTGTCTCCTGCATTGATATTTATCTTCATGAAGTTTCGCTCTATCGATGTGGATGAGGAGTCTGCTGCCGGGCGCGTTGACTCTTGGTATGAGGGGATGCAATTGTTTTTCTGGCGGCCCTTGCTGGGGGTCGGCCAAGGGAATTTTCTTGATTATCATCACATTACCGCACATAACTCCTATGTGTTGACATTGGCTGAGTTAGGGCTGAGCGGATATTTTCTCTGGATGGTATTTTTACTGCTTACTTTGTATATGGTATACCCGCAACGCCAGTTGAATACGATAACATTACCCGCCATTCCGGAAACGTTTGCCTCTTACCGTGAGCAGGAAGCATTTACGAAGCAGTACAATCGTGTCAGAGCCCAGAAATGGTATAGCGACTGTATGTTCTATTCTATGGTGGGGTTTGCCGGCACAGTTTTTTTCCTCAGCCGGACTTATTCAGTAGTCGGTTATGTATTTGCCGGTATCGCTATAGCGCAGTATTACCAGGTCGCAAAATTTAACGGCCTTAGCCCTTTACCATCATTGAAAAACATACTGACACGTATTTTATGGCTGACATTGCTGAGTATTTTGGTGTTGCTGATCGCCATCAGAGTAATGTTGTAGTTAGCGTGATGACATCGCCTGCTTCAGTTCGACTAATGTTTTACGGTCAAGCAGAAGCAGGCCTGCGATATAGCTGATGCCACCCGCAATAACTAGCAAAAACATATTCAGCAGATTTACGTCGGTCAGATACAACTTCAGCAAAGACACAGTCGCTACCATTGCAATACCGCTGACAATGATTTTGCTGATGCTGCGAACAAATATCCCCAATGGAAACTGGAATAACTTGCTGTATCTGAACAGAACGATTAAATAAGCCAGCGGAAAACCAACTACCCAAGCCAGAGCCAAACCGGTTGCCCCGAACTGGTGTAGTGAAAGTAATGCGACAGACATAAATGCAATCATGTAAAAGGTGTTAACTATAAGATAGTTAATGTGGCCCAAAGCTTTAGCTGCAGGTTGGAATAGCTCCTCACTAAAGCGCAGTGGCATTAACATTAAAACCAGTGTGGTTGGAATGATGGCCGCATCCCATTTACTGCCAATAATTGACGGCAGTAAATAATCACAGACCGATGCCAGTCCCCAGAAAATAGGTAGTGTAAATATCAGCCCCAATCGCTGAGCTTTCACAATGAAATGGGTGATCTTGGCGGGCTGATCCTGGATTTGGGAGAACGCCGGGAAAGAGATTTCCTTAATCAGCGGCAATATTTTCTTTTGTGGCATCAGGGCAAAGTTAAGGGCCACGGTAAAAATACCAATTTCTGCCGTGGTAAGTAATAAACCTCCGATAGCAATATCGAGGTGGATAAAAAAATACCAAAGTAAGGTAAACACAGACATTAAACCGCCAAAACGGATCAGAGGCAGACTATCGCGAATTCTGAATGTCGGTAAACAGGGGGCTGGGTGGTAAATGAGTAAAAAAGTTACTCTTAATGCTATCGCGATAATTTCGCCATAAACCAAAGCCCAAAAACCAAAACCATAAATCGCCAGCAGCAGGGTACTGACCGCGGCAACGATGTTTGAAACTGCCGCAATTAGTGCAAGTTTTTTAAACGCCATTTCCCGTCTTAACAGTGCTGTAGGCACGGTTTCGAGAGCAAGCAGCAGAAAGCACCAGGCATTAACTTTTAAGACATCAGCTACGTAAGCATTGTTGTATAAATTGGCAACTGTGTCGGCTAGCAGATACTGGCTGCAGAAAAGTAGTGAATAGATGCCAAGAGTGACACCGAAATAAGAGGAAATGGCAGAACGTTCCAGGGTTTTGGCCTGAATAAGAGGGCTGATAGCAATAGTAGACGCTATGGTCATTAGTAAACTGAAAAGAATGTCGGCAAGAGCAACGATGCCATAGTCTTCCGGAGTCAGGATGCGAATAACCCAGAATGTAAGAATCCAGCGTAAAGTCTGAGTTGTCGCTCTTCCCAGTGCTACCCACTTAAGTGAATGCAACACCTTGTTCTTAAGCGCGTTGTTATCGCTCATTCTGATTAAAAGCGCCTATTATCAAGAAACACTGTCATTATTGAATCATGCAGTAAATAAATGGGAAACAGATATAGCGACACCATGGTTGTTAAACAACCGGGGACTTAACGTCCCCGGCCAAACAACACTATCTCAACTGTACGGATCAGGATAACGAGATCAAGCATCAGGCTGCGATGTTTAATATAGTACAGATCAAACTTCAGCTTTTCCTGAGCATCTTCCGCAGTAGAGCCATAAGGATATTTCAGTTGCGCCCAGCCTGTCAGGCCGGGTTTAACATTGTGTCTGTTGTTGTAGTAAGGGATGTCTTTTGCCAGCTGAACAACGAACTCAGGTCTTTCCGGACGAGGGCCGACAAATCCCGTCTCTCCTTTTAAGACATTAAACAACTGTGGCAACTCATCGATACGGTATTTACGAATAAACTGGCCTACGCGGGTAACACGATTATCATTAGCCGTAGCCCATTGAGCACCGTTTTTCTCCGCATCTGGTTTCATGCTACGGAACTTTAAAATGTAAAACGGGTTGCCATCTATACCTACGCGTAGCTGCCGGTAAAAAATAGATACAGCATTTTTTCGGCCATCTTCAAGATATATCAACAATGCTGTTATCAACATAATAGGCCAGGTGACGAGCAACAGTGACACCGCCAGCACAACATTGAGCAGATAACCTAAACTGGTTCTGAACCGGGGGTTAGAAGACAAACCATTTGAGTGAATAATCCAGCTTGGATATATCAGGTTAACAGCAATTTGTCCGGTTTCATTTTCAATGAAATCAAGTATCTCAATAATATCAATGCCACGGGTTTTGCATTTGAACAAGGCTTCCACCGGCAACATGTTGCGACGCTCATCACATGCGATAACCAACTGATCAATTTTGTTTTCCATTACAAATTTGAACAGATCGTTGCTGTAATCAATGCTTAGCTGGCGCTGCGGTTGGATTGCAGCCGATTTATCGCCTTCAACGCGGACATAACCTACGATTTCAAAGTCCCGTCTGTCGACATTGCGGCGCATTCTGCGCTCGATAATTGAAGCACGCTCTCCAGCACCAAGCACCAGAACACGGCGACGGCTTATACGGTTGATATCATGGTATTGGCAAAACGCTCTAAAAACAGATATCAGCACGGCCGCTATCAGTGAGGCCCACAGCAAGTATAAACTGCCAATTCTAAAGGCTGGGAACAGCTGAAATATGATGAACTCTAATAGTATGGTGCTGAACAGCAAAGTGATAACAACTCGTTTTACTATTCCTTTATTCCCTTCGCGCAGCTTATGGTCGTATAAGCCTACTGATAAGGCACATAGCATAACAGCCGCAGCAAATATGACTATATTCACCAACTGAATATCTAAAGATACGGGAGAGTAACTAGAGTTATATAGAGAACTTGCTAACCAGCTCGACAGACAAAGAAGAGCCAATTCACCTGACAAGAAGAGTTTGTCAGCAATAGATTTCCTTCCATAGCGACTAGCATTCATTTTAACGACATCCTTGTGCATCCATTGCAATTATGCTTTTTACTGAACTACCACTGTAACAAGCGAGCTTAGTTTAGCCCAGATCGTACAGCTTTTACAGATCGAACCAAAAATTAATTTGCAATTCTTGTCTCAAAGGAGCCAATATATAGGCTATATTCAGATCGAATTTGCAAAAGGATGAGCATTATTATGGCATTAGTAACATCGTTAAAAGGTGGTCTGGTACTATTTCTTTTAGCCTTAATAGCCGGTTGCAGCAGTACTTATTTGCCTAACGCAACAGTTCACAATTCTCTTACTACCTCAGTAAATAATTACCAGTACCTGATAGGCCCCAATGACAGCGTGACCATATTTGTCTGGCGAAACCCAGAGCTATCGGGCAGTTTTATTGTCAGACCAGACGGTAAAATTTCAACTTCACTGGTTGAAGACGTTGCAGTAAGCGGAAAGACGCCTACGCAACTGGCTCGCGAGATGGAGTCTATTTTAAGTAAATATATCCGCGATCCTGTTGTGACAGTATCGGTAACAAATTTCGTTGGTCCTTACAGTGAGCAAATAAGGGTCATAGGAGCTGCGGCAAATCCCCAGGCCATTAGTTACAGGGAATATATGACGTTGCTTGACCTGATGATTGCTGTCGGCGGCTTGACTGAGTTTGCCGATGGAAATGCTGCAAAGCTGGTTCGTGTTTCCAATGGAACGCAGTTGACTTACGATCTTAGGTTGGATGATTTAATCCGTGATGGTAATATCGCCGCCAACGTTGACATGCTACCTGGCGATATTGTGATAATCCCTGAGGCATGGTTTTAAAACGCAGTCATATGTAGTAGTGCCGTCATGGAGTGACAAATGAAACAACTTACTGAAGCTATTGAGCAGATTTCGACCTACAGCCGTGGTATCTGGCTGCACAGGCGTTATGTCATTATAACGGCTTGGCTTGCGTGTATACTCGGTTGGTATGTTGTACATGAACTTCCGCCAGTATATGAGGCTGAGTCGAAGTTATATGTTGAAACTGAAACAATGCTTGAGCCGCTGCTTAAAGGTATCGCCATCAGGAACAATCAGGATCAGGAGATTAAACTGCTGGCCAGGACGTTGCTAAGTCGTCCTAATCTAAAAAAAATAGCGCGCGAAACTGACCTCGACATCGAAGCTGTCAATGACAAACAATATGAAGCTTTAATCGACTCTCTGATGGAAGATATTGTTATCGCGTCTTCCGGCCGTGAAAACATTTACGTTATTACCTACCATAACCGGTCTCCTCAGCTCGCATTAAAGGTTGTTCAGGCCACGCTTAATACCTTTGTTGAAAATAGATTAGGTACCTCCAGGGCGGACTCTAAAGGTGCTGAAAAATTCCTCAGTGAGCAGATTGCTGAGTACGAAGCTCGCTTGATTGAAGCAGAGCGCAAGCTGTCTGAGTTTAAGAAAAACAAAATGTTTATGATGCCAAGCGCGGAGAGTAACTACTACGCCCGGCTTAGCGCTGAGAAACAAAATCTTGAAACTGCGGCATTAGAATTACAGCAACTAGAAACCCGGCTTGAACTGGCCCGGGCGCAGCTTGTGCCTGTGTCGCAAAACGGGGCTTCTGTTGTTCCTCCGGATTTTGTTACTCCTTTTGATGAGCGTATTGCATCATTAAACACTAATCTTGACAACTTGCTGATTAAATTCACAGAAAATCATCCAGATGTCGTGGAAACACAGAGACTGTTAAGTTTCCTCAAGCAGCAGCGCGAGGATATGTTGGCTGAGCTGGCGTCGAGTGAACAAAGCACAGGTACTGCAAACGAGTACATTCAGCAGCTTAAACTTAATGTGTCAGATCTGGAGTCTCAGGTAGCCTCTGCTTCAGTGAAAGTGGATGCTTACGCCCGAAAAGTGAAGGAGTTTGAAAGCCGTTTAAGCCAGATACCTGAAATTGAAGCGGAGTTCACCGGACTGAATCGGGATTATGAAATTAATCGTTCTCAGTATGAGGCATTGCTTACCCGCAGAGAAGCCGCTGAGCTGGCGAGAAAAGCTGATGTGTCAGAGCAGGATGTGCAGTTTAGGGTCATAGATCCGCCGCGCGTGCCTATTACTCCTTCAGGACCAAAACGCCTGCTACTATACACAGCAGTATTGTTGGGTGGCTGTTTTCTCGGCATAGCTGTTGCGTTTATTCGTAGTCAAATTTCGCCGACGCTGATAGCTGTGTCACAATTGAAGACCATCTCCGAAATACCCGTGTTTGGTCTGGTGTCGCACACAAATAAACAGCAACTAATCCGCAGTATGCGAATGCATTTCATTTACTTTGTGCTGTTGACAGGAACTCTTTTTGCCGTATACGCAATGATCATGGTTAGTGAGTTGCTTTTTGGTGGTACAGCAGAAACGATATCGAGGGTTTTTAAGTGAGCATTATAGAAAAAGCACTGGATAAGCAGCTGTCTGTCAATGACGCTTCCACATCTAAGCAACCTGAATCGGCCGCAAGCGGAAACGCAGAGCAAACAGAAAGTATTCCCGAGCGTGCAGGAAGTGTGGCTGCAACAAAAGCGCTGACGCAACAGAGCTTTGTAGAGCCAGGCGCGCAAATTAGCTCCCGCAGTGTAGAGCTGGATTTAGCCGATCTCGAAAGGCGCCACTTTGTTTCTTTATCGCCAAAACGTCGTGTTATCAATGAAGAGTTTAGCGTTATAAAACGTAAACTTATTAATAATGCATTTGGTCCATTAAGTAAGTCACTGAAGCACTCCAACTTAATACTGGTGAGTAGTTCCCGCCCAGGCGAGGGAAAGACCTTTACATCAATAAATCTGGCACTGAGTATAGCGCTTGAACAGGACAAAACCGTACTGCTTGTTGACACCGATGTACTCAGACCTCAGGTAGCAAAGACTTTGGGGATTGACAGTGATTTGGGGCTGACCGATTACTTGTCGTCAGATGATATTGATGTACAGGACATTATTTTGTCAACCAATGTTGAGCGCCTGAAATTGATAACTGCTGGCCGGGCTCATCATTTATCCACAGAGCTTTTAGCGAGCCAGAAAATGGCCGATCTTGCCCGTGAGTTTGCAACACGTTACAAGGACCGAATTGTGTTGTTCGATGCACCTCCTTTGCTGGGGGTCAACGAGACTGCTGTAGTTGCAATGATGTGTGGTCAGGCGATTATTGTTCTTGAAGAGAACCGGTCAAAGCTGTCGGAAATTGAACAATCAATAGCGCTGATACCACCAGAGATTGCAGTGGGTTTCGTTATCAATAAGGCGCACCGTACTCAAATTGGCGATTATGGATACGGATATTATTATGGTGGTGCCTAAACAGCCCTCTCTGATTTGGCCTGCGCTGATTGTCTCAAGCCTTGTCTGTCAGCTTGCTGTAGCAGGAGATTGGCAACTAAACCCGGGTATAGTAGCGGACAGCTATCTTTATCAGCTTAAACAGCAAGATAATACAAGCTGGGATGAGGGAGCGGCGTTGGCTCTATCACCCAACGTTGAGCTGCTTTTTAGCAGTAAGCATTTGCTATCAGCGCTGGACTGGAAGCAGAAGCATATTTTTTATGACGATAAGCAACGGGACGATAGATCTCTAGACTACGTAAATTTTAATAACCGTTTTTCAGCCTTTGACAATCGTCTGCAGTGGACGGTCAATGCCAGTGAAAGCTACAGAATCCGAAATTCCCAGCGCGGTATCTTTGCAGATGAAATCACTGGTTTCTCGGATTTAAGTAAAACACGTAATCTCGGTACTTCGTTGTCACTGCAGACAGCACCTCACCGAGAAACCCAAACTGCGTTGAGTTTGACTGCAAGGAAAATTGATTCTGAGCGTCCGGACAATGACGATGCATTAGGGAACTTCAGCAACGAATTTTATGCAGCCAATTTAGCTGTTGGGAAACGCAGGCGAGACAGTGAGTTTTACTGGCAGTTCAATAGTCGTTACTCTGAGAGCGCCAGAGATGCTGGAAATGATCTGACATCTGAAAGTGCAGACCTGACAGTTGGGGTGCCATTAATACGGAAATTAGCCTGGATTAGTAGGGCAAGATACGAGAATAATGACCTTTTCACAAACTACACAAACGAGTTTCGTTCGGTCGGTACCGGAATAGAATATCGCTTTGGGAATGTATCTTACCTGAATGCGACTTATAACTGGTATCGTCAGCAGCAGTTACTGGAAGAAGAAGATAGTTACTGGGCTTTTGATATGTTGTTGGCACCCACACGACGGTCTTCTCTTCAGGTTACCGTTGACCGCCGATATTATGGCCGTTCAGTTGAAGTAGCAGGCAGTTATCGTTTACAGCGTTTATCCGCAAGATTAACGTATAACGAGCGTGTCACCGTTACCAATGGACTTGATCAGATATTTAATGATTTGGGGTTGTTTGTGTGCCCCGGTGCATTTAGCGATATTACAGATTGTTTTGTTCCTCCGTCGGCTAATTATCAGCTGTTACCGGGGGAGTCGTTACAAAACTTTGTCGAAACAGATATCGAGATCAGTGAAAATGTGGTTTTGCGAAAGGGAGGCTCTTTTAGTCTGGCTTACGATCGGAATCGCTTAGCGCTGGGATTGAACTTGCGCCGTACAGAAGATGAGTATGTCGAGAGTAACAGATTAAATAAAACTAAAGGGGCATCTTTGAATGCGAGCTGGAGACTATCGCCATTGATGACATTAACTTCAGAGATCAATTTTTATGAAATAGAATACTCTCTGGAGAATCGCAAAGATCAAAATCTTCAGTTTAAAGGCGGGCTCAAGGTTGAACTGAACGAGCATTCAGATATTTCTGTCAATCTAAGACGTGTAGAGCGGGACTCAAATCAGCAGCAGTTTGATTTGCAGGAAAATCGGGTCTGGTTTAGCTACGAATATCAGTTCTGATACTGATATTCGTAGCCAGAAATCATATTAATCTAGAGGTTTACTCTCTTTTTGCTGTAATGCTTTTTGCTGTTTCTTTAAAAGCTCATCCATCTCTTGCAGTAATTTCAGTTTTTCTTCAATCATGGTGTTTAGCGCAGCAGAAACATTGTTGCTGATGCCGGCGTTATCAACAGCAGGAGTCGATGGCATTGGCTCTGCGGGTTGCAGGTTAGCAACCTCCTGATTAATTTCTGCTATAACCAGTTGTACATCATCTGTATTTAGTTGTTGTTTGTCCTCGAGGTAACCGTACAGCAGCACTCTATCCATCAGGGTATTTATTTTACGTGGAATACCTCTGCTTTGCTGGTGAATAAACGGATAGCAGTTGTCGTGGATTATTGAACTGTCCGCACCAGCCTGTTGCAGACGGTATTGAATATAAGCTTTAGTATCATCAGGTTGAAGCGCAGATAAATTTGACGAAGCAATAATCCTTTGCCTGAATTGCTCCATATCTGGGGATTGAATAATGGCATTTAATTCATTCTGCCCCAGTAAAAAGCTTTGCAGTAGTGGTTTACCGTTAAACTGAAAATTAGACAGCATGCGCAACTCTTCAATAGAAGCCAGCGGTAGGTTCTGTGCTTCGTCTACCAGCAACAGAGCTCGACGGTGTTGGGCATGCAGCCGTTTAAGATAGCTATATATTGCATCCAGGTAGCTGGCCTTTGTATGCTCCGTCACAACCAGATTAAAGCTTGACGCCACCATGCGGATCAGGTCGTCCGGCTCCAGTTTAGATGTGACGATTTGCTTAGCAATAATTTCATCTTGATTCAGCTGATTTAGTAGCTGGTTTGCAATAGTGGTTTTACCGGTGCCAACGTCGCCTGTTATTACGATAAATCCTTCCCCCTGAGACAGACCGTATTGAAGATAGGCGAGGGCACGCTTGTGTAGCTTACTGGCGTAAAACCAGTTTGGGGTTGGCGTGAGTTGAAAGGGCCGTTCCCTGAATCCATAGTACTTCTCGTACATAGCGTATAATCCTTTAGCAAA
Organism: Rheinheimera sp.; assembly: GCF_036568245.1. Taxonomy (GTDB): domain Bacteria; phylum Pseudomonadota; class Gammaproteobacteria; order Enterobacterales; family Alteromonadaceae; genus Alishewanella. Next base: position 22,515 of record NZ_DATCSY010000096.1, on the reverse strand, counting down.
ATTCAGCAGTTGCGCTGCTGAGGTCAACGGTATCGATAGTCTATACAAAAACGCTTATGAACACGACATTCTGCAGTGGCTACTGCGGCAGTTTTTTCTGTCTGAGGCAAAATAAACATCCGCTTCTCGTGCTATAGCTAGAGTAAACCATTCTAAAAACAGCTAATTTTTGCCAAATTTGCTGGTTAATTCATCGTTGCGTTTAAAAAGTGTCCGAACAAACAAGGTGGCAGAAAAAACTGTTGACACATTTTCGGTGGCACCCTAGAATGCGCCCCGTGTTCAGCGCTAATGCAAGTTAGCGAAAAACATAAAAGTGTGGGGCTATAGCTCAGCTGGGAGAGCGCTTGCATGGCATGCAAGAGGTCAGCGGTTCGATCCCGCTTAGCTCCACCAAGATTTTTTAGTGCGTCCCCTTCGTCTAGAGGCCTAGGACACCGCCCTTTCACGGCGGTAACAGGGGTTCGAATCCCCTAGGGGACGCCAATAAATCTACACTTTTTTGAATGAATGTTTTTGCGTCCCCTTCGTCTAGAGGCCTAGGACACCGCCCTTTCACGGCGGTAACAGGGGTTCGAATCCCCTAGGGGACGCCACTTCGCGTCAAAACTTCATCAATACCACAAATATTATCTGCTTTAGCACTCAGACATATACTGTAACACTCTTACACTTGAGTGAGCCTTTAGTCAGGCTCAAAATCTGCTAATAATTTTCCGACAAATTCGCTGATTAACGGCTGTGCTTCGCTGTTAGGGTGTATTCCGTCCCCAAGCATTAGATCGCTATTGACAGCGATATTGTCCATGAAGAATGGCCATAGCGTTATTTGATGTTTTTCAGCTAGTTGTGGATAAATTCGACTAAATTGTTGTCCATAACGAGGTCCATAGTTCGGCGGTATACGTATTTGCATTAACACGGGTGCCGCTTTATGCTGCTTAACCAACGTGATGATTTCATTTAAATTGGATTCAATGGTACCAATAGCATGGCCACGTAAACCATCGTTGCCACCTAATTCAATTAATACAGCATCAGGCTGATGCTGCTGCAGTAGCGCTGGCAGGCGTGCAACACCGCCAGCCGTTGTTTCACCGCTGATACTGGCGTTAATTAATTGCCAGTCAGTACGTTGTTGCAGCAGATAAGGCCAGCCTTGTTGCTGTTGCATGCCATAGGCTGCACTTAAACTGTCGCCGAGAATAAGTAGTTTTTGTGCCTGGCTAATCTGGCAGAAAAATACGAGCACAAAGAAGAAGATAATACGCATGATGACAACACCTGAAGTTCACATTAAAGCTACTAATTTGGCTAAGAGCGTCAAAGTAGCGGATGGTTCCTTAACTATCCTGCATGATATCAGTCTGACGATCAATCGTGGCGAAAGTGTAGCGATTGTCGGCGCTTCCGGCTCTGGTAAATCTACTTTGCTTAGTTTGCTGGCCGGTTTAGACACGCCGAGCAACGGTGAAGTTTTTCTGGGGCAGCACCCATTACATAACTTGTCTGAAGATGATCGGGCTGGCATAAGGGCTGCTGAAGTGGGGTTTGTGTTTCAGTCTTTTTTATTGTTACCCAGTCTGACTGCCCTTGAGAACGTTACGTTACCAGCTGAGCTTGCTGGAATAAAAGATGCAAAAGCGCGCGGCACGGCGTTACTGCAGCAAGTTGGTTTGGCTGCCAGGGCAGATTTCTTTCCTTCACAGTTATCGGGCGGAGAGCAACAGCGGGTTGCGATAGCCCGGGCGTTTATTACCCAACCGGCAGTCCTGTTTGCCGATGAGCCTTCAGCCAACCTGGATGCGCAAACCGGAAAGAAAGTAGAAGATTTGCTGTTTAAACTCAACAAAGAGCAGGGGACTACGCTGATTCTGGTGACGCACAATGCAGAGCTTGCTGCCCGCTGCCAGAGACAATATCAGATGCAAGCCGGACGCTTTGTCAATGAAGATGACAAGGGGCTGGCAGATGTGGGTTAATATAGCGTGGCGATTGTTCTGGCGTGAGCTGCGTCGCGGAGAGCTTTGGGTTATCGGTTTTGCGTTATTTCTTGCCGTTGGCTCAGTAGTCAGTTTGAGTGGTATTACCCAAAGCGTAAATAGTGCGCTGAAACAGCGCAGCGCGCATTTTTCGGCTGCAGACAGGGTATTAAGATCCAGCCAGCCTTTTGATACAGAAGTTATTACGCAAGCCGTTACTGCAAACTTGAAAGTCTCCCGTCAGATGCAATTCGATTCTATGCTGTTCGCTGGCGATAAGATGCAGTTAGCAACCATCAAAGCTGTTGATGATAGCTATCCACTGCGAGGTGAGCTGCAGCTAAACCGCTCTGTAGTGGCCGGTGTTGGTGATGCTATATTAATTCAGCCGGGCGAAGTGTATTTCGAAGCCCGTTTGTTTGACCTGCTGAACCTGCAAGTCGGTGATAAGGTCGAGCTTGGAATGTCCCGCTTAACGGTGGCAGGCGTTATTACACAGGAGCCTGATGCGCCACTTAGCGTGTTTGGCGGAGCACCAAGGGTACTAATGCACCTGGAGGATGTTGCCGCAACAGAAATTGTACAACCGGGAAGCCGTATTGCTTACCGCTATTTGTTTGCCGGTACTGAGCAGCAGCTCGGTCAGTTTGAAGATCTGATGCAGCCTCAGCTTACCGCACATCAACGCTGGCAGAAAATGGATAGCCAGTCTGCAATAGGCGGTGCTTTACAACGAGCGGAACGGTTTTTGTTGCTGTCAGGCCTGCTTGGGATTGTACTGGCAGCTTGTGCTGCCGCCGTAGCTGCGAGTCGCTACAGTCAGCGTCATACCCAGGCCGTGGCAGTTATTAAAGCACTGGGCGCGACAACCCGACAAATCAGACTGATTTATGGTGGTCATCTGTTGCTTGTCGTCGCATTTAGCCTGGTTTGTGGCATTGTTGCCGGGCAGCTTGCAATTGAAGCTGCTCAGTTTGGGATCCAATATTATTTAGGCGATTTTCGCAGTGAATTCAGCTGGAGACCAATATGGCTTGGCAGCCTGACCTGTGTGATTTGCGCGATATTATTTGCTGCCAGGCCAATGTGGCGTCTTGCAGGCACTGCTGCGATTGAAGTATTAAAAAATTCTACACTCAAGCTTGAGCTTGATAAGCTGCAGCTGTTCACCGGAGCTTTGGCTATCTGGGCCTTGATGTGGCTATTTAGCGGTGAGTTTCTGTTAAGTATTGGCTTGTTTTTGCTGTGCGCGCTTTTTGCAGCGCTACTGATGTCTGCTGCAGCTTTGTTGGTCAAACTTGCTAAACCGGTAGCTGCAGGCCAAAGCAGTGCGAGAAAGCTTGCTTTAGCCAATCTGCGCCGTCGCTTGTGGGCAAACAGTTTTCAACTTATTACCTTTAGCCTGGCTATCTTTCTGACTTTGCTGTTGTACTTTCTGCGTGCAGAGCTGATAGGGCAGTGGCAACAGCAGATCCCTGACGGGGCGCCGAATCAGTTCTTAGTCAATATCACTGAACCGCAGCGTGCAGTACTCAATCAGTTTGCAGCAGAGCATGATCTTGTCACAGGCGAGTATTATCCTGTGGTTCGGGGCCGGTTGGTGTCTGTGAATGATGAGCAGTTGCAGGAGGAAGCAACGAAAGAGCAGCGTTCAGAGCAGCGGGTCGGTATTGGTCGTGAGCTGAATCTGACCTGGCTGGCACAGTTGCCTGACAATAATCAGATAGTGTCGGGGGGCTGGTTTGACACAAAAAACAATGCGCAGGTTTCGGTTGAAAGTGAAATAGCGCAAAGGCTAAATATTAATCTTGGCGATACGTTGGCGTTCTCTGTCGGTGGTCAGCAACTTAGCGCAACTGTGAGCAGTATCCGTAAAGTTGACTGGAACAGTCTGCAGCCCAATTTTTATATGATCTTAAGCCCGGATGTACTGGCTGATTTTCCCGCGACCTATATCACGGCGTTTTATCTGCAGCCTGAGCGAAACTTGCTGCTTAATCAGCTCGCCAGGTTAATGCCGACAGTGACTGTTATCAGCGTTGATAATATTATTCAGCAGGTAAACAGTATCATCAGTCAGGTGACAATTGCCCTTAGTTTTATTTTACTGATTATATGCTGTGCAGCTGCACTGGTACTGGTTGCTCAGGTGCAGGCAACGTTGGAACAACGTGAGCAGGAGTTAGCAATTCTGCGCACTTTAGGTGCACGTCATGCCTTCTTACGTAATGCTTTACTGTTGGAGTTTTCGCTGTTAGGTGGATTGGCCGGGTTATTTGCAACGGTATTGGCAGAGTTGATGCTTTTTATTGTGCAACAACGCGCTTTTGATCTGCCGTTTACATTGCATTACACCTTATGGTGGTTAGGACCGGTGCTCGGCGTTGTTTTGGTAACTACTTTGGGCTGGTGGCAACTGAGGCGTTTAATGCGTATACCAGGTGCTGCACTGATAAGACGGGTATTACAGAGCTGACTGGCCGGACAGTAAATCCGTCAGTGCTGGCTTAAGTTCCTTGAAGCGGAACTGATAGCCTGCCTTAATCAGATTTGCCGGTATTACCCGCTGCCCATCTAGCAGCAACGTCGCCATTTCACCCAGCAGTAAATTTAGCATAAATGCGGGGATGGGTAATAAGGCAGGGCGGTGCAGCACCTGTGCCAGTTCCTGGCTAAATTGTGCATTGGTAACCGGGGTGGGGGCTGTAGCATTAAAAACCCCTTGTAATGTAGGGTGAAGCAGTAAAAACTCAATGATCTGCACTATGTCATCAATATGCACCCATGACATGTACTGCTCTCCGTTACCTATTCTGCCACCTAGCCCAAGTTGAAATGGCGGCAGCATTTTTTTCAGCGCACCACCTGATTTCGACAGTACTATGCCGGTACGTAACAGGCAAACCCGGGTTTGTGGGCTTGCCGCTTCCTGCGCCAGCATTTCCCAGCGCTCGCATAGCTGATGGGGGAAATCGTCATGATAATGGCTAAAGTCCTCACTGATAAGCTGAGTGTGCTGGGCGCCATAAAACCCTATTGCAGATCCGCTGATCAAGACCTGTGGCGGCGTTGAGGCACGGTTAATAGCGTCTACCAGAGAAGCGGTACATCGCCAGCGGCTGTGACATAACTCTTGTTTTTGCCGCTTTGACCAGCGCTTGCCGACGATAGGCTCGCCGGCAAGATTTATTACTGCGGTGATATTGTTAAAATCAACATCAGCCAGACTGGCTACGGCTGTAACGCCGTCTCCAAAACGCGCTGTCACGTTCTGGGGAGTGCGGCTTAATATTGTCAGCTTATAGTGATTCTGCCATCGCTTAACAAGCGTACTTCCAATCAGACCGGTGCCGCCGGTTATCAGTATATGCATAGGGGCTGTTATCCTGATACGGAGCCAAGGTGATAAGTATAGAGCTTATTTATTTACTGAAAGCGTTAATGACACTGAATCTGCAAAACGAAGCGCATGGGGTTTGTCTATCTCAACTTCCGCATAATGCACTGATGCGTGTTCTGCGGCGATTGCCAGTACGTCTGCTGTCAGTTTTTCCAGCAGTGAAAAACGCTGATTTTCAACCAGCGCAATGATCTTTTTGGTAATGGTTCTGTAGTTCAGCGCGTTATCCATATTATCAGTGTTGGCTGCGTTTGCTGCGCTGTATTTGATTAACGCATTAATAATCACATCTTGCTTGTTATTAATTTCATCTTCTTTGATACCAATATAGGTACGCAAACGCAGGTTTTTTATTTTAATTATCGCAGGATTATTCAGATCCATTATCTATTCCTAACATCACAGTTCTTGTTTTCTATATTACGCGAAAGAATTGATTTCGATCATCACGTTGTTGTATCAAATTGGCATTCAGCTGAGGTATACGGTAAAGCGGGCACCACCCAGCTCACTGTCATCCAGTTCTAAAGTACCGGAATAGGATTGCACCAATTCTGCGACAATCGCAAGGCCAACACCATGTCCCTCCTGATAGGTATCCAATCTTGTTCCACGCTCAAACAAAGCTTGTCGTTTTTCTTCCGGTACACCGGGGCCGTCATCTTCAATACACAACATTAAATGCTGCGACTGCTTTATCGTGACAGTGACCTGCTGCCGGCACGCTTTGCAGGCGTTGTCCATCAGGTTGCCCAGTATTTCCATCAAATCGGTTTCATCGCCCCTAAAAGCGTAGTGTTCTGCACAATCAATCTTTATCGCCAGGTTTTTGTCGCGGTATATTTTGCTTAAGGCCGATATCAGTTTTTCCAATCGTGGCTTAATTTCAATTTGCTTTTTCCAGACATCCTGGCCGGAGCTGGCGGCTCTTTTTAGCTGATGTTCGATCATTGATGTGATGCGGTCCAGTTGCTCTTTCAGCTCTGGTTGTTGGCTAAGTGCTGAGGTCTGTAGCACGGCTACAGGTGTTTTCAGTGCATGCGCCAGATCGCTTAAATGATGGCGATAGCGCTGCTTTTGCCGGTTCTGGTTTGCCAGTAATAAATTCAGATCTTCCTTGATAATACTCAGCTCAGCAGGGTAACGCGCACTTAGCTGCTCCTGGCTGCCATTTTCGACCCGGCGGATTTCATGGTCAAGTCTGGTCAAAGGCTTGGTTGTCCAGTAGTAAGCAAGCAACATCAGCAACAGCAGCATTAAACCGATACCGATGAACCATTGTATTAATGTGGCACGAAACGTCTGCTGGGGGGCGATAAGTCTTTCGTCGGTCTGAACTACATGTACCGTCAGAGGGCGGGTATATTCCTCTGCATCAAACAACAGAGATATCGATAATACCCAGAAGGTCCCGCTGGGTTGAGTTGTCTGACGAAATAAATGCTCACCTGGCGGCAATGCTTCTATAGGAGGAATAAAGTGCTGGTTAAGAGAGGAATCGGATTGCCACACCAACTCCTGCTCATGTGTTATATAAGCGCTGAGGCCGGAATCCGGACGGTAAAAATCAGGTGCCAGTGCATTATTCAACAGCTCAACTTTGTCTTCTGTAACGCTCAGTTCAGATAGAATGGCGTACATGTGCACTTCCATTTTCTGTTCGGTGGAGGTTAGCAGTTGGGTATAAAAGGCTCGGTCTATTGCGATAAATGAACTTGGCAGCAGAAACAGCAGTAAAAAAATACTGACCAGCATCTGCCGCAGTTTCAAAGATAGTGACATATCAGGCGACGTTCAGGGTGAAACGGTAACCTCTGCCGCGCAGAGTCTCAATCGGTTTATTTTCACCGTCAGGATCGAGCTTTTTCCGCAAACGTAGTACAAACACTTCAATAACGTTGCTGTCCAAGTCAAAATCCTGGTCATAGATATGTTCTGTCAGCTCAGTTTTTGAAATGACTTTATTCGGATTCATCATAAAGTATTCAAGCACTTTGTATTCGTATGCGGTCAAGCTGATTTCTTCTTCATTTAACCATACCTGCTGGGTACGGCTATTAAGCGCTATAGGACCCGCCGACAAGGTCGGCTCTGGCTGACCGGCCGCCCGGCGGATAAGGGCGTTACAGCGCGCCAATAATTCTTCCGTATGAAATGGTTTTGTCAGGTAGTCATCAGCGCCGGCGTCCAGACCCTCGACCTTTTCCTGCCAGCTGCCGCGCGCCGTCAATACTATGATAGGGGTTTTCAAAGCTTTCTGGCGGGCTTTACGGATCAAGGTAAGGCCATCCATTTTCGGCAGACCTATATCAATAATCGCCAGATCGTAAGGATATTCAGATAACTTAAACCAGCCGTCATCGCCATCCATTGCAACATCAACGCTAAACTGCTGTTGCTGTAATTGTTCTTTAATTTGCTGAGCTAACAGATTTTCATCTTCAACGACGAGTAGGCGCATTAAATTCCATCCTTTTTTACCCGGCCGGACTGGCCATCTACTAACACGGTAATTACACGGCCGTCTGCCTGTAATACCCGGATCCGGTACTGCTGCTTTTCTGTCTGCACTCTGACAATTTTACCCGGATAACGCTCCTGCGCCAACGCAGCTGCGCGCTCGCGGGTGATTTGCAAAGTATCCTGTATACCTTTAGCTTGAAGCGATATGCTGGCCAGCAGTCCGATAATCAACAGAATAATTCTGGTGCTACGCATTGTTCTCTCCAATTCTTGTCGCGGTACTTTACCTAACTATTTGTGTAGCAGCAATTATCTTGGCTGTTACTTTATTGGGTATCGCCCTTTACGGCTGACATGGTTATCAAATGACACAAGCAAGAGTAGGCAGGTCAGACTTAATTCGTGCTGAATACTTTGCAGAGAATAAAATAATTTAAAGTTAAAAAATAATTGCAAATGTAAAAATAATGACTAATTTAATTGTGTTGGCAGTAAAAACTCTCAGCTCCCGGTTGTATGGTTTGCCTTTTTGGTAACAGTGCCAACCCGGAAAAGTCAGGCAGCAGTCAGCGGAGTCAGCAGGGAAAGAGAGCATGTTTAAGGATGATAAAAATGAACAAACTATATTTCGCACTGGGTATGACGCTGTTTACGTTAGCAACGAATGTGTGTTTTGCAGAGACAAAAGCACCTGCTCAGGTCAGTAAAGCTGAAGCTGCGGCCCATGTTGCTCAAAAAGTCTCTCTCAACACCGCAACGCTTGAGCAGCTTGAAGCCATTCCCGGGCTTGGTAAAAAGAAAGCTCAGGCTGTGCTTGATTATATTGCGCAAAATGGCGCTATAAAAAATGAAACTCAGTTGACTGAGGTTAAAGGTATTGGTGAGAAGCTTGCGGCTAAAATAAGCCCGTACGTCAGTTTCAATTAATATAATTCAAAGCCCTGGAGATCAGTCTCCAAGGGCTTTCATTTGTTCGTTAGCCCACTGCACCGCTGTATGATAAGAATCCGGTACTTTATCATTAGGCAGTTGTAACGTATTAATGGCCTGATTCGCTTCTTTCCACTGTGCTTTTTCATAATGTTGAATAAGCTGGATATAGTCTGCAAGCAACCCTTTCTTCTCTATCAACGCCTCTTTAATCTCTTTTGCCAGTGGCAGCTTATTCATTACACTGTCAATAGGCTCATCCAGAATCGCATCCATCAGTGACATCAGGCCGGTAAGAAAAGCCTTCGCTGTATCAACTTTGCCGTGCAGCTCAGCTAAACCTTCAGCAAAGCGGGCGCGGGTCATCGACATACGCATCAGCTCAGCAGGTTTGTCACTGCTTATCTGCGAAGTGAACAGTAAAGATAAAAACTTTTTCAGCTCTGCCTGACCAAGTACAACCAAGGCTTGTTTGATGGTTTCAATTTCGGTGCGGCGTTTAAAAATTGCTGAGTTACTGTAGCGTAATAACTTGTAAGATAAGTGCACATCACGCTGAAATACCTGCGTAATTTTATTCAGATCCATATCTGCTTTTGAGGTTTCGTATAGCAGTTCTGCCAGTGTCATCTGCGCAGGGGCCAGGGCTTTACTCTGCATCATCTCCGGCTTTGAGAAAAAGTAGCCCTGAAAATAGCTAAAGCCCATATCCAACGCCAACTGAAACTCTTCATTGGTTTCGACTTTTTCTGCCAGTAACTTAATATGCGGAAAATCAGTCAGCGCCAGCTTAATGTCGTTGATAGTGTCAGCGGCGGTAGAGCGAAAATCTATTTTGATAATATCAATGAAAGGATAAAAGTGCCGCCATACTCCCTGATGAATATAATCATCCAGCGCCAGCACATAGCCTTGCTCTTTTAATTGCTGACATTCTGCCAGCAAGCGTTTTCCCGGTTGAACAGTTTCCAGTATTTCTATGACCACCTGCTCTTTTGGCAGCATACTCGGGTACTTTTTTTGTAATGTATCGAGCGTAAAGTTAATAAAGCCGGGTTTGTCACCGAGAAAGTCATCCAAACCAAAGCTAAACTGACTGCCTTCAACCATGCGAGAAGTTGCTTCATCACCATCAACATCGGGAAACGCGTTTTCAAGGCCGTCCCTAAACAGCAGTTCGTAAGCATAAAGTTCTTTGTTGCGGTCAAGGATAGGTTGGCGTGCGGCGTAAAAATACATAAATGTTCTATCTCAGAAAATGAACACTAAAATGTTAATCTAGCAAAAATCACCGGCCAGGACATATAAATTTTTATAATGTGCTGGCCGGAACATGCATTTATTACTGTTTGAGCTCAGTTTGCATTTTTTCGAATACAGAGGTGATCTCTGGTGCAGGCGTTCTGGTAAGTTTGCTCACCACGACAATAAATACACTGCTGATGATAACGCCCGGCAGAATTTCGTATACCAGGCTGCTGAGGGTTGCGCCGTTCTCAAGTACTGGCGCATAGATCCAGAATAATACTGTGGCTGCACCACTGATAATACCGCTTAAGGCACCGGCAAATGTCATCCGTTTCCAGTACAGGCTAAATACAACCAGTGGGCCGAAAGCGGCACCAAAGCCCGCCCAGGCATTACTGACTAATGTCAGAATCGAGCTGTCTCTGTCATAGGCCAGAACAATGGCTACCATCGCTACGGCCAATACTGACAGGCGGCCAACCATTACCAGCTCGCGCTGAGACGCACTGCGGTTAACGAAGGTCTTGTAAAAATCTTCTGTCAGAGAGCTGGATGTGACCAGTAGCTGCGAAGAAATAGTACTCATAATAGCGGCCAGAATTGCAGCAAGTAGAAAGCCGGAGATAAGCGGGTGAAACAAAAACTGGGAAAAGATAATAAAGATTGTTTCAGGGTCGCTGAGCGTCATTTTAGTATTGGCAACATAAGCAATACCGACCAGGCCTGTCATCACAGCACCCAGTAGCGTGATGAACATCCAGCTCATCCCAATGCGCCTGGCTGCTTTAATATCTTTTACCGAGCGGATAGCCATAAAACGAACGATGATATGTGGCTGGCCAAAATAGCCAAAACCCCAGGATAACAGCGAGATGATACCCAGTGCCGTAAGCGCAGTGCCGGTGCTGGCATCAACAAACGGATTACTGAAGTCGGGGTTGATGTTACTGACCTGCGACATCACAGAACCCAAACCGCCTAAATGATCCAGTGCTACCAATGGTACTAAAACCAGTGATACAAACATGATACAGCCCTGCACGAAATCGGTAATACTGACAGCCAGAAACCCACCAAACAAGGTGTAAGCCACCACAACGCCAGCTGTAACATAGAGCCCCAGCTCGTAGCTTAAGCCAAATGAGCTTTCAAACAGCTTGCCGCCACCCACCACACCGGAAGAGGTGTATAAGGTAAAAAACAACACGATAACAACAGACGACACTATACGCAGGATCCGGGTTTTATCTGCAAAACGGTTTTCAAAGTAGTCCGGCAGTGTAATAGAGTCGTTTGCGACTTCGGTGTAAACCCTTAAACGGGGGGCAACGATGATGTAGTTGAAGAAAGCACCGATCAATAAACCAATGGCTATCCAGCCACTGCTGATACCCGACAGGTACATAGCGCCAGGCACCCCCATCAGCATCCAACCGCTCATATCTGATGCACCTGCTGACAATGCTGTTACTGCCGGGCCGAGTTTACGACCGCCCAGCATATAGCCTGATACGTCGTCCGTTGACGTTTTATAACCATATAAACCTATGGCCAGCATGACGATAAAATATAACCCTAACGAAATAATAGTGCCTGTTTCCAAAACAGTTTCTCCTTATGGCAGCGGCTAAGCTTTGGTTAACGCGGGTCTAACCAAAGCTCAGTACAAAAAAATACCTGATACAAAATCAGGTTTAAAAACAGACTCATGCTAACAAGTTGCGCGCATGCTTACCAGTGTAAAGCGGCAAGCATGCGCTGATGGAGGCTGGATAACTAAGCTGTCGGGTTCATTTGGGGTATAGCGGGGATAATGACTGTTGCTCGCCGCCAGTGCTTGTTTTCGCTGTACTGAAGCTCTGCCACGCTTGCCAGAGCGCCTCACCTTGCCAGGTTGTAGCGTTATCGCTGTACAGCGCGTTGTTCAGGATATCCAGCTGTTGATTAAGCGCTTTGGCGTTAACGACGGCTTTTAACTCTGTCAGCGATAAACAACGTGTATCCAACTGTTGGTGGCCAAAACGCAGCAGCTCAGCTCTTGCCGCCACGGCATCATTACGCTGACAGGCTTGCTTTAAGGCTCTGCTGTCAAAACGCACACGGCTTGTTGTCGGTGCAGCGGGCTTTGCCGGTGCTTTTAACTGCCACACCAGATAACCGATAAACAGGCTGATAAACCACAGTGCAGCCAGAGTACTGCTCAGGTGGTTCCACTGCCACTGTGATACCTCTGAGGCCGCAGATGGGGGGCTCTGTTGCTGCGGGGCGGGTACAGCCGGTACCTGTGTGGCTGGTGCAGAATTGACGGCAGCTGCAGCACCGCTGACGGTGAGTTTACGTGCGGGCAGACTGGCTTGCTCGAGTTTACCGGTTTGGCTATTCCACCAGGGCAAGCTTACCGCCGGCAGTTCCAGCTCACCTGCCTTATTTGCAATTACGGCAGTGGTAAACACTTTTTGTGCAACCAAACGGCCATTGCGTTCAGCGCTTTTAGCTTGTGGTTGCTCCTGATACAGCCGCAGCCCGTCCGGGAAACCTTGTTTGATTTCAGGTAACTGATTTTCTGCCACATCAACGGCCGACAACGTGATAGTGCGGGTCACCGGTTCACCCTGTTTCAGTTCGGTAATGTCCGGGCTCCACTCTTCAGTTAATGTCACCAGACCGGCAACCAGCCAGTCACCGGGAAAGCTATCTGGTATTGGATTAACCTTTATATCTATCGGCTGAGCCTGCTGCACTACCGTTTTGGTGCGGGCAAAATAATTATAACGGGCGCTGTCACGGTCTATCATCTCGCCATTAAAGGCTGGCGGCGTAATGGTAAAACTGCCGCTACGTTGCGGCGTTATCGCATAACGACGGGTAATGGTGCGGTACCGGATGCCGTTAACCAGCGCGGAGCTTTCGCTGTCCTGGCCTACCTGGCTGATGCTGGCGCCTTCCAGCACCGGCTCTGATAACGAACCGCGTTGCAGTTCACCGTTAAAATAAATGGTCACCGTGTAATAGCTAAGCTGCTGCACATACAGCTGCTGTTGCTCCATCTTGGCTTCGAGAAACAGCTCCTGCGAGTTATTGCTGCTGTTACTTACCCTGCCTTCGAGGATTTTTAGCGTAATTGGCGTTGTGCTGAGCCCTTGCAACGTAAAAGCGGGAATAGTGAATTCGCCGCTTGACTTGGGCAGCAATACAACACGCCAACTGGTGCTCTGGCTTGCCTGCCCATTAATGATCTGGGTACTGCTGCTAATCGACGGCACCATGACTGTGAAGTCTTTCTCCAGTGCGCGAAAACTGATGGCATCAGAAGCCACCCGGGCGTCCGCGACGACTTCCAACGTCACGGCTTCGCCCTGCAGTGCCGGGTTTTTATCGACGCTGGCGGTTAATTTAGTCAGTGCCTGTAACGGTAAGCTTAACAGCAGCGCCACGGCCAGCAGTACACCCTTTACCATTGTTGATCAACTCCTGTCGGCAAACGCTGTTGTTGCCGTTTTAAATATTCCAGATACATTTTATTGCGCAGTAGCAGGGCAGGGTCGTCCTGGACTTTTCGCAGCAGATTATCTAACTGTTGTTGCTCTTCATCTGTCGCATTTGGCCAGGCTTCGCGTATGGCCTGAGTGCGTTCCTGTGTCTCATCGTCTGATTCTGTTGCCGGTTCAGGCTGGTTTTGCTGCGCAGCCGGTTCTTGTTCCGCTGCTTGCTCAGCCTCAGTTTGTTGCTGTTGTTGCCCTTCTTGCTCAGAGGCATCATCGGCGTTGCTTTCGCTGTCAGAACTATCATCACTATTTGAGTTGCTGTCAGATTGCTGTTGCTTATCGCCCTGTTTTTGTTGCTGCTCCTGTTGGTTCTTCTGTTGCTTTTGCTGCTCCTGCTGCTGTTGTTGCTGCAGTAATTGCTGCATTAACTGAGCATTTTGAGCGGCAGGGGAGAAGTCGGGCGCCAGTTCCATTGCTTGCTGATAAGCGGCCAGTGCATCTTCGTAACGTTGTTGCTGCGCCAGACTGTTGCCAAGATTATGATAGGCGTCGGCTGTTGGGGTTTGCTCTGTTGCACTGCGATAGGCGTGTTCTGCCTGTTGAAAGTCGCCATTGCGGTAGGCTGCGTTGCCTTGCCATAGCGGCTGGCTAAATTTCTGCTGGGCGCTGTTGTAGTCACCTTGCTGATAGTCCTGCTTCGCCTGCTGCTGGCGGGTTTGCCACAAGTCACGCCATTCAAACGCATGAGAGGGGGCAGGGAATAACATCACTAAGCCAACGGCCAGTAAACTACTGTATTTACGGTTGAGCAATAGCAGAGGCAGTAACAACCATACCAGGTAAATGGCATTGTCCTGCCACTGATCGCCCTGGATCTGCTTACTGGTATCGGCCTGATCAAATGCAGAAAGTGCAGGCAGGTTAATAATATCGTTTAGCATGCTGCCGCTATTGCTGGCCTGGGTGTATACGCCACCGCTTTGCCTGGTCAGGGTGGCCAACTGCTGTTGAGGCAGTTTGGGGATCACCACTGCACCGGTAGCAGTTTTTAGCAGTTCGCCATTTTCCAGTTGCACCGGTGCACCGTCTTCACTACCGAAACCCAGCACTGATAAGCGGTGCGGCCAGTTATTTATCAGATCCTGTAGTTCGCGGAAACTGTTGTTGTCAAAGCCATCGGTAAACACGACAACATCGCCACGCGGATATCCTGCCTGACGTAATAATTTATCGGCCTGTTGCAAGGCGGCAACCAGGTTGGAGCCCTGCACTGGCATGATTTCTGGTTTCAGATCCGGAATGAGTAGGCGGATATTATTATGGTCCGGTGTCAGCGGCGAGATGACAAAGGCATCGCCGGCGAAGCTTAGCAGCGCCAATTCACCTTCACGCAGCTGATCAGTAAAATCAAGTGCCGCAAAGCGCATCTGAGTCAGGCGATCGGGCGCCATGTCGGTGGCTCGCATCGACATTGACATGTCCAGTACCAGAACGGTGGCTTTTTTTAACGCAAACGCCGGTTGCGGAATTTTTTGCCAGCTGGGGCCTGCGAGGGCAATGCTGGTGATAATCCAGCAGCACAGCAGCAGAGGCAGTGCTAACGGCTGCTTCTTCAGTAAAAGTTGGCCACCGAGCAGTGCTTGCTGTAAATGCGGGGCAATTAAGCTGTGCCAGGGGCTATGCTCGCGCCGGTGAAAATACAACAAGATCGCAAACAGCAGCACCGGTAACAGTGACAGCAGCCACAGCGGGCGTAAAAAATGAAAATCAGCCAGCATGCTTAAATACTCCACGCCAGTTAACGCTGCGCGCTGCCAGAATAAAAGATAACAACAAAGCCAGGGCTAACGGCCAGTGCAATAAACTGCGCTGCGGCCGGTACGTTACGCTGTCACGCTCTATAGGCTCAAGCTGGTCAATTAACTGATAAATCTGGTTCAGTTCATTTAAATCGCGGGCACGGAAATAACGGCCGCCAGTATCTTCGGCCAGCTTAGTGAGTAACCTTTCATCCAGATCCTGAGACGGATTGACCATACGCTGACCAAACACACTTTGTTGTACCATTTGCTCAGCACCCACGCCAACAGTATGAATTCTTACGCCTGCTGCTTTAGCCAGCTGTAATGCTTCCAACGGCTGAATATTGCCTGCGGTGTTAGCGCCATCACTAAGCAGGATTAGCACCTTGTTTGAACTGTCGTAAGTATTCAGTCTTTTTACCGCCAGGCCAATGGCCTCACCGATAGCTGTGCGTGTGCCGACCAGACGCAGTACGCTGTCATCAAGCATCTTTTGCACTGTCACTAAGTCGAAGGTCAGAGGTGTTTGCTGATATGCCGCGTCGGCAAATAAGATAAGACCGATCCTGTCACCCTGGCGGCGCTTAATAAAGTCGCTGACGACTGACTTTACGGCATCGAGCCGGTTAACGCTTTGCCCCTGATACTGCATGTCGGCAATTTCCATCGAGCCGGATAAATCCAGCGCCAGCATCAGGTCGCGACCTTGCTGAGGCAGTGTCACCGGCTCGCCCAGCCAGCGGGGTTGAGTAGCGGCCAACACCAGTAGCAGCCATATCGTCATTGCCAACACCGAGCTCAGACTGATGAGTTTACTGCTATTACCTGACGGTTCAGAAGCCAATCTGGCAAGAGCGGGTAGGGTTAACGCCGCTTCTGTTGTTGCCTGACGTTTAATCCGCAGTAAAAGTGGCAATACCGCCAGCACAGCCAGCCAGGGGTAACCAAACTCAAGCATGTTCTGCCTCCTGCGTACCGGTTTGCAGTGGGGCTTTGGCCTGATACCCGCTTAACCAGGCTTTGGCAAACAGATACAATGCCGCCTTGGCATCGCTATTCCCCTGACGCTGGTACAGCAGTGCTGTTAAGTCTGGTAGCGCTGCTGTGCATTGCGCTGCCAGCCACTGTTGCCAATGTTTGCTATCCATACTGAGCGCCGGATGAGCCGGTTGATAATGCCTGAGTACACGCTTTATCAGCTGGTTTATCTGAGTAGGGTCATCGCCGCTGCGATGTATCTGCTCCAGTAACAGCAAAGCCTGCCGTTTCGGAGCGAAGTAACGCCAGCGACGGTAAAAATACAGCGCCAGATAAAGCAATGCCATGGTCAGCACCGCAATCAGTAACCACCAAAGAGGTGCCAATGCAAAGCCAAGTACTAGCTCCGGTTCACTGATATCGGCAAGGTGTGCCAGCGGAGATCCGGTTTCAGCCATACCACTTTCTCTCTAATTGACTCAGTACCGGCTCGGCAGCGCTGACCGGTAGCCATTTGCAGCCAAGCTGGTTAAGGTGAAGCTTAAGTTGTTGTTGCACATCATTTTGCTGGCGGGCGTAGCGTTGCTGCAAGGCACTACTGCCAAGCTCAACATAACCCGTCTGCCGGCCATCACTGACCGCGGCCATGCCATGACTGGTTGCCGGTAACATCAAATCTAACGGGTCAGTCACCGGGCAGCAGCTGACTTCATTGTGCTGGCGTATGGCCCGGATATGGCGCAAACCGTCCTGATTAAAATCGCTGAAATCTGACAGTACATAAACCAGGCTGCCGGGCCGTACCAGGCGGCGCAATTGGCTTAAAGCGTCATTCAGCGTCAGGCCGCGGTTGCCGCTATCGGCCTGATGTATTTCGGTTAGCGCATGAAAGTAGCGTAACACGCCGAGACTGCGGCTTTGCGGTTTAAGCTCAATGTGTTGATGCTGGCTAAACACCAGGCCACCCAGTTTGTCACCACGCTGTTTAACATGCCAGGCAATAAGCGCGGCCAGATGCGCGGCCTGCACTGATTTGAACAGTAAGCTGGAACCAAAATGCATACTGCTGCTGAGATCCGTCAATATAAATACCGGCCGCTCTTTCTCTTCACGAAACAGCTTGGTATGCACTTTGCCGGTGCGGGCGGTGACGCGCCAGTCGATGGTGCGCACGTCATCACCATTCTGATAATGCCGTACCTCATCAAACTCCATGCCCCGACCTTTGCTTTTGGCAAGATAAGTGCCGGCCAGCTTACTCTGGATAGCCATTTGCGGCGTTAAGTCGAGTACTTTAGTGTAGCGCTGGTACCACAGCAGCTCTGTCAGGCCAAGGCTGGTGCCCGTTGTACCGTTTTGCAGCCGCCACTGCTGGGGAGACAACTGGTTCATATCAGGCCGACGGCACCAGACGCAGAATTTCACTTAATACGTCATCGGTACTGATCCCTTCAGCTTCAGCTGCATAGGTCAGAATCAGACGATGGCGCAGCGTATTATGGAATACCGCTTGAATGTCATCCGGCGTGACAAAATCACGGCCTGCCAGCCAGGCTTTAGCTCGGGCACAACGTTCTACGGCAATGGTTGCCCTTGGGCTGGCGCCGTAGCCAATCCAGCTTGCTAGTTTCTCACTGTATGCACTGGCATTGCGGGTCGCCATAATCAGCTGCACGATATACTGTTCCAGGCTGTCAGCCATATGTAGCTGTAAAATAGCTTTACGGGCAGCAAAAATGTCGTTTTGGCTTATCGGCGATACTGCATTTTGTCCGCCACTGAGCGCTTCACCACGGGTGAGTTTTAAGATCGCCAGCTCTGTCGCTGCATCGGGATAATCAACTTTCAGGTGCAATAAAAAACGGTCGAGCTGAGCTTCCGGCAACGGATAAGTCCCTTCCTGCTCCAGCGGGTTTTGTGTTGCCATGACTAAGAACAGTTCTGGCAGCGGGTAAGTATGGCGGCCAACGGTAACCTGCTTTTCGGCCATCGCTTCAAGTAATGCAGATTGTACCTTTGCCGGTGCCCGGTTTATCTCATCCGCCAGAATAATATGATGAAACAGCGGGCCGCTTTGAAATTCAAACTGCCCGGTCTCCGGACGGTAGATATCAGTACCGGTTAAATCGGCTGGTAACAAGTCTGGCGTAAACTGAATGCGGTGAAACTGGCCTTCTACACCATGCGCCAGTGCATTGACAGCACGGGTTTTTGCCAGCCCCGGCGGCCCTTCTACTAATAGGTGGCCATTTGCCAGCAGTGCCAGCAGAATGCCTTCAGTAAGTTCAGGTTGACCCAGCACCTGGCTGTCGAGGTAGGCTTTTAAACCAGAAAACGCGTTCACCATAATGTTATCAGTCTTAATTAATTAATTTCATTGATTGTTTTTTCGCCATATGCCACAGAAACGGGCTAGGCTAAGACGTTATAACCTAAATATGGTTCAGTTTGCATTAAAACAAGTGTTTTAATTTTCGGCGTCTGTCGTTACAATCGACCGATAAATACAGGTCAGACCTGTATATTAATCACAGAGGAACACTATGAATTCGCCAATAAACCTTACTACCCGTCAGGGCGATCGCATCGCAATTGTCTCTGGTTTACGTACCCCTTTTGCTAAACAAGCGACAGAGTTTCATGGCGTATCTGCACTGGACTTGGGAAAATTGGTGGTTAATGAGCTGCTGATCCGCAGTGAGCTTGACGTTAAGCTGGTAGAGCAACTGGTTTATGGTCAGGTGGTGCAAATGCCTGAAGCACCTAATATTGCCCGCGAAATAGTGCTGGGTACAGGCATGAATGTGCATACTGATGCCTTTAGCGTTACCCGCGCCTGTGCTACCAGTTTTCAGTCCGTTGTCAGCGTAGCAGAGTCGATGATGGCGGGTATTACCCAAATAGGCGTTGCCGGTGGTGCGGACTCCAGCTCTGTGTTGCCTATTGGTGTCAGTAAAAAGCTTGCGCGGGCGCTGGTCGATTTAAATAAAGCCCGTACCTTTGGCCAGAAGCTGGCGATATTCCGCCGGCTCGGGTTAAAAGATTTACTGCCGGTACCGCCAGCAGTCGCGGAATATAGTACAGGCTTGTCGATGGGCGATACGGCAGAGCAAATGGCTAAAACGCACGGTATCAGCCGTGCAGATCAGGACGCGCTGGCACACCGCTCTCACACGCTGGCGGCTCAGGCCTGGCAAAGTGGTGTGATGCAAGATGAGGTGATGACGGCACATATTGAGCCGTACTCTCGCTATCTGGCGATTGATAACAACATTCGACAGGACTCTAAATTAGAGTCTTACGCCAAACTGAAGCCGGTTTTTGACCGCGCGCATGGCAGTGTTACCGCTGCGAACGCTACCCCGTTAACGGATGGTGCTTCTGCGGTATTAATGATGACTGAAAGCCGCGCCAAAGCGCTGGGTTACACGCCGCTGGGCTACATCCGCAGTTATGCCTTTGCTGCCATCGACGTGTACGATGATATGTTAATGGGGCCATCTTATGCTACGCCAATAGCGCTGGATAGAGCTGGCATGTCGTTAAATGATCTGACGTTGATTGAGATGCATGAAGCCTTTGCCGCCCAAACGCTTGCCAACGTGAAAATGTTCGCCAGCAAAAAGTTTGCGCAAGATAAGCTTGGCCGTAGTGAGGCTATTGGTGAAATTGATATGACGAAGTTTAACGTGCAGGGTGGCTCACTGGCTTACGGACACCCGTTTGCCGCTACCGGTACCCGTTTAATTGTGCAGACACTGAACGAGTTAAAACGCCGCGGCGGCGGTACGGGTTTAACCACAGCTTGTGCGGCGGGTGGCTTAGGCGCGGCGATGATTTTGGAGACAGAATAATGACAACAACTAACAGTTTCAGCCTGCAAATTCGCGATGACAATGTCGGCGTTATTACGATGGATATTGCCGGCGAGTCGATGAATGTACTAAAAGCCGCTTTTGCTGACGAAATAACAGCGCTGCTGGCAGATATTAAAGCCAATAGCCAGCTCAAAGGGCTGGTGTTTATCAGTGGCAAGAATGACTCCTTTATCGCCGGTGCCGATATTTCGATGCTGGATAACTGTAATACCGCTGCCGAAGCCGAAGCGATTGGCCGGATGGGGCAACAGATGTTTGATCAGCTCGAACAGCTGAGTATTCCGCTGGTAGCGGCTATCCATGGCCCTTGCCTTGGCGGTGGACTGGAGCTTGCGATGGCGTGTCATGCCAGGGTTGCTACGACAGATAGCAAAACCGTGCTGGGCCTGCCGGAAGTGCAGTTGGGCTTATTACCAGGCAGTGGCGGTACGCAGCGCCTGTCGCGTTTAGTGGGCTTGCAAAAAGCCCTGGATATGATTTTAACCGGCAAACAGCTGCGAGCAGCTCAGGCGAAAAAAGCCGGTTTGGTTGATGATGTTGTGCCGCAAAGCATTTTACTCGATGCCGCAGTGAAACAGGCATTAAAAGGTAAACCTCAGCGCGGGCAACCGAAGCTTAACCTGGTAGGCAAAGTGCTTGAGCGTACCGCATTTGGTCGTAATATCCTGTTTAGCCAGGCGCGTAAACAAACACTGAAAAAAACGCAGGGCAACTATCCGGCACCACTGAAAATTCTTGAGGTGATCAAAACCGGCGTAGATAACGGTAAGCAGGCTGGCCTGGCAGCTGAGGCCAAAGCCTTTGGTGAGCTGTGTATGACCAAAGAGTCAGCGGCGCTGCGCAGCTTATTTTTTGCCACAACCCAGATGAAAAAAGAAACCGGTGCCGGTGATATTAAACCGGCTAAAGTACATAAAGCTGCGGTGTTGGGCGGTGGCTTAATGGGCGGCGGTATTGCCAACGTTACGGCGACTAAAGCAGGTGTACCGGTCAGGATCAAAGATATCAACGAGCAGGGTATCAGTAACGCACTGAAATACAGCTACTCACTCCTGCAGAAAAAGTTTAAGCGCCGTTTTATCAGCAAAGCTGACATGCAGCGGCAAATGTTGCTGATCACAGGCACAACCGATTACAGCGGTTTTCATGATGTGGATATTGTGGTTGAAGCGGTGTTTGAAGACTTAGCTTTGAAGCAGCAAATGGTAGCAGACATTGAACAGCATTGTTCAGAAAATACCGTTTTTGCCAGCAACACCAGTTCATTGCCGATCGGTCAGATCGCAGCTAAGGCACAACGGCCGGAAAATGTGATTGGCCTGCATTACTTCTCACCGGTAGATAAAATGCCGCTGGTTGAGGTCATTGCGCACAAGGCAACGTCTGAGCAAACCATAGCCACGACTGTTGCTTTTGCCCGTAAGCAAGGCAAAACGCCGATAGTGGTAAAAGATGGGGCAGGTTTCTACGTTAACCGTATTCTGGCGCTGTATATGAACGAGGCGGCCAATATCCTGCTGGAAGGCGAGCCGGTTGAGAAGATCGATAAAGCTCTGATTAAGTTTGGCTTCCCGGTGGGGCCGATGACATTGCTCGATGAAGTGGGTATAGATGTTGGCGCAAAGATTTCACCTATTCTGGCGAATGAACTGGGAGAGCGGTTTGTAGCACCAGCAGCGTTTGACAAGTTGCTGGCTGATGGCCGCAAAGGTAAAAAGTCTGACAAAGGCTTTTATCTATACGGTAACAACAGCAAAAAAGGCAAAAAGCTGGTTGATGAAAGCGTTTATCCGGTACTGGGGGTAACAGTCGCACCGAAACTTAGCGCAGACGAAATCAGCCGCCGCTGTGTCGTCCAGATGCTGAATGAAGCGGTCCGCACGTTAGAAGAAGGCATTATTGCCTCTGCCCGTGATGGTGATATCGGTGCAATATTCGGTATAGGTTTTCCGCCGTTCCTTGGCGGGCCGTTCCGCTATATTGACCAGTTAGGTGCCGCTGAGCTGGTCGCCCAGTTACGCAATCTGGAGTCGCGTTTTGGTAGCCGTTTCACCCCAGCCGCGCTGCTGGTGACAATGGCTGAACAACAGAAACGGTTCTACGACTAAGCCAGCTGGCGAAAATACAACCAAAGGTTAACAACATCAGATAAACAAGGGCGCTATAATGGCGCCCTTTGTTTTAGCTGTTCGATGTATAGTGTTATGGGGGCCCTGTGTTGTTGTTACCTGTTGTGTGGCTGCTTACAGCCGCTGGTATTTATGTTGCGGCACTGCGTAGCGGTATGACTGCTGTTAAATGGGCCTTAGCGGCGCTGTGCACCGGGCCACTGCTGATCCCGCTATTCAG
>NZ_DATCSY010000095.1:0-6321 GCF_036568245.1 Rheinheimera sp. | reverse complement strand
GCCCGTTCTGAACTGGCAGACACCGGCACGACTGCGCTGGCAGAGACCGAGATGAAAGGGCTGTCATCTACCGGTCGCGGTGAAAGCACTGGCCAAAGCCGCAATGACAGTCGCGCTGATGCCAATAGCAGTGGGCCGCAGGGGCGCTCGGAAGCGGCAATCAGGCGCATACTGGAAGCAAATAAAAGCAGCTTATATACCTTGTACAGCCGGGCGCTGCGTGCTAACCCGCGACTGAAAGGTAAGGTGGTATTTGAGCTGGTGATTAATGCAGACGGCAGCCTGGCTGAAGTCAACATAGTGCGCAGCGAATTAAACGATGCCAGGCTGGAACGCCAGCTGATGCTGAGATTACGCTCGGTCAATTTTGGTGCTGAGCCGGTGGCGTTAACCCGTTCGCAGTGGACAGTCGAGTTTTTACCGGGCTGATGGTCAGCCGGAGGTGGTGTAGATGCAATATTTAGCCTTTGTCAAAGCCGCGACGGTGAGCACAGTGATACTGGCAGCCTGTGCGCAGGCCGGGTCGCTGGAACAGGCCAAGCGGCTGCATGAGCGTATTGCCGGTGTGCCGGCCGATGCTGTGACATTAAGCCAGATGCAGGCTCTGATTGATGCGGGTAATGCATCTGCTGCTGCAGAGCTGGCGATGCAGCATCCGGATTTTTATCGCACAACGCTGAAGCTGTTTGCTTCTGTCGCCACTAACCGTGAGCAGGACGTGTTTGAGCCGCTGAATGACTACAGCGCTACGGTGATTGGGTTGGTGCGCGATGAGATAGATTTTAGGCAGATCCTGCAAACGGATGTGTTGTATGTCGGTGCAGACAGCCTGGGGTTGCCGGCCTATCAGAGCAACAATAATGAGCACTATCTGGCGCTGGAGCGTCAGGCGGTTGATTTAGCACAGTATCTTGAACCCCGCTCGCAAAGCAGCCTGAATAACATCCCCTCGGATGCGGCAGCAGGTGTGATGACGAGCCGGGCGGCTGCAAAGGCATTCTTTTATCTTGGCACTAACCGCGCCATGTTCCGTTTTACACTGATGAACCAGTTGTGTACGGATTTAGAGCCGCTACAGGATATTACCATGCCAACCGGACGCATCCGGCAGGATGTCAGCCGCAGCCCGGGTGGCGACAGCCGTATTTTTAATAACCGCTGTGTCGGCTGCCATGCCGGTATGGATCCTATGGCGCAGGCCTTTGCATATTATGACTACCAGTTTAGCGATGAAGATGGCAGCAATGGCCGTATCTTTTATCAGCAAAGTGGCACTCAGAATTCAACCACGCAAAGCCGCGTGCAGCCGAAGTATCATATTAACGCCGGCAGTTTCCCTTACGGTTACCGCACATCGGACGATAGCTGGGTCAATTACTGGCGAGAAGGCCAGAACCAGGCATTAGGTTGGGATAACAGCTTGCCAGGCAGCGGCAGTGGTGCAAAAAGCCTGGGCGAAGAGCTGGCAAACACCACAGCCTTTGCCCAGTGCCAGGTGAAAAAGGTATTCCGGGCTGTGTGCCTGCGAGAGCCGCAAAGCCTGTCTGATGTCAATGCGCTGCACACTATCACCGACAGTTTCCGCGCCACAGGCTATGTACTGAAACAGGTATTTGCCGATACCGCCACCTACTGTATGGGAGACTAAAGATGCGGTTTTCTATGCAAACTGTGTTAACAGCAAAAATTTTGTTCAAAGCGTTGCTGCTGCTGGGTGCCCTTGTGCTGGCCGGTTGCGGCGGTGCCGAAGTAGAGCAGAACCCACCGCCGCCGGTGCAGGAAGATAATACCAACTACAACGGTCCGGCGCCGCAAACCGCCGATATTCAGCTGTTTAAACTGACACTGTGGGACAATATTGCCGGCAACAACCGCTGTGGTGCCTGCCACGTGCAGGGCAATACCGCACCGGCGTTTGTGCGAAATGACGATATTAATCTGGCCTACGCCGCGGCTGTGCCACTGGTTAATCTGGCCGACCCGGCACAATCAGCGCTGGTGACAAAAATTGCCGGCGGCCACAATTGCTGGTTAGCCAGCGATACCGCCTGTGCTGATACATTAACGCAGTGGATCCGTAACTGGGCCAACAGCAGCGAAACAGAAAGCGCCACCGTTACTCTGGTTGCGCCTCCAATACGTGAACCGGGCGCCAGCAAAGCGTTACCGGACTCGCCAGCACTGTTTGGTAACACGGTATACCCGTTGCTGCGCCAGTTTTGTGTTAACTGCCATGCACCGGATGCCGCTCAGCCGCAATCGCCGTTTTTTGCCGGCAGTGATCTGAGCGCCGCTTATGACGCCAGCCGCAAGTTACTGAATCTGGATCAACCTGAGCTCTCGCGCTTTGTTGCCCGGCTTGGTGGCGAGTTTCATAACTGCTGGTCCAGCTGTGACAGCGATGCTGCGACGATGCTCGCTGCCATCAGGCAAATAGCGGACAGTGTCGAGCTAACCGAACTGGATCCGGCTCTGGTACCGTCCAAAGCCTTGAGGCTGGGCGATGGTGTCGTGGCCTCCAGTGGCGGCCGCTTTGAGGCCAACCAGATAGCGTTTTATCAGTTTAAAACCGGCAGCGGCGTTATTGCCTATGACACCTCCGGGGTTGAACCGGCGGCTAATTTAAGCCTGCAAGGCGATATCAGCTGGGTAACCGGCTGGGGACTACAGATTAACAGTGGCCGGGCGCAAGCCAGCACGCAAAACAGCGCTAAGCTAGCGCAGCTGATAAGCGCTACCGGTGAAATGACCGTCGAAGCTTGGGTCGTGCCGGCCAATGTGGTGCAGGAAGGCCCTGCCGCCATTGTCAGCTATGCTGGCAGCAGTGCTGAGCGCAACGTTACGCTGGGCCAGACCCAGTACAACTATGACTTTTTACTGCGTCGCAGCGGCAGTGATTTCGCTGGTATGCCGGCGCTCAGCACGCCCGATGCTGATGAAGTGCTGCAGGCAACATTGCAGCATGTGGTATTGACACAAGACCCGGTAAACGGCCAGCGTATTTATGTCAACGGCAATGATACCGGCGTGCGCTCAGCTGCTGATGCTATTCGCAACTGGGATGATACCTATGCGCTGATCATCGGCAACGAAGCCAATGGCAACCGGCAGTGGCAGGGTAGTATCCGTTTACTCGCTATTCATAATAAAGCGCTAAGCGCAGCTCAAATCCGGCAAAACTATGAAGTGGGCGTAGGCCAGAAATTTTATCTGCTGTTTAGCATAGGTGAGCTGATCGATTTAGCCGATAGCTATATCGTGTTTGAAGTCGCGCAGTTTGATAATTATTCCTACCTGTTCAATGCACCTTATCTGGTTAATCTGGAAGGGCGGGCGCTGCCACAAAGCTTGACGATAAGCGATATGGCGATTGGCATTAACGGCAAAGAAGCACTAACCGGCCAGGCCTGGCTGAAGCAACAGTTTGAGCTGGCTTCTGGTACTGCACTGGATACCGGCGCTGTGCTGTCAACCCAGGGTACCATCATTGGAGCAGAGCTTGGCGCCGCGTCTGATGAATTCTTTTTGTCTTTTGGCCGCATTGGTGAGCGGCAGAACGTGCGTACCGGCATCAGCGTACCGGTACAAAGTATTATTGCCTCCGGTAGTCAAAGCAGTGATATCGGCCTTAAAACCTTTGCTGAAGTGCATGCCAGTATGAGTGCGCTGACCGGGGTTGCACAGCAGCAAGCAGCTGTGGCCCAGGTTTATCAGACCATTCAGCGCCAGCTGCCCTCAGCAGATACTGTCGATACCTTTGTGTCGGCGCAGCAAATGGCCATCACCCAACTGGCCATTGCCTACTGCAATGCCGCGATAGAAGACAGCGCTATTCGTCAAAACTGGTTCAGTGGTGTGGATTTTAATGCCAGCCCGGGCGTGACGTACAGCATGGCCAACCGGCCTGCTTTTATCCAGCCATTGCTCGACAGGCTGATACCTTTATCACCGCAAAGCTCTGTACTACGCGCTGATGCAGAGACCGAGCTGGATGCGCTGATCAACCGGCTAAGCAGCTGTAACGGCAGCTGTAGCAGCGATCGCAGCCGCACTATTGCCAAAGCAGCTTGCACCGCAGTGCTGGCCAGTGCAGAACTTTTGTTGCAGTAGGAGATGAAAATGAAAAGAAAGCAACCGCTGCACGCCGATAGCCCATTACTGCATGCCTGCCACAGCAAGCCGGTTAGCCGCCGCGATTTTATTGCCTGTGGTTTAAGCTATGGTGCAGCCGTGCTGACCAGTGGTTCAGTACTGGGGCTTTTTGCCAACCCGAATAAGGCACATGCCCAGCTATCGCCCGATTTAGAAGCGCTGAAACAGCTGTGCGGCATTAATGTGCAGGGCGCCGGTAAAATTCCGTTTATCTGCTTTGATCTGGCCGGTGGTGCCAATATCGCCGGTTCCAATGTGCTGGTGGGTGGTGCTGGTGGTCAACTCGATTTTCTGTCAGTGCAAGGCTACAGCAAGCTGGGTTTACCTGCTGATCAGGTACCGACGGCTGTCAATGCTGCCGACCCGGCTGCCGGCTTTATCAACAACCAGCTGGGATTGGCTTTTCACAGTGACTCGCAAATGCTGGCTGGTATTTTAGAGCGTACCAGCTTGGCCACACAGGCGATGACCAATGGTGCGGTTCTGCCATCGCGGTCCGAAAACGATACCGGTAATAATCCGCATAATCCGATGTTCGCCATCGCTAAAGCCGGCGCCAATGGCTCGTTAATGCCGCTGATTGGCTCGCGTAACTCCGACTCAGGTGCCAACTCAATGACGCCGGCCGAGTTTTATAACCCCGAGCTTAGGCCGACAAAAATCGACCGGCCCGGTGATGTGACCGGTTTAGTGGATGTGGGGGATTTGTTTGGTTTGCTAAACCAGAGCGATGCCGTTGCCGTGATGGAGTCAGTGCAGCGTATCAGTGACAGTAAGCTTGGCCGGGTTAATACCAATATCAGCCGCGACGATGTGATTAAAGATCTTATTCGCTGCGGCTATGTAAAAAGTGCTGATTTGGCCGACCGCTTTGGTAACCCTGCGACGTTAGACCCTGCCGCTGATCCTGATATCGTCGGCGCCGCCGGTATTTTCTCCGCGCAGGAATTCAATGACGATGCAGAATTTCGTAAAACGGCGTCAGTGATGAAACTGGTGGTGAATGGCTTTGCTGGCGCTGGCTCGGTAACCATAGGCGGTTATGACTACCATACCGGTGAGCGCGGCACCGGCGAGCTCAGAGACTTGCGAGCCGGGCGCTGCATAGGTGCCTGTCTTGAATACGCCGCCCGAATGAACCAGCCACTGATGGTATATGTATACAGCGATGGCTCGGTTGCCAGTAATGGTCGTATTGATGACTCAGAAGCTGGCCGTGGCAAAGGCGAGTGGACTGGCGATAATTCGTCCACTGCGGCATCTTATATGCTGGTTTATAGCCCGAATGGCCGTCCTGCATTACTGGGCGGATCGGCGGCAGAGCAAGCCAGGCATCAGCAAATTGGCTTTATGCGCCCGGATGCATCGGTCGAAACCGGCTCAGCCGCGTCGGCAAATAACGTTAACCTGCTGGTGCAAACTGTGCTGCTGAACTATTTGGCGCTGCATGGTGAGCAGGGCCGGCTTGCCGAGGTCGCACCGTTTCATGGCCTTGGTAATGCAGCCAGTCTTGACCGCTTAACAGCATTTGCGCCTATCGTCTGATGCTAAACAGAATTTATGCATCCACAGCGGCAAAAAGCATTAACAGCATTTATAGTAGAATGAACGGGTTCAGCAGAAGCAGTTAACGAATGCATTATCTGACGTTTTACGTAGTGTGTTTATTACTTAGTTTACCTTCATATAGCTGTGTGCTGCGGATGGGAATAGAAACCAGCTTTGCGCCCTATATTATTCAGCAAGACAATAGCTGGCGAGGCGTCAATGTCGAGCTGTTGCAGCGGCTGGTGCAGGAAATTGGTTGTGAGCTGGAGTTTATTCATAGCCCCTGGTTAAGGTCGCTGCGGCTTATCGAACAGGGGGAGTTGGATGTCCTTAGCCACTTAAGTTACAACGATGAGCGCAGCAAGAGCTTCGCTTTTATTGGCCCACATCAGCTGGAAAAGATTTATCTGGTCGGGCTGCCGCAGGCGTTTTCCGGTTTAAGTTCGGTTTCGCAGCTGAGAAAAGCCGGCACCTCGGGCATTATTGCGCTGTTAAATGGCGCTTACTACGGCGAAGAGCTGGAATCCGTGCTGAACGATGCGAAAAACCGCACCCGTTTTGTGTTTATCCGCGGCAATGAGGATAAGCAAGCACTGCTGCTTAATGGCCGTGTGCATGGCG
>NZ_DATCSY010000094.1:0-2023 GCF_036568245.1 Rheinheimera sp. | reverse complement strand
ATCCGGCGCTATGTCAGGCATCAGGATAAAGTGGGCAGAGAAGACGAGGAACGTCAATTAAGGCTGGATGTAGAAAATAATTAAGCCCCCTTATAGGGGGCCAACGCAAAGCCACCTCCTATGGAGGTGGATTTTTACTTCCCGCCAAACACCACAGAAAAAGCGCTGGACAGAAATAGGCAAAGCAGAGCTTCTTTGCTAAGCTCGGTCGCGATAAAACAACAAGAAACAGGGAATTTCATTGATGAAACACGTATTAAGTATCCTGGCTGTATCTTTACTGGCTGCCTGCGGCAGCGAATCCACCACTTCTTCAGCAACTGAGCCCAATGCGATTACTATGACTGAAACTGTAAAAACGCCTTTAAGCTATCCGCAAACCGCCAAAGGCGATGTGGTGGACACCTATTTTGAACAGACTGTTGCCGACCCTTATCGCTGGCTGGAAGACGATCGCAGCACTGAGACGGAAGCCTGGGTGAAAGCGCAGAATAAAGTGACTTTTGGTTACCTTGAACAAATTCCGTACCGGGAACAGATTAAACAGAAGCTGGCCGCATCGTGGAACTATGAAAAAGTCACGGCGCCGTTTAAAGAAGGTAAATATACCTACTTCTATAAAAATGACGGCTTGCAAAACCAGTATGTGTTGTACCGGCAACTGGACGACGGCAGCAGCGAAGTATTCCTTGACCCTAACACTTTCAGCAGCGACGGTACCACTTCGCTGGCGGAAGTGAGTTTTTCCAAAGATGGTTCAAAGCTGGCGTATTCTATTTCTGAAGGTGGCAGTGACTGGCGCAAAATTATTGTTATCGATGTTGAAACCAAACAACAACTGGAGCCGGAGCTGGTAGATGTAAAGTTCAGCGGCATTAGCTGGTTTGGCAACGAAGGTTTCTATTACTCCAGTTACGACAAACCGGATGGCAGTGAGCTGTCAGCTAAAACGGACCAGCATAAACTGTATTACCACAAGCTTGGTACACCACAAAAAGACGATGCCATCATTTTTGGCGCGACAGAGCAGCAAAAACACCGCTATGTCGGTGCTTCGGTAACAGAAGATGACCATTACCTGCTGATTTCTGCTGCTGTATCAACGTCGGGTAATAAACTGTTTTTGAAAGACCTGACCAAGCCAGGCAGTGAGCTGGTGACAATTTTAGAGCACACTGATTCAGATACCGATTTACTCGATAACGATGGCAGTAAGTTGTATCTGGTCACTAACTTAAACGCACCGAACAAGAAAGTCGTTGCAGTAGATGCCGCTAAACCGCAACCAGAGTATTGGGTTGATGTGATCCCGCAAACAGATAACGTGCTGAGCGTATCAACCGGTGGTGGCTATATTTTTGCCGAATATATGGTTGACGCCATCGCTAAAGTACAGCAATACGATTACAGCGGCAAACTGGTGCGTGATGTCACGCTGCCGGGGCTTGGCAGTGTCGGGGGTTTTAACGGTAAAAAAGAAGATAAAACGCTGTATTATACTTTTACCAATTACACGACTGCGCAAACGATTTACAGCTTTGTACCTGAGTCAGGCAACTCAGATGTTTACAACAAATCCGGTGCTGACTTTGACAGCGACAACTATGCGTCTGAGCAGGTGTTTTACACCTCAAAAGATGGCACTAAGGTGCCAATGCTAATCAGTTACAAAAAAGGCCTGAAACGTGACGGCACTAACCCGACTATTTTGTACGGCTATGGTGGCTTTAACGTCAGTCTGACCCCGGGCTTTAATATTCCCACGGCAGTGTGGATGGAAATGGGCGGTGTTTATGCCGTGCCGAACCTGCGCGGTGGCGGTGAATACGGTAAAGCCTGGCACGATGCCGGTACCCAGCTGAAGAAGCAGAACGTGTTTGATGATTTTATCGCTGCTGCCGAGTATTTGCAGGCACAGGGTTATACATCTAAAGATAAGCTGGCTATCCGCGGTGGTTCAAACGGCGGCCTGTTGGTTGGCGCAGTCATGACACAGCGACCTGAGCTGATGAAAGTGGCACTG
>NZ_DATCSY010000093.1:0-4564 GCF_036568245.1 Rheinheimera sp. | reverse complement strand
AACGCCCAACTGGCACCTCTAGCCTCGTAAAACTCATCATCGAGCTTCCACCAGGTGGTTTTTATAACTTTACTGCCAGGCGAATCAGTTGACTGTCGGGCAGAGGCGTCACCGGCCAGGTCAGTGTTTACTCTGTCCTGCCCAACGCTGGCACTTAAACGCTGCGAGTAACTGCCCAGCCTTTTCTCTACCGCCTTAAGCCAGTCACGCAGATTATCTGCTCTGGCATAAAACTGGCTGTCAGGTTTTGCTGGATCCATCAGTTCAGACCGGTACAGATATAGCTGTGCTATAGCTTTGCGGTACTCTGATTCGGCACTTGGAATAGCCCAACTACGATGGTCTATGTTGAACATCGGCTGGGCAACTTTAAGATAACTGTTTTCAGTCGACTGCGACTGCGAGCGGCTAAAGTCTTTGCGAAGTGCCAGCGCTAAATCACGTGACATTTCCAGCACTCCCAACTCCCATGCCGGCATGTTATCCAGCATCACAAAAGGGGGCATAATGTCATTGGCTGTATAGCCGCCATTCTTATCCAGCAGGGTTTCACTTACCCTGATCAGGGCTGTCGTTGTGCTGTAACCGACAATAGCAGCATCTCCCAGCTGTTGCCGACTCTGCTTTATCTCAGCAACCAGCAGATCGGGCTCACGGCTGACCCACCAGCCTGTCAGATACATGACAATTAGCACCAAGCCCAAAAATGAGCTGACCCACTTTGTATTTAACATCTTTGCCCCTTAGCGTTTTGGCATCGCCACGACCGGCAGTGATGCTGCCAGTTGTTGTCCATCAGCAAAGTGTAATATCAGCTCTATTGATTGACCAACCTGTAGCGTGCCCGGTGCTTCAAACAACATCAGATGCAGACCACCCGGCGCAAGCTCAACACTTTCTCCGGCTGGGATCACTATATGTTCAATTTGTTCCATCCGCATCATGCCATCTTTATGGCTATGCTGATGCAATTCAATGCGCCCAAAAGCATCACTACTTACCGCCGTCAATACCATTTGCTGCTCAGAACTGTTGTTCAGCGTGAAATACCCCGCGCTAACAGAGCGGCCGGGCATTGGCAAACGGATTTGCCCATTGTCTAAGGTTACTACAGCTGGAGCTGCAAATAGCGGCGCACTTAGCAGCAGTAAGGCAGTAAAAAACCATTTCATTCTGTTTCTCCTTTAAAGTCACAGCGTTATCTTACACCAGTTTCATCTGGTTCACAGCCTGTAACTTTTGAGGTAACAGCTTAGCGATCTGGCAGCACGGCTGCCGCAACCAGATACGCGACTATCGCCGCCAACGGAAACATCAGCAGCAAAATCACCGCCAGTAAACGGATAAGCCAACGCGGCTGCTGATAATAACCGGCTAAACCTGCACATACTCCTGAGATTTTGCGGTACGCCCTTGCACAGTACCAGCGGTCGGTGTCATAAGTGGCCATATATCTAATCTCCTGCGCTGCCGTCATGTTTGCGAGCGTATTGTTTTACTATCAAAATCAGCACACTGAATGCTGCAAATGCTAAAATTTCGCTACCTATCCAGCTCATAAAAACCTTTCCCCGTTTTATGTCTGAAACGTTATTTCTGCCACATCGCCACCCGCGGGCTGAGGCACTGCCATATCAACATGACCGGCACAATACTCAGCACCGGGCTCAGATAAGCCAGCAACAACCAGGCTGAAGAGACAAACATAATTTACTCCGCCTCGCGAACAGGTAATGGGTTTAATTGATATGCAATTAACGCTGCAAAATCCTGCTGCGCAGTCTGTTTGGCAATCAGATCAATCACAGTTTTTTGCAATGCTTCTCTGGCATGCATTTGATTGAGTTCAGATAAAGCTACCAATTGCGCCTGAGTATCTGAGCGCAGCTGCGCTGACAACTCATCGGCATTAACAGTAGTGGAATGTAAACCGGCTATCAGGCCGGCGGTTACAACAACTGCAGTAAGTGTTTTCATGCTCATATCCTTGAAGTTAGTTAGTCTGTACTACAACGTCGCTATACCTATTACAAGTGCTATGCCATTTACAAAACAAAACATATACTGTTGAAAAATATACATAAAATAAAAAAGGCAAGCATAAGTGAATATGCTTGCCTTCGTAAATAAACTAAAAAATAGTGTAATTAACCAGTCAGATAGTCAATTTATCAACCAGCTGAATTTTAGCCATTGCCTGCAGTAGCAGTTCGGGTTTAGCGTCAGGCAAATGCCCTTGCTCACTGAGTAAACGCCGCCATTGCCGGGCACCTGGCATGCCCTGAAATAAACCGAGCATGTGACGCACGATATGCCATAAACGCGCACCACGTGTCATTTGCAGTTCAATGTACGGCAGCATGTCGAGCACGACCTGCTGTCCCGTACGCGGGCTTTCTGTTTGAGCATAAATTAACTGATCAACTTCACTTAATAACATCGGGTTGCTGTATGCTTCACGCCCAACCATAACGCCATCTAAATAATTTAACTGCTCTTTTGCCTGCTGCAGGGTTTTCACGCCGCCGTTTAAGCTGATATCCAGGTGTGGAAATTCCTGTTTGAGCTGATGCACGCGCTGATAGTTAAGTGGAGGCACTTCCCGGTTTTCTTTTGGGCTTAATCCTTTTAACCAGGCTTTGCGGGCGTGCACAATCAGCTGTTTACAACCGGCATCAGCGACGGCCTGCACGAAGTCCTGTAAGAACTGATAATCATCAGAGTCGTCAATGCCAATGCGGGTTTTCACCGTAACGGGAATACTGACTGCATCCTGCATCGCTTTAATGCAATCAGCTACTAAAGCGGGCTGAGCCATCAGACAAGCACCAAACATACCGTTTTGCACCCTGTCTGACGGGCAACCAACATTGATATTAACCGCATCATATCCGCGCTGCTCCGCCAGTTTGGCGCATTGTGCCATTTGCACAGGATCTGAGCCCCCGAGCTGAAGTACAACCGGATGTTCTTCCTGATTAAAATCCAGGTAATCGCCGGTGCCGTGTAAAATAGCACCGGTGGTGACCATCTCGGTATACAGCACAGCATGCTGAGTCAGCAAGCGGTGAAAATAGCGGCAGTGCTTATCAGTCCAATCCAGCATCGGCGCAATGGAAAATTTATGGTCCAGGGTGATGTTACTCAAATCAGTTTTTACCTTTAGCATCAATAGCCGTCTGAGCCTTGCACCAGACGCTCGTGATATACAACGTCGACTTATCTAGCTGCCATTATACCAGCTTATTTCACCTTATCAGGCGTAATGCATCTTGTTTTACTGTGGTGTGGAAAAATTCTGCTTTAATTACAGCCAGACGAAGTAAAATATGTGAGGCCTGAATGCGGGATTTTTATGTTGCAAGACAACCCATTTTCAATGCTGATAACACGCTGTTTGCCTACGAACTGCTGTTTCGTGATAGCCAGGAGAATATCTTCCCCGAGGTGTGCCCGAATGAAGCGACAAGCAGGCTGATTGATGGCAGTTTTATCGGCGGTTTAGTGGATGATCTGACAGCCGGCAAAAAGTGCTTTATCAACTTCACTTTCGACAGTCTGGTAAAAAAATATCCAAGCTTACTACCTACAGAAACGTTGGTGATTGAAGTGCTGGAAACGTTGCGTCCCGGCAAGAAATTGCTGGCAGAATGTATTGAGCTGCATAAACAAGGTTATCAGATTGCGCTGGATGACTACATTCCACACCCGGACTGGGTCAGTTTTTTTCCTTACATTGCTGTTATCAAGGTCGATATACAGCAAATAAGTGATGTGCATATAGCTGAGCTGATAAAAGCTATTCAACCCTACCCGCATATAAAACTGCTGGCGGAAAGGGTAGAAACTCATGAGCAGTTTGCGCATTTTAAAACGCAGGGTTTTAGTTATTTTCAGGGCTACTTTTTTGCCAAACCTGAAGTTTTGAAAAGCCGCACACTGTCTGCTCCTCAGTTGGTTGTGTTGCAATTAATGCAGGCGCTGATGGTGCCCGAACCAGACTTTGATAAAGTAACTAAAATGCTTGAGCATGAAGTTCAGTTGGCATTCCGGCTACTGCAGTACGCAAATTCTGCAAGGTTTAAGCGGGGAAAGCCCATCGATTCAATAAAGAGGGCTGTTGTTTTACTGGGCAAAAAAGAACTCTATAAGTGTATGTCACTGCTATTTGTCACACAAATGAACGACAATAAACCCTTGGAGCTGGCTCGCTTGTCGCTGGTACGCGGCCGGTTCTGTGAGCTGCTGTGTATTAATGCCTATCCGCAACTTAGTGATGCCGCTTTTCTTACCGGTATATTATCGTTGCTGGATGCCATTTTTGATATGCCGATGGCCAAGATCACGGCCAAGCTGCCGCTGTCTGATGACATACTGCAAGCCCTGAATGACAATCGCGGGCTACTGGCAAATTTTCTTACGATGGTGAATAACTACGAAAAAGGTAACTGGCAGGACTGTATTCCACAGACCAGCACTGAGGACATTTCTATCGCGCAGTGTTATAACTCGGCAGTACAGTGGGCAGAAGAGCAGCTGCCTTAGAACAGCCGCTCTGCTGTAT
>NZ_DATCSY010000092.1:0-3386 GCF_036568245.1 Rheinheimera sp. | reverse complement strand
CACCGCCGACCATTTCAATTAAATCGGGGATATCGCCGGGTTTGTCAGCAAAGCCGGTAACCGGTAAGCCGATGCCCTGACGGGCCAGTAATTGCAGGCTGCGCAGTTTATCCCTTGCCCTGCCTATCGCAACCGACTCGTTCAGGCTGTACACGCCCATCATTTCAAACTGACGCAGTACGGCGGTGCCGTAAAATGTAATCGATGCGCCGATCCGCGGGATCACAGCATCAAAGCCCTCCAGCGCTTCACCTTTGTGGTGAATTGAGGATTTGATGCGATTGACGTTGATATAGCAGGTAAGCGGGTCTATCACCTGAACCTGATGGCCGCGCTCTGTAGCCGCCTCGACCAGACGTTTGGTGGAATACAACTCTGCATTGCGCGATAAAATCGCAATTTTCATGCGCTCTCCGATAAGCGTTAATGTTCGCAGCTATTGTAAGATTGTCTTAAGCACCCGGCAGCAAGAATACTGCTGCCGATGTAAAATAATTAAGTTGCTTTTTCAACCCAGTAAGAATAACGAGCCTAAACCGAGAAAGGCAAAAAAGCCAATCACGTCAGTGACCGTTGTCAGGATCACCGAGCCGGAAAGAGCAGGGTCAATGTTCAGTTTCTCCAGCCAGATGGGGATTAATACGCCGGAGATCGCTGCGGCAACGATATTAATGACAATCGCCATACCAATCACACCGCCGATTATCCAGTCACCAAACCAGAAATAGGTAATTGCTGCAATCACCAGTGCCCATAGCAGGCCGTTGATGGCACCGACGCCAAGCTCTTTACGCAACAGCGTCATGTAGGTTTTAGGCGTAATCTGTTCCAGCGCCAGGCCGCGGATCATCAGTGTCAACGTCTGGCTACCGGCAATGCCGCCCATGCTGGCGACAATAGGCATTAATACCGCTAACGCCACCACCTGTTGCAAGGTGGCTTCAAACAGGCCAATAGTCCAGGCGGCGAGAAAAGCTGTCAGCAGATTGATACCCAGCCATAAGGCGCGGCGTTTGGCACTGTTAAAAATCGGTGCGAATAAGTCTTCCTCTTCATCCAAACCCGCCGTGTGCATGAACTGGCTTTCCAGGCTTCTGCGCACGTTTTCTAACGCTTCGCCGATAGATAAACGGCCCAGTAATTTTCCTTCAGCATCTACAACCGCCAAAGCGGTATAGCCAGAGCGTGACACGATATCTGAGCCCTGATCCAGGTCCATTTCGCCTTCCACCAAAGGCGCATCCTTGTCTATTACTGTTTCTACCGGTAGATGGCTGCCAAGGCCGAGTAACTGGGTGGCGTGTACCAGGCCGACATAACGCCCGGTACGATCGACAACGAATAACGCATCGTGGTATTCGGCATCTTCTGCCAGTTGGCGGAACAAGCGGATAGCATCGCGAACTTTGGCATTTTTATTGATAATCAGCATGTCGTGATCAGCATAACGACCACACTGATCCTCATCGTAACCCAGTGCTGTATCCAGCCAGCGGCGCTGACTTTCATCTAACCGCGAACAGGCGTAGTCATAGATCCGCTGCGGCAGTTCGTCGAGTAACTCGATCAGATCGTCAACTTCCATGCCCTCAACCAGAGAGCGCAGTTGTTGTTCATCCAATTGTTTGAATATATTGTCCCGGGCGTCGACCCGCATGTAGGTCAGGGCGGCGATTTGGTCATCCGGATGCAGGCTCAGCCAGGTGCTAACCCGCTGCTCTACCGGCATGGCTTCTAATGCAATAGCGATTTCTTCCGGTTCCAGCTGGCTGAGTTTTCCGGTCAGGTGTTCAGCTTCGTTCTCATCGAAGCTGTCACGCACTATTTCTTCAATATCCAGCGGTTGGTTTTCTGCCATTTACTACTCCGTTGCCCGGGTGGGGTTACCACCAGCCGCGTATTTTAAACCAGATCAGCCCGGCCACACCGCCCAGAGCCATGGCGATTAACACGGTGAAGTAGGCATTGGGCATTTGCAGCTCGGGCATATAAATAAAATTCATACCATAAATACCAGCAATAAACGTCAGCGGGATGAAAATGGTGCTGACAATAGTCAATACTTTCATCCTTTCGTTTATCTGATGTGATGTGGTTGACAGATAGCCTTCCACCAAATCGCTAAGCTGATCGTAGTATAAATCAGTCATGCTATGCAGCCGTTCAAACTTTTCATAAAAATCACGCAGTTCTGTACTGCTAAAATGGCGCAGTAGCGGGTTTTGTTCTTCATACACCGCTTCAGAGAAAATATCTTTCTGATAGGCCAGATTACGGTTTATTTTCCGCAGCACAGAACGGTAGCGCATAATAAGTGCCATTTGCTCATCATTGCCACGGTGCAGCATGGCATCTTCCAGTTCACTTTGCTCATCTTCAAAGCTAATCAGCTTTTCCAGATAGCTTGCTGATACGCCGAGGATCAGCTGTTTGACCCAGTCAGCAACGGTGACCTGGCTGTTACCATTGACCTGCGGCGTGAGCTGCGCCAGAAGCTGCGGGTTATGACTGTGGATCCGACTTATCAAT
This sequence comes from Rheinheimera sp., assembly GCF_036568245.1. Lineage (GTDB taxonomy): Bacteria > Pseudomonadota > Gammaproteobacteria > Enterobacterales > Alteromonadaceae > Alishewanella. The sequence continues at coordinate 857 of NZ_DATCSY010000092.1, read as the reverse complement.
ACTTGTCTTGAATACAACAGGTTAACCTGTGCACTGCCGGTATACTCACTGAAATCAGCATCGGCATAGCCGCGCATGATTAACAAGGTGAAGTCTGTTTGTGACTCCAGCTTAGGCGGGTGCCGCTGCCGGCTGAAATCTTCGGCTAGTGTTGGCACTATCGCAAAACGGCGTAACACTTGTAGCTGCTCTTCTGCAGTAGCGTCATTAAGGTTAACCCATAATTTTGCGTCCGAGGGTAACTGAGCAGGCAACTGTTGGTATGATATCTGCTGCCAGACTCCGGTTTCCGGTTCAAAATAGCTAAGAAGAATCATATTGTTTACGCATCAAAGAGTCATAGTGACAGCATACTCATAAATTTGTACTGCGGGCAAATGCGATGTGGGAAAAGCGCAGCCATTGCTGCGCTTGTTGCTGAATTAATAGACAGTAGCGTTAACTTTTAATTCTGAATTGACTGACAACACCGTTAAGCGTGTCTGCTGCCGCACTTAACTGCACCGATTCTGCCGACAGCTCTGTCGCGTGACCTGCCGTGTTGTCGACCAGAGCAGTTATCGTGTGCAGACTCTGGTTAATCTCATCGGCGGCAGCACTTTGCTGTCCGGTACTGTCGGCAATCTGACTGCTTTGTTGTTTAACACGCATAATGGCATGGCTGATATCGGTTAATGCAGCTTCCAGAGTACGGGCACGTTCTGCACTGGTTTCTGTCTGTTGCCGGCCTTGCTGCATGGTGTTTTCGGCATCTTTTGATATCGCTTGTAACTTTTCTACCATTTGGCGGATATCTTTTGTACTGTCCTGCGTTCTGCCTGCCAGGGAGCGCACTTCATCAGCTACAACAGCAAAAC
>NZ_DATCSY010000091.1:0-12158 GCF_036568245.1 Rheinheimera sp. | reverse complement strand
CTGCTCGCCAACCAGTCCCTGCGCTTTGGCCTGACCCAGTGCCGCCATCGCCTGTTGTAAGTTCATTGCCAGTACCGGCAGGCTGACAGCAAATAAAGCTGGTAACAGCAACATTTTCAGTATGCTTAAAGATTTCATTTTATGCTCCTTAAAATAACCCACTGTCGTCGCTGAATAGCTCATCGAGCTGCTTATCGACTTTGATATATATTTCGTGCTGAATTTTCACGTTCAGATTAATGTTTATCGGCTCGGCTGGCATCGCAACCTGCACTTTGGGGGTGCAGGCTGCCAGGCTCAGCAGGAGCAATATGGTGCTGCTCAGTTGCTTAATCATTGTGGTGCTCCGTTAGCGCTTACCGGCGCTTTGCTGTTGAAGACGTTGTTGTACCCGCTGTTTTATTTTGTCACTGATTTGGCTGCTAAGTTGCAAACTGGTGATGAGCGCCGGAATATCTTCCTCCAGATTAATATTCAGATTAATCGGCCGTCCGGCTTCCAATGCCGGGTTGTTACCATGTAGCTTCAATGCCAGCAATAGCTTGCCGTTAGTATCGTAGCTAACATTGCTCGACAGTACTGAGTAATGAAAATCATCCAGCGCATTTAACATTACTTTCATTCCCGGGTTGGTTGCCGCCATGTTTTGGGCTGCAGGCGGGCGGTACTGCAGCAGGCCACCGGGGCTTTCGGCCGCGATATAACCATCTTCTACACTGGCGCCACTGCGGCTGAACAACAGTGGAATAGTGCCTGAGATAAGGCCGTTACCGCTTAAGTCTGTCGTAGGGTGTTGCTGTAGCAATTTCGTCAGATCAATACGCTCAACTTGCAGTGTAAGCTGCTGTTGCTGCAACGCCAGATCCAGCACAGTGGGCTTAACGGTAACCTGGCCGCCCATCAGCATTAATTGCAGCTGCGTGATATCAAGTTTACCGGCACTGAGTGTATTGGCCGGTGCGCTATATCCGGCTGTCAGTTTAAGAGGGCCCGCCACCACACCATGCTGGATTTCCGCCAGCACAGCACCACTGGTGTTAAGCGAAACGGTATCGCCCTGATATTTAAGCTGTAGGGGTAAATTCAGATCTTTAAACAGGCTACGATCATAAATGCCGCTGACACCTGACAGCATGATGTCGGCCTGTGCTGAGATGGCATCAGCCATCGTAATGCTGCCGTTTGCCGCTATACGGCCGCGGTTAAACTCTAACAGGGCTGGCCAGTCAGTAAAGCTGGCCTGAAACGGGTTGCCGGCCAGTAAAAAGGCATCGTCCAGCTGCCAGTTAAGCGTTAAGGCACCGGTCTGATAATCGAGCTGGTGGCTAAGCCCGAGGCTGGCATTGTTAGTCAGTTTACCTTCGGCTTTAAGCCGCAGGTTATCAGCGTTGCTGCCTTGCACCGTGCCTTCAAGTTTGCCTTGCCACTGCCAGCTTTGTGCTTTTAATGCCGGATGTTTAAGCTCACCGGCGTTGGCCTGCAGGCCGGCGTTAATTGTCAGCTTTGAAAAAGTACTGTCACCGGTTAACCGTGATGCTGCTAACGCGATGTTGATATCGCTGGCAGCAAAATCTGTTGCCTGCAGCTTTGCTGCGCTTACCTGGCTATTCTGTAAGTCCAGCTGCCAGCTATCTGCAAGCCAGTAAGCATTAAACTGGCTTTGCAGTTGCAGCTGTTGCAAGGTGATATCAGCCGTTGGGGTTGACTGCTGTTGCGACAAGGTCAGCCGGCCGTTTTTTAAACCGGCGCTAACTGGCGGTGTCAGATTGACGACTGCATCGGTACTGAATGCTAGCTGGCTGGCGCCGCTGGTACGGATATCCAGCTTTAGTGGCAGTGCCGTCAGTTGCGGTTGGCGGCTGTCATCGGTTGATACATCCAGATAAAGGGTATCGGCCGCTATGCCTAATTCGCTAAGTTGGGCGGGGATTTGCGGCTGTTGCAATGTCAGCTTACTGTTTAGCTGATAATGGCTAAGTTCTCCGTCTTTAAAGCCAACGGCTGCCGTAGCTTGGCCTTGTAACAACCCCAGCTGTGGTACTGTCAGCGGGGAGGGTAAATCGGCATTAAGCTGCCAGTTGCCCGTTATTTGCTGGCTTACGCTGGCAAGGTCTGTTTTATCCGGCAGCGCAAATGACCATTCACTGACAATACGCACCGGCGCAGTAAATTGCGCCACAGCATCCGGCGGTAATTGCAGTTTCCAGGCCTTTGCCTGCTCTAGCAGCCAGGGTGAGGGAGGGGCCAGGTTCAGCTCGACAGCGCCCTGTGCCATCAGCGTGTGTTGCTGTAACAAACTCTGGCGTAAACTCAGCGCCAGGCTGTCATCGAGCATCAGCTGCAAGTTCAATAGCGGCAAGTTCTGTATGGCTTCATAGCTGCCGTTTAGTGTCAGGCGCTGTTGAGTGGGGGCTGTCGCATCATAGCCGGTCAGCGCAAAACGCAGTTTTTGCTGCTGTAGCGTTGTTTGGCCACTTAACAGGTAATGGCAGGAGGTATCGCCACAGGGCAGTGACAGCTCAAGTTGCAGCAGCTCGATTCTGGCTGGCAACGCAGCAGGAAGCTGCCAGTTCTGCGGCAGGGTAAAGGGCGCTTTTTCGTCAGTTGCTGCGCCGCTTTCCGGCTGTGGCCATTGCGACAGCCTGACATTGGCAGAGCCAAGCCTGATCTCCTGCAACTGCGGGTTTAAGCCGTCAGTAAAAGCCCAGGCCAGCGATATATCCGCAAGATTAATGTGCACCGACGCTTGTTCAAGCTCAAAACTGATACTGCCAAAGCGCAGCTGATGCAGACTCAGGGCACCAATATCAAATTGCAGATTTTGCACCGGTAACGCCGCCAGCTGCTTTTGCAGGTACCAGTAGACGCCTGCCGTTAATAGCAGTAATAAAGCTAAGCCTGTAAGCAGCGTTTTGTGCCACCAGCGCATAGAGTGTCCTTTCGGTTGATAGGCTGACATTAAGCCGAACTCACTGAATAGATTATGAATATATCAGGCTTGCTAAGTCGCTGCCATTCGCGCTGCAGTGATGCGGGCAGTAAGTGGAAAAAGCGCGGTATAAAAAAGGGCAGCGGTTGCTGCCCTTAGTCTGAGGTGCGGTAGGAAAAATCAGTTACGCTGTGCGGCAGACGCATCGCGCAGGGCGCGAAACTCATTGCCTTCATTCCAGTTCGGCCAGCTACGGCTGTTTGCCAGCTCGTTACCTACCTGATAAAACAAAAACAGATCCTGCTGGGCGCCACGCAAATCCCAGTTGTCATCGTATTCGTCATTTACTTTGTGGTAGCAGCATTTGTTAAACTCAGCACGCTGTGCTTTACCCCAATCGGCACCTTTCTCAAAATGATCGTTACCGCCTTTAGCATATAAAATAGGCACGCCTTTTTTCGACAGGTTGAAATGGTCTGAGCGATAGGCAATACCGGCTTCAGGGTTATGTTCACGCACGGCATAACGGCCTTGTTGCTTGGTGTATTTGATCAGAATGTCTTCTGCGTTGTTATTACCAAGACCAACGATAACCATATCTTTCATCGGGCCATAGACGTTCATCACATCCATATTAATACCAACGACGGTTTTCTCCAGCGGGAACACCGGGTTTGCTGCATACCAGGCAGAGCCCAGCAAGCCACGCTCTTCCGCGGTCACGGCAACAAATACCACTGAGCGCTCAGGCTGTGGCTGCTGTGTGAAGTATTCCGCCAGCGCCAGCAAGCCACCGGTGCCGGAGGCATTATCCTGGGCGCCGTTAAAGACTTTGTTAGTCGGGTTGGAGAAGTCCATCCCCAGGTGGTCCCAGTGTGCCATGTACAGCACGTATTCGTCCGGATACTTACTGCCTTCGATATAACCGACAACATTGCTCGATGTCAGCTCACGCAGATTATTTTTCACGCTGATTGAGGCTTTGGTATTCAGAGGTACCGGGGCAAAGTCTTTTTCCAGCGCTTTTTTATGCATGGTGGCCAGGTCTGTGCCGATATTGGCAAACAGCTTTTCTGCCGACTCTGTGGTGATCCAGCCTTCCACTTTAGCTAAATCTGCGTTTTTGTTCTCATTGATTAAATCAAACTTAATCGGTGAGCCGTGCGCTACTACGCCCCAACCATAGCTGGCGGCATCAGTTTCGTGAATAATCAGCGCCATAGCGGCACCCTGGCGCGCGGCTTCCTCATACTTATAAGTCCAGCGGCCGTAGTACGTCATGGCATTGCCGTTAAACAACTCAGGATCCTGCGTAGCAAAGCCCGGGTCATTAACAAACATCACCACGGTTTTGCCTTTGACATCCAGGCCTTCGTAGTCATTCCAGCCATATTCCGGTGCGACGATACCATAGCCGACAAACACCATATCGCTGTCTTTCACTTCTACCTGTTCAGTCACTTGCTTGGTCCAGGCCGTCATTTCGTCACGATAAGCAAACTGGGCCGGCACATTCTCACCACTCAGTGTCATGGCAGACACTTCTTTCGGGTCAATTTGTACCAGAGACACCGGCTGTTTATAGCTGTCTCCGTCGATGGCTTTAAGGCCAATACGGCGGAAATTGTCTTCCAGATAGGCCACTGTCAGCTCTTCGCCTTTTGTTGCTGGTGCGCGGCCCTGAAACTCATCAGATGACAATGTTTTGATGTACTCTCCCAGGCGTGGGTTCACTTCGGTCAGCGTTAAGGCTGGCTGAGTGTCGTTGGCCTGAGCCTTTGCCGGTGCTGCCGTTCTAACCTCGGTTGCCGGTTCTGAACACGCGGCTAGCACACCGGCTGCTGCCAGCATAGTAGCAAGTCGGGTAAACCTGGATAGGGTAGTCATAGTTACTCCATATTGTTATCGTTATAAAGCCCGCTGTTGGCGAGCCTGATATAAAAGCCATTTATCTTAGCGTACCGTAAAAGTACTGACCAGTTTGCTGACCGCCCACAATTGGCGGTTAATCCTGATATCCCCAGGGGACAGGTGGCAAAGTAACCGGTTTGGTTAAATCAAAATCTACCCTGAATTCACGGCCTTCGCGGATCATGCGGTAGCTGAAGGTATGCGGGTAAATATACATTTGCCAGATATTACTGTTTGACTGCGGGTTACCTAAGCGGGCAAACAGCTCTTTGGAATACTGATCAGCCGGAAAGCTTTGTACATTGGCCCAGCCACCATCAACGGTGTGGCCGCCATACATCGTCGATTTATCATAGTCGCCATTTTTTTGCCGGTGATCATGCTTTAAGCTAAGGCCAGAGCCGGTTTTAGTGATAATCCAGGTGCGGGAATGATCATCACCGACATGAAACGGGATCTGCAACTGGTTGTCAGTGCACTTACGCACATGCATGATTAAAGGCCCGTTAAAACCCTCGCTTGCTGGGGTGTCGACGCTGATCTTCCCGGCAAAAGCTTTGCCGCAAAGGGCTGAAAGGTTGTTAAAGTAGGCATCCTGGCTGGCAATTGACACCAGAGGCGCGTCTTTAACAATTTGTGCCTGAGCGCACAGGCTAAGCGCCAACGCGCAGCCGTACATAAGCTTGTGCATTTATATTTCTCCTTTTATTTGCGCCGGACTATAACCTTTGTCAGTGTCCGGTGCAAAGCAGTGCTATGCTGGCGACAACTAACCCGGGAGTAACATCATGCAAAATGAACTGGATGCGAAGTTTTTACTGAATGTGTTTGGCAAAGTAGAGAAACACGGCACGCCCGTTAACAATGAGCTGGGGGCCGGTTTTGAACTGGATGGTATAACTGTTAACTCTGGCTTTGATGGTTATGAAGTTTACTTTAGTAACGGCAAGGTACAGTTAACACTGGGCTTTCACCATAAATGGCACAGCGAGGCCGCCAATGAAGCCGATATGGATGCTTTTGTGGCACAGCTAAAAAAAATTAACCTTAACTACTGATTTATTTCATTGATGCTAAGGATTTGTTCAGATTAAACCGCTACCATAACGGCGCAAATATAAGCGCTGGCAGACATGATAACGGTTAACATCTGAAAAAGTTCTGTTTAGACGGCTAAAAGGCTATTGCCTGATGAAGTAAAACAGGTTAAGGTGTTGCCCGTCAATCATATCTGATAGACCAGAAGAGGTGCGTTAGCCAGGTAACTCAGGACAGATGTCTATACATCGTAGCCTGAATGAGGGGGACTAACGCCGAGAAAAGTGTTGTTATAGAGCATCACTTTTCGGTCGCTAGGGCTGAATCCTTACGACTGTCACCTGAATTTCGGTGGAGAGCTTCTGGCCTTTGTTAACTACAGTTTACAGAAATTACAGAAGTTGTCTGTTCCATTCTCGTTTTGCTGTTAGCAAATGCCATGCTCTGCTTATTATGTTTTATAAGGAGAGGCACCCTTGTCCAAACTTATCGTTGCAAAATTCGGCGGCACCAGTGTCGCAGACTTCGAAGCTATGTCGCGTTGCGCTGACATTATTCAGGCTGATCCGGCCATTCGTTTAGTGGTTGTCAGCGCCAGCTCTGGTGTTACTAATTTACTGGTAGACATTATCAAACATGCAGATGTAGCCGAGCGCTTCGCCTGCTATCAGGGTATTGAACGCATCACGTTGGCGGTATTAAACCGGCTTGATAACCCGCAGCAGGTTGCGCCTGAGATTGAAATGATTTTATCCGCCCTGCGCGAGCTGATCGAAAACGGCGCGGTGTACAGCGGTGCCCATAAAGATGAAATACAGTCGTTCGGTGAGCGGTTAAGCTCAGTGCTATTTGCGCAGGTGCTGCGCGAGCGCAGTGCGTCAGCATTGTGCTTCGATGCCCGCCGCGTGATGCGTACCGACAGCCGTTTTGGTAAAGGCGAGCCGCAAATTAACCAGATAAGCGAGTTGTGTGCAGTGCACCTGCAGCCATTACTGGCCGACAATATCGTGGTAACACAAGGCTTTATCGGTGCCGATGAAATCGGCCAGACCACCACACTGGGTCGCGGCGGCTCTGATTACAGCGCGGCGTTATTTGGCGAAGCACTCAGTGCCTCTGTCGTGCAAATCTGGACTGATGTTGTGGGCATTTTTACCACCGACCCGCGTTTAACCGAGCAGGCGCGTTGTATTAAAGAAATCAGTTTCGATGAAGCGGCAGAAATGGCCACTTTCGGTGCCAAGGTACTGCATCCGGCGACGTTAATACCGGCAATGCGGTGTAATATCGGTGTCTTTGTCGGCTCCAGCCGCGAACCAGAGGCAGGTGGTACCTGGATAGCCAAAGATGTGAAAGAGCGCCCGCCGTACCGTGCAATTGCACTTCGAAAATCACAGACGTTAATCACGGTTAAAAGCCCTGCCATGTTGCATGCTGCCGGCTTTTTAACCCGGGTGTTTGATATTTTAAGCCGGCATCAGATCTCGGTCGATTTGGTTACCACATCAGAAATCAGTGTGGCACTCACCTTAGATGAAGGCGGCATGACCAGCGCGTTCAATGTCTCTGTCGAGCCTGCACTGAGTGAACTGCGCAGCTTTTGTGAAGTGTCAGTAGAGCAGGGGCTGAGCCTGGTGGCTGTAATTGGTAATCATCTGCACAGCAGTAAAGGCATTACCGGTGATTTATTCAACACACTTGAACGTATCAATATGCGGCTGATTTGCCACGGCGCGTCCAAGCACAACCTGTGCTTTTTAGTGCAGGACGCTGACGCACCGGGTGTGGTGAAGCAATTGCACCAGAATCTGTTCAGCGCAGCGTAGCCAAAGCAGAAAAGTAAAAGCCCCGATTAATCGGGGCTTTTACTTGGTTAAGCTTTACTCGTATGGCAGGGGGTCTGTCGTATGATTCAGTGTAAAGGCTTCTAAGCGCTCCTGGCAGGAGCCACACTTGCCACAGGCCTTTTCCCGGCCGTTATAACAGGTCCAGGTCTTACTGTAGTCAAGCCCCATCTCTAAGCCATCAGCAAGGATTTCAATTTTAGTTTGCGCCAGATAAGGGCTGACAATATCTACCGGCTCATAGTTGGCGATCTGACAGACATCATGCATTTTCTGCACAAATTCAGGCCGGCAATCCGGGTAGATAAAATGATCACCGCTGTGGGCGCCATAATAAACCTGACTGGCACCAAGCGATACCGCATAGCCCACCGCTAATGACAGTAAAATCATATTACGGTTAGGCACAACGGTAGATTTCATGTTGTCTGCAGCGTAGTGGCCTTCCGGGATGTCAATATTGTCGGTTAACGAAGACCCGGCCAGCAGCTGATTGATGGCTGAAATATCCACAATTTTATGATTAATTCCCAGTTCCCGACATACCTCGGCGGCGCACTGCAATTCTTTTACATGACGCTGACCATAGTTAAAGGACAAAGCATACACGTCATGTCCGGCCTGAATCGCTTTGTGTAATACAGTGAACGAATCCATTCCACCAGAATAAATCACGACAACTTTGTTCGGCATCGCAGGCCCTCTCTTGTATAATACAGCTCAAATTCAGCAACATCGCCGCTCTGATTACGGCGGGGCGCGCATTGTACAGTAAATCGGTCACAGGCTAAAGGGTAAAGCACAGAGTGTATAAAGTTAACGAAGTCTTTGAAACCATACAGGGTGAGGGCAGCTTTACCGGTGCTGCGGCTATTTTTGTCCGCTTGCAGGGGTGTCCGGTCGGCTGCAGCTGGTGTGATACCAAACATACCTGGGAGATAAAAGATACTCTGCGTCAGCCACTTGGCGATATCGTGATTAAAACCGCGGAAACCGAGCATTGGGCAGAGGTAACCCCCACTGAATTACTGGCATTATTTGCTGCCGAAGGCTATCAGGCCAAACATGTGGTTATTACCGGTGGTGAGCCTTGCATGTATGACCTTCAGCCGCTGTGTAACTTATTGCACGAAAATGGCTACAGTACGCAGATTGAAACCAGTGGTACCTTTGACATCAAGGTGCCAGCCGCTACGTGGGTGACAGTGTCGCCAAAAGTAAATATGGCCGGTGGCTATAAAGTGCTGCAAAGTGCGCTGGACCGGGCAAATGAGATTAAGCATCCGGTCGCGATGGAAAAACATGTTGATGAACTGTTGCAGTTATTGCAACGAACAGATACAACCGCTAAGCTGATTTACCTGCAGCCCATCAGTCAACAGCGCAGGGCGACAGAGTTAGCCATAGCCATGTGTAAACGACATAACTTTCGCTTAAGTGTGCAGGTTCATAAGTATCTGGGGATCAGTTAAATGCAAGCAGTAGCCGATTTTTTTCAGCAATACGCTCAAGCTTATATCAACAGCGAACTGGAGAGTTTTGGCCAGCTGATATCGTTACCCAGTATGCTGCTTGCCGGGGACAACAAAACCTTACTGACCGACACAGAAAGCCTGCGAGGCTATGTGCTGTGCCGCGTGGAGAAGTACCGCGAGCTGGGAGTGGAAAATGCAGATTTTGTCTTGCAGCATCAACTAAGGTTATCTGAACAGTTGCAGTTCGCCAGCCTTTATTGGCGTTTCTATGACAGCAGCAACAAAGTATTGTTTACCTGCCATACTTCTTACACCTTGCAGCGCTGCGGTGAGAAGTGGCAGGTAGTAGCGATTATACTTGACGACGAAGATGCGGCTTATCAGCGTATGCTGAAAAATCAGGTGTTATAGCTCAGCCAGGCTTGCAGGCTGTCCAGGCAGGGTGACGGACTGTTTTGCAGCGCCAGCTGCTGTTTAAGCGCCGGTTGCATCGGTATCAGCTCCAGATAACGCGAAGCCAGCCAACTGGCATCATTGTAGTTTGGTTTGGGGTACAGCTGTTGCAATGCAGGGTGCTGCTGCAGTAATTTTTCCAGCTGGTGGATAAGGGGTTTGTATTCCGGTTCGATATCCAGCACTGGCCAGTTATCTAATGCCGTCACGTCGGCGACCTGCAAATTATCGGCCTCCTGCCAGCGTTTAACGATCAAGACTTTCTCTATACCACTGATAGTGATACCAAGCAGGCCATCATCCAACTGTTCAAAATCTTCAATCTTTACCCGTGTTGCCAGACTTAATATCCTATCTGCATGTGTCTGACTAACGTAAGGGTTGATTTGCGCAATGGCAAAATCACGTTTACCCGAACTGGCCTCGCTGACCAGACGCACATAGCGCGGCTCGAACACGCGCAGACGCATGCGTCCCTCGGGTAAGATAAAACTGTTAAGCGGAAATAATGCCAGTTGCTTCATTGTCGTGTTAATAACGTTGTATAGTGCCTAGTTGTACGAAGAGCGAAAGCTACTGGTTTACCGTTACAGGAATTTTATGTCGACCGAATACTGGTTTTATCTGTTTGCAGGCTTATTAACGCTGAACGTTATGCTGCTGCTGGTTGTGCTGTTAAAGCGTAACAATGTGAGTTTGCAGTTGGCGCAATTTAAACTCGAACAAGCACAGCAGCAGGCAAAACAGCAGCAACATCTGCTGGAGCAATTGCACCAGCAGCGGCAGCAATTACAGCAACAGCAGCAGGAGCATCTGCTACAAGTACTGCAGAAAATCACTGATACGCAGCAATCCGCCAGGTTTGAGCTGAGTAAAAACCTGCAGCAACAGGCGATAATGCTGGCAGAACAGGTGAAACAGCTAACAGTCAGTATTGATCAGCGCCTGAAAGATATTGCCGGGCAGGTAGAAAAACGGCTGAGCGATGGTTTTGAAAAAACCAATCAGACATTTACCGATATTGTTAAGCGACTGGCACTGATTGATGATGCGCAGAAAAAAATCACCGAGCTGTCAGGCAATGTTGTCAGTTTACAGGAGGTGCTGGCAGATAAACGTTCGCGCGGGGCCTTTGGTGAGGTGCAGCTTACCGCGCTAATCCGCAATGTTCTGCCGGAGCAACATTTTTCACTGCAGCATACACTGAGTAATGGCCGCATAGCCGACTGTATGCTGTTTTTACCCAAACCCAGTGGTGATATTGCTATCGATGCCAAGTTTCCGCTGGAGAGCTATAAAAAAATGACCGATCCTGCCGCTGGCGCAGAAGAGCGCAAGCTGGCGCAGCGCCAATTCAAGCAGGATGTGAAAAAGCATATCAACGATATTGCTGACAAGTACATTATTGCTAACGAGACGGCAGATGGCGCCATTATGTTTTTGCCGGCTGAAGCAGTGTTTGCTGAACTGCATGCTTATCATGCCGATATTGTAGAAGAGGCTTACCGGCGCAGGGTATGGCTAACGTCACCTACAACATTAATGGCGGTACTGACGACAGCCCGAAGTGTGCTTAAAGACGATGCAACGCGCCGGCAAATACATCTTATTCAGGAGCATCTGGTGAAACTGGCTGAAGACTTTTCCCGCTTCCGTGGGCGGTTTGACAATCTGGCTAAACATATTGACCAGGCCTCGGCAGATGTTAAACAAATCCATACCTCTGCGCATAAAATAAGCAGCCGGTTTGAACAAATCGAAAAAGTAGAATGGCTGGAAGAAAAAGATTAGCCTTTGTCATTAGCATGAAAAACCAGCAGCCCTTGTGCGTCGTGAAAGGGCTGCTGGTTTGTTTGTGACGGCTTAACGGCGCGGGTCATCTTTTAGTTTCGGGATTTTCAGGCCCAATTCCTGGCCGCGATAGCGGGCGTAATAGGTGCAGCCAATAAACATTATGCTGGCCAGAATAAGCTCCAGCAGCGATAACCCCCACTGCATTCCGCTGCTTACCCACAGGTTGGTCAAACTGTGCAGAAAGTAAATCATCACAATAAAGTTAGCCCAGGCCATAGTATAAGCATGGCCTTTTACGATGCCGTACAGCGGTAACCACAATGGCAGCCAGAGCAGGGCGAGTAACACATAGGCATTCCCCAGCTGAGGGGGCGCCAGCCACATAATCCACAGCGGCTGTAATAACCACAGGCCCCAAAAACCTAACCGGCCAAGCTGCAGATACTTGCGGCTTTGGGCGGATAACGGAACAGTACTACCAGATTGCATCGTCAATCCTTGTGTTGCTTAAGTTGCTGGCTGAGTGTCGCAAGCCGCTTACCAAAGGCAATGGCCAAGCGTTGTTCTTCTACACTGAGCTTGTTGTCAGCCTGATGGCCGCTAACGTGTGTCGGGCCGTAGGGCGTGCCACCAGTTTTAGTCTGGTGTAATTCAGGTTCACTGTACGGCACACCGGTTAATAACATGCCGTGATGCAGCAGTGGCAGGCTCATG
>NZ_DATCSY010000090.1:0-5861 GCF_036568245.1 Rheinheimera sp. | reverse complement strand
AGTGCATCCGCGCTTTAAGATGGTGCACCAGAAAAAACGCACGGGGAAAATATGAAAAGCTTTAAGCTAAGCGCTCTGGCGCTGTCATTAGTACTTGTCGGCTGTCAGCCGCAAACCGATACCACAACAGCCAGTACCGCCACTGCAGAAAATACACAATCAGCAGCAATAGCCGAAGCCGAACAGAATAACTGGTGGCAGGAAGCTGTGTTCTATCAGATTTGGCCGCGCAGCTTTTACGACACCAACGCGGATGGCCATGGCGATTTTAATGGTATGACGGCTAAACTGCCTTACCTGCAGGATTTAGGTGTAACAGCACTGTGGTTAACGCCGATGTTTGCAGCGCCGTCTTACCATGGCTACGACTTTACCGAGTTTTATCAGGTTGAAAGTGATTACGGCAGCATGGCCGAATTTGAGCACTTTATTCAGCAGGCCGACAAACATGGCATGAAGGTAATACTCGACCTGGTGATTAACCATATTTCCAGTGAGCACGACTGGTTTAAGCGCTCTGCTGCCGGAGAAGCGCCGTACAAAGATTATTTTGTCTGGCGTGATGATATGCCTGCCGCTGGCAGCGGTTGGGGCCATGCCTGGAGCAATAACGACAAACCTGACGCAGTATGGCATTACAACGACACCCGTAAAGCCTATTACTACGCTGCTTTTGGCGCCAGCCAGCCAGATTTATATCTGCGCCACCCTGATGTCATTGCAGAAATGAAAAAGATGGCGAAATTCTGGTTGGATAAAGGCGTTGCAGGCTTCCGCCTTGATGCGGTGCGCTTTGCAATGGAAGGCGGCCCGGATGCACAGGCTGATACAGTCGAAACTATCGCCTATTGGCAAGACTTTAATCAGTATGTCAAAAGCGTAAACCCACAAGCGTATCTGGTCGGTGAAGCCTGGACCGATATTCCGGTAGCGGCACGCTACTATGGCGGCGGAAAAGGGCTGGACCAGGGCTTTGATTTTGAAGTGGGTTATAAAATACTGGGCTTGCTAAAGCCTGATGCCAGCGGTGAAGCGCAGTTTGGTACCATGCGGACTAATGCACAAAAAGCGCTGGATGCCAAGGTATTGTGGGACAACGTGCAACAACGTGTGCAATCGGTGGCCCCGCTTAGCTTTTTTGCACCGTTTTTAACCAACCACGATCAGGAGCGGATTGCCTACCAACTGGCAGAGCATGACGCCAAAGCCAAACTGGCCGCCGCTATGCTGTTTAGCTCACCCGGCACGCCCTACATTTACTACGGTGAAGAAATTGGTTTAACCCAGGGCGGCACCGGCCACGATGTGTATAAACGCGCGCCTATGCTGTGGGATAACAGCAAACAGGCGGGTTTTACGCAAAGTGACACCAGCTGGGTAGAGCAGCAAGAGCTGTTTGGTACTAACTTCAGCAACTGGTACCCGGATTTTCTGGCAAGTCAGCTTAATGCACAGGATCGCAGCGTAGCAGCTCAGCAAGCACAACCTGATTCGATATGGCAGCTGTATAAACTGCTGATTGCTCTGAAGAAGCAGCGGCCAGAGCTGGGTACCCAGGGCAGCTATCAGGTCACCCAGTACGACAACGGTGTAGTGCAAATAAGCCGTGAACTAAATGGCAGTAAGAGCCTGTTTCTGCTGAACCTGAGTGACAGCGCGCAGGATATCAGCGATATAGCGCGTGATGGCCTGAGCGCCAGCTGGGGCTTTGATCTTAAAAACCAGCAGCTCGCCGCCAATGGCGTACTGATTTTACAAAGCACACCTTAAGCTTTTCACTGCAGTGTTCTCCCTAAAACCGCCGGCTTGTTATTAGCGGCGGTTTTCTTTTTGCTTGTCAGTCTCACCTTGTTAATTTATTGTACCTTGATATTTAACAACCAAATGCAACAAGGAAAGTTAATGAAACCTATACTGATTTTACTCAGCGCTATGCTACTAAGCCCTGTGCTGCAAGCAGAACCGGCCAAAACGAAACAAGGGCCGGAGTTATTACCGGCGTTTTCCAGCGCAAGCTCACTAAAAGAAAATTTCAGCTGTTATATCGGCCCCTTTGCCAGCTACGACAGCTGGGCAGCTATGTTGAGTAACAAGCCCAAATTTAATTCCGCTGCGTTTGAAGAGCAATTTCCCAGAGCAGTTGTTGAAACGCGCCAGCAAAATATCGATTGCCGGATCTTTGTTTATGAGTCGGACGGCATTCTGGTTGAAGGCGTTATGCTGCAACCGAAAGCCGCCGCACAAAATAATCAGAAACTACCTGTTATCATTTATAACCGCGGCGGGAACGCGACACTGAGTAAAATTCATTATGGGGCTATTCAGCAAAACCTAATGCGCTTTGCCGAGCAAGGCTACATTGTCATCGCCAGTCAATACCGTGGGGCCGCGGGCTGGGCAGCATCGGCATCCCGCGACATCATGCTTGACCAGTTTGGTGGTACAGATGTTAATGACGTCGTCAACCTTTTCCCACTTATTGAAGGCATGCCAACAGCAGACAGCCAACGTGTAGCAATGATTGGTGTAAGTCGCGGTAGCATTATGAGTTATCTCGCTGCAATCCGAATGCCGCAGTTAAAAGCTCTGGTGATTAAATCCGGCGGTTCAGATCTTGAAATTGCTTTGCAAACCAGACCTTCAATGAACAACGTGTACGAAAAATTTATTCCTGACTATGCCAACAATAAAAGTGCCGAATTAGCCAAGCGCTCGGTTTTACGCTGGCTGGATAAACTGCCGCAACAGTTGCCCATCTTACTGTTGCATGGCGAGAAGGATGACCGAATTGATGTGTCCCAGGCCAGAACTATGGCCGCAGCACTTAAGCAGAAAAAGCAACCGCATAAATATATTGAATATACAGGTGCCGATCATTATCTGATACCCAACCGCGCCGAAGCCGATGCGGAAACCGCTGCCTGGCTTAAGCAATATCTTTAAGCCGTAATCACGGCTGCTGCCTGTTTATCAAATCGATAACAACAATGGAAAACTGCACCGGGGAAAACCTCAGTGCAGTACCCTTTTTTAAGACTTTGACGGTAAGCTAATGACTGTCGAAATAGGAAAGTGATCAGAAATATACACACCGGCCACGTTCAGTTGATAAGTGCGGTAGCTGGAACTTCTTAAACCCTTGCTGATAAAAATATAGTCGATACGCTCCCGTTCGCCGGCAGCGAAACCATTGTAAGTACCTACGCCCTCTGCGTTTGCCAGTATTGCTGTGTCGGTTAATGGCAGCAAAGGGCCTGTGGTAAGTGTTTTATAAGCTGCGCTATTGTGCAGCATATTAAAATCACCCAGTAAAATAACCGGTTTGCTGCCTGCAATGGCTGGAATATGTGTTAACAGGAACTCTGCGCTTTTTTGCCGTGCTACATCACTTACATGGCTAAAATGCACGTTAAAGACAAAGAAATCACTGCCGTTTTTCTCAAAATGCCCCCAACTGGCCACGCGGGGAAGATGGGCTTGCCAACCTATTGAACCCGCTATCTGCGGCGTTTCAGACAACCAAAAGTTGCCGCCATCCAGTTTTGTCAGGGTATTTTTATTGTAAAACAATGGCACAAACTCACCGGCATTCACGCCGTCATCTCTGCCTACACCAATGTAGTCATAATCAGGCAGTTGCTCACTTAACCAGTTAAGTTGGTGGTGCAACACTTCCTGTAAACCCAGTACATCAGGCCGTAGAGTGTTTAAGTGAGCATAAATCAGTTGTTGTCTGTTGGGCCAGGCATTTGTTGCATCTGCAGGGTTGTCGTACCGGATATTAAAGCTTTCAACAACCAGGTTGGTGGCATGTACTTTGAACATCAGGCTACACAGCGTAAACAGCAAAACATAATTAACGGCTTTTGTCACAACGATTCCTTTTGGCTTAACCTGAGCAGTTATTGTAGCTAAGCAGTATTGCGCCATTGTTAAAGCAACACAACCATACTAAAAGCGCATAGGCGAAAGCCTTTGTCGGCGTTACACTACGTTTATTCCTTAGCGGCTTTACAAGTGAATGCTGTTATGTCTGACCGTTCCCATTTGTTTTCACTGCGCCTGTGCCACGCGCTGCGTGAAGTACTGGCTGAAGGCTATAACGCCAATAAACTCACGAAAGATCTGCTGGCAGGTCTGACGGTTGGCATTATTGCCATTCCGTTGGCAATGGCGCTGGCGATTGCTTCAGGTGTGGCGCCACAGTACGGTTTGTACACCGCCATTATCGCCGGTTTTATTATTGCGCTGACCGGCGGCTCCCGTTACAGCATAAGCGGCCCGACTGCAGCCTTTGTGGTTATTTTGTACCCGGTGGCGATGAAATATGGCTTAAGCGGCTTATTACTGGCCACGGTATTATCGGGTGTGTTGCTGTTGCTGATGGCGGCATTCAGGCTTGGTCGCCTGATAGAGTATATTCCTGAGCCGGTGACGCTGGGTTTCACCGCTGGCATAGCGGTGGTGATTGCCACCTTACAAATCAACGATTTTTTTGGTTTAAAGCTTACCAGCCTGCCAGAGCACTACGCAGAGAAAGTCGCCGCATTGGCACAGCATTTACCGCAGTTATCAATTGCCAGTCTGGCAGTAGCGTTGGTAACACTTAGCGTGATGCTGCTCTGGCCCAAGCTGAAAATACCGTTGCCAGCCCACTTACCCGCCTTGTTTATCGGCACCTTACTGGCATTACTGTTACTGCAGTTTGGCTTTGAGCTCGACACCATAGGCTCACGTTTTAGCTATAGTGCCGCTGATGGCACCCCTGGCAGCGGCATTCCGCCGTATCTGCCGCATTTTGACTGGCCCTGGTTGCGGCCCGGGCCTGACGGTGAATTACTGGGCTTTAGCTGGCAGCTGATAAAAGATTTACTCTCAGCCGCTTTTGCCATGGCGATGCTGGGCGCTATTGAATCGCTATTGTGTGCTGTGGTACTCGACGTTATGTCAGGCCGGCGTCACAGTGCCAACAGCGAACTGCTGGGCCAGGGCATCGGCAATATTATTACCCCCTTTTTTGGTGGCATTACCGCCACTGCCGCACTGGCCCGCTCGGCAGCAAACTATAAAGCCGGCGCCCAGTCGCCGCTCTCAGCAATGGTGCACGCCCTGGTGGTGCTGCTGGCTTTAGTGTTACTGGCACCAGTGTTGTCTTATTTGCCAATGGCTGCCCTGGCCGCTTTGCTGATGATGGTCGCCTGGAATATGAGCGAAGCACCCAAGGCAGTGCATTTGCTGAGAACTGCGCCGCGCAGCGACATCTGGGTGTTTATTACCTGTTTTAGCCTGACCGTGCTGTTTGATATGGTGATTGCGATAACCACCGGTATTTTGCTGGCGACCGTGTTGTTTGTGAAAGAAATTGCCCAAATGAGCAAGGTGACCGACATCAGCAACCAGCGTAAACAGGTGGAACAAGCGCTGCCGGATGGCTGGCAGGTACTGAAGATCAGTGGGCCGCTGTTTTTTGCCGCCGCCGACAGGATTTTTGCTGATATTGCCCGCCTGAGCGAGCAAAGCCGTGGTTTGGTATTGTATATGGATGGTGTGCCACTGCTCGACGCTGGTGGTCTGGCCGCGCTGAATAAACTTATCAGCAAATGCCAGCATAACAACACTGAGCTGGTGATTGCCGACTTACAGTTCCAGCCACTGAAAACACTGGCCAAAGCCGGAGTTCAACCGATCCCCGGCAGATTGACGTTTTACCCGACATTACGTGAAGCGCTGGACAAACTGTACCTGCGTGAGCAGGATACTACGACGGACAGTTAGCCTTTATGCTCGGTTTTAATTAACTTGCCGTGTTGATCAAAGTACTGCCAGTCGCCTGACGGGCGGTTGCTGATATAACTACCCTG
>NZ_DATCSY010000089.1:0-6520 GCF_036568245.1 Rheinheimera sp. | reverse complement strand
TAATACTTGCAACATCGGAAAAAGGCAGCTCATCTTCCGTCAGTACCCGGCCATAACTGCGCGCACTCGTATCAAGTTCATTACCTTTTAAATCAGTTGAGCCATATTCACGCCAGCCGCGGGTGGCATCCGCTTGCTCGGGATTGGGCAACGGCTCATGATTTAACGGCCCGGCCCAGCCCTGCGCTGAAATGTGCTGGTCGAACTGATTGTTTACCAGCAGCACATTATCAATATACGCTGGGCGGCCGGCACTGCGGGCAATAAAGGTACTGCCGGCCCGGATCCGGTTGCCGGTAGGACCGGGGTGGCTGGTAAAACGGTTATTGATAAAAATAAAACCCGGCGCATCTTCACTAACCGTGCGGGCCTGCAGGATGTAGCTACCCTCGGCATACTCTGAATCCGGATCTTTTACTGAGTTGCCAAGCGAGCGGATTTCATTTTGCTCAAACAGACTGAGGTAATTCTGCCCCCAGATAAAATCAACATTGCCGGCAATCAGGCACCGGTAAAAATACGATGTCCCTTTGAGCATCAGCGTATCCTGCTCGCTGGTAAAGTGGCTATTACCCACCAGCAACTTACCTGTACTGTTAAAATACAGGCTTTCGGCCTGGTTGCGCACGCCTTCGCGCCGTTGATGCAAGTTAGTGATACTGAGGTTTTTTAATATCAGCTGGCCAACATCTTCCACCATAAACAGGCTGCGCCCGCCGCCGGTGTGCCCTGGAAGTTTGCCGTAGCCTAAACCTAAGCCACTGTTCAGCGACTCATAATTGCTAAAAGCAATATGCGACAGGTTTGCGCCTTCCCCTTCAATCAGCAGCTGCTCAGTGCCATACAAATACAGCGGTTCCGGGTAGACTCCGGCGCCAATTTTCACTGTTTGCACTATGGCACCGGCGTCACTCATCACAAAATCCAGCGCGCCCTGAACGGTCAGAAAATCGCCACTGCCATCTTGTGCCACCCGCATCGTTGGCGTCGCTAGTGGCTCTGCCTTAATACTAAACTGCCAGCGGGCATCCTGGCCTATACCGTTAAAGGTATTTACATCAGTGCTAAACTGCAACAAACCAGCAGAAACCTGCACCTGATAGGTATTGCCGGCAGCAAGTTTACCGCTGTGCGGTTTTATAAGCAGCGTTTTGCCATCCTGCCAGATCATTGGCCGACGGATAGAGCGGTATTTATTGGCGCGACTGCTGCCAAACGCATCCATCTCGATACCGGCTTTAATTTCATCGACCAGCGTCGTTGTACCGTCGGCATGCAGCTGGTAAAGCCGCACAGCACCATGTTCACTGAGGCTGAAATCCTGCGCCAGTGTAAGCGTAAGCGGCGTATCGGCACTTACGCTGCTCTCAGGAGCCGGCCACAGTGCTGTAATCTGGGAGCTGTCAGTTTTCGCAGGAAACGCCAGCGCAGGCAGTACCTGTATATTTAGCTGCTTAAAGCGGTGCGGCTGGCTTTGGCTTTGCAGCAGCACTGCGCCCTGCCCCGGCTTCAGATATTGCAGGCGAAACTGCTGCTTATCGCTATGCAGTGTAAATAATTCCGGCGTCAGATTGATAACGGAAATATCTGCTGTGTCTACATTATCAACCCGCCAGAAAATATCGTGGCTCTGCTCGAACTGATAACCGGTTATTGGCTGATTTTCCAGCTGCTGCAGGTTGATATCCAGCTCGGCAGGTTTGGCCGTACCAACCGCCAGATAGTCCATCTCAAACGAGCGGTTAAAGCTCCAAATGCCTGCGGGGGTTAATACAGTATGGGCTGGAATAGTCACCGCAGCCACTTGCTGTCCGTTCAGATACAATGACAAGGAATCATGCTGACGCTGCAGCCGTAATAAATACCACTGACCATCAGTCGCATCCTGCGCGCCCAAAACAACCGGCAAGGCCTGCTCTGCTAACACCTGAACCTGAGTCGCTTGTGTTTGTGCACCCGGCAACATGGCCAGTTCAAGTTTTGATGTAAATACGCTGCTACCTACTTTGAAACCGGCTGCGAAATAACGCTCGGCCTGCGCGTCTTTTAACGTCAGATACAGTGTTTCACGATCGGTTGTGCTATTGGCGTAAGGGCGTATAAGAGCTTCATAGTAAAAATTATCCGCGCGCAATCCGTTTAGCTGTTTGGGATCTATCGTAAACAGATGGCCACCGGTGCGCGCCGCTTTATAACTCAATGTCTGGCGCTCAGTGTTCAAAAGTAAACTGCCATTGGCCAGTCCCGATGCTGCATCTTTCTCTGCCAGAAAGTTCAGGCCCTGCGCGTTTTGCTCAAATGACTGGCAAAACACCGCTTTGGGGTTGTCAGCGCACTGATAGCGGGGAAAATAATGCGCTAATGCCGAAGTTGCCGCAGAGGCAGGCAGCAGCGCGCCAAGTGCAATTAATATCAACCAGCTCAGTGCGGCGCGGCTAATAACGTGATGCGAAAAAGACTGTTGAAATACCATGAGTTCCCCAGTGTATAGCCATATTTAAAAAGCGTTGTAGGCGAAAATAAAGAGAACCACCCAAGTGGTTCTCTTATCGTTAGCTGTGTCACTAGCATCTGTTTTACAGGGTATAACGCGCGCCGAAGAAGAAATTTCTGCCGGTGTGGTTATATTCGCGGGTCAGGTCCATGCTGCCATCACCGGTGCCATAAATCCGTTCATGTTCATCGGTCAGGTTGATGATTTCAAATGTCAGCGTCAGATGTTCATTCACATTATAAAATGACGAGAAATCAACATGTGTCGGACCATACTTCATTTCCGCCACATGGCCATTACCACCGGGTACGCTCAGGATATAATCATCACGGGTATTTGCAGACACACGCATACCGAATTCATCCTGCTCGTAGTAGAAGGTAAAGTTATACGAATTTTTTGACAGCCCCGTCATATCTTCTGCGGTTACCCGCGTGTAGTTTGACACGACACCGAAATTTAACAACCAGCCAGGTAAAAAGCTGAAAGGCTGCTGATACACCAGCTCATACCCTTTGATGGTAAAGCCATCGTCGGTATTGACCGGAATATAGTGTGTATAAGGCACCGTTTTCGGATCTGAATTATAAGTCGGGCTGTAACGCGGATCGGCATAGATAGCATCGTAGTATGCCGGGTCGACCAGCTTTTCAACCACATCGGTTGTTAGGGATGACACCACTTCTTTACGGAACAGCGTTGCTGATAACAGCGCTTCATCGTCAAAATACCATTCAATCCCCAAATCGATATCATTTGACTCATACGGTGCCAGATCAGGGTTACCCATACTGACGGTGCGCGTCTCATAAGTAAAATTCGGATTGGCAATGTTAAGCGAGTTAAGACTGGCCCGCGTCATAGTGCGTGCTACGGCAAAACGTACCGTAACATCTTCGGTCACATCTAATGCCAGGTTCATCGATGGCAGGAAATTGCTGTAGTTATTTTCTACAGATACTTCGCTGCCATTCAGATAGCCGGTTGAGGTGGTGTCTGTTTTGACAAAACGGCTACCCAGATTTGTTCGCAACACCATATTGGCAATATCAAAGTTAGCATTGGCTTCGGCATACACGGCATAGGTTTTCTCACCGACAATCCAGGCTGCTCCCAGGTTGTCTGTATAGTTATGCGTCAGTAAATCGCGGTTTGCTGCAGCAAAGTCGACCACAGGAAATGGCAGCAAATCACCGTCCAGGCCTTTACCAAAATCATCATACGGGAAGTCGGTAAAATAGCCCACCGCCGATACCGGTGTGAAATACTCGCCGTTGCCGCTGCGGTATTCAACGCAGCGATCGTTATACGCCACACCGCTTTTTAACTGAAAACGTTCAAATTCATAGGTCAAATCAAGGCGTGATGTCAGGTTGTCGCGGTTAACATCGTGCGATGTGATAGCAGCAGGTCGAATTTCATAGTTTGCCGGATCGTAGTAGTCGTACCCCGCACCAAACGACACGACGGGCACATTCGGGTTTGCAGAGAAATCAAACGAATAAATATGTGGCGCCGACACACTGTATATACGGTTTTCTTCACGGCGTGCATCTGAGCTTGCCTGCCCTACCATGGCGTCTAACGTCATTTCATTGCTAAGACGAAACTTGCCGCTTAATACAAACTGATTGAAATCGGTATCCGAATCCTGCTGGCGGCTTTCAATCCAGGATTGCACGCCATCAAACTGTCCGGCAACGATTTGCTTGCCGTCCGGTGAGATGGTCAACGCCAGTGGCGTTACCGTTCCCGGCGTTAAAAACCACTCCATTGAGTTATAGCCTGTACGCTGATTTTCCAGTTTCGAATGCAGCGCGTCAAAAGTGATCAACACATCATTTGACGGCCGGTACTGCAGGGCAGCAGTCATACCAATACGTTTTTGTTCATTACCAAAAAAGTCGGCTCGCGGTAAGCGTGGCAACCAAAGACAATTAATAGCAGCGACCGAGCTGCCGCCCATCTGGCAATTGCTAACCGCTGGTGTACCGGTAATTTCAGGTGTAGCGGAAGCCGGAAAGGCCTGATTCGCTAGCTGAGGTGTAGTCCAGCGCACTGTACCAAAGCCTTCCTGACGCACAGTACGCTCAGACGCAGCAACTGAAAACAGCGCGCCAAGCGTATTATCGGCAAAGGTGTTGCTAAGCATAAACGCGACACGTGGGTCGTGTTCTTCACTTAACGAGTTATAACCATCCTGCACCGACACTAATGCTTTAAAACCATCATAATCAAAAGGTTTTGCTGAATACAGATCAACTGTACCGGCCATGCCGCCTTCTTCGATCGAGGCACGGCTGGTTTTCTGAATATCAACCCGGTTAAATAATTCTGAGGCAAACACGTTAAAGTCAAACGAGCGGCCACTGTTAATACCGCCGCCGGAATCCAGGCCATCGGTACTGGCTGGTACTTCCATACCGTTTAACGTGGCACGGGTAAAAGACGGGCCGAGACCGCGCAGTGTAATTTGACGCCCTTCACCGCCTTCACGGGATATCGCCACCCCTGGCACACGCTGTATAGCTTCGGCAATATTCAGATCCGGGAATTTCCCCATATCTTCGGCCAGAATAGATTCACGCGAGTTTACCGCATTTCGCTTCTCATCTAAGGCTTCATACAACGCACCACGAAACCCTTTAACTTCAATCACTTCAACATCAGCCGCCTGCGCGATGGCGGTATCTTCCGTGGTATTCTCCTGAGCCTTAAGCGCACCCGAACCACAGACTCCGGCAATCAACATACAAGCCACAATTTTATTTCGTTTTAACTGTACAGCACTCATAACCTTCCCCTATTGATTTTTGTTTATCACTCCCCCCCGAAAATGCCACCGGTGGCAAAACAAGAAAAAAGTTACGCCACCGGTAGCATTAAGTTATAGACGATATCGATTACATAATCAATATTAAGTTAGCGTTGCTTGAGATTAGGCGTTGCTGAGTACATAGAGATCAGAATTTCTTGTGTATGAAACTTGATTATCCTTCAGCAACACAAAAAACTTAAACCTGACTCAAGTGAGTTCGCCCCAATAAAAAAGGCGCCTTAGCGCCTTTTTTAATTATTACCGACCAATTACTTGGCGCGGCTACGATACTCGTCAGTACGGGTATCGATTTCGATTTTATCGCCTTCTTCTACGAAAGCAGGAACCATCAGTTCAAAACCAGTCTCAATTTTTGCTGGTTTCATTACTTTACCTGAAGTGTCGCCACGTGCAGCAGGTTCAGTATAGGTTACTGTGCGAACTACGATAGTTGGCAAGTCTACAGAGATTGGACGCTCGCCGTAGAACACTACTGAACATTCCATACCGTCTACTAAGTACTTTAACGCACCTTCCATAGACTCGGCTTCGATTTCATACTGGTTGTATTCCTGATCCATAAAGACATACATAGGATCAGCGAAGTAAGAATAGGTTACTTCTTTAGTTTCCAGCATTACCTGTTCGAATTTGTCGTCTGCACGGTAAACAGTTTCCATGCCCTGACCGTTCAGCAGGTTTTTCATTTTCATTTTTACAACGGCAGCGTTACGGCCAGATTTGTTAAATTCTGCCTTCAGGATAACCATTGCATCGGTGCCAACCATAATCACCTGGCCAGCACGCAGTTCTTGAGCTGTCTTCATCATGACTGAAATATCTTCTCGTTTAGGAAAAATTGCGTCGCATTATAAATTTTTTTTCAACAAAGTGCACGAGGTTGCTGGCAAGATCTCCGTTTGCCGTTAACGCTGCGCGCCAAAGGCGGTTATATTCGGCGATTTGCAAACGCTTTGCACTAAATTTCTGCCAGCTTTTGTCTAAAGTGCTGTCCGTATTCCACTGTAGCCAAAACTGTTGCACCGTTTCACGTAAATCGGCTGGCATCTGTGCACAGTATCGCAACATAAAAGCGTTGAGCTTTTCCAGATGGGCTTGCTGCTGTTGGCGGTAGATTTGCCAGATAAAAGGTTTGCCGGCCCAATGTGCCCGGATAACCGAATCCTCGCCGCGGACAAAATTAATAT
>NZ_DATCSY010000088.1:0-7692 GCF_036568245.1 Rheinheimera sp. | reverse complement strand
TGGCCGGTAAATAAAATATCTTTTGATGAAAGTTTAACAAGCCGGAGTATCAGCTGGTAGCAGGTTGTGTGGTGGGCAGCAGAAAATAAAAAAGCCACATAAAGTGGCTTAACTAAATTTTTGCGAGGTCCCGTTAGAACGGGCTTCTTACTTGTTATTCTTCACTAGCGCAGAACTGTTATAGCAAAACAATTTGCTGATGACAAGCACCTATCACAAAAAACCTGAACCCAGCATTTATAGCGAAAAAATAGGCGTGGCGCCGATGCAGTGATAAAATAGCGCCAATTCTGTGAATGGCGGGCTAGATATGCAATTAAAAAATGATCGGTACCTCAGAGCTTTATTAAAACAACCGGTAGACAGAACACCGGTATGGATGATGCGCCAGGCGGGCCGTTATTTACCAGAATACCGTGCAACCAGAGCTCAGGCTGGCGATTTCATGTCGTTGTGCAAAAACCCTGAGCTGGCATGCGAGGTAACACTGCAACCTCTGCGCCGTTATGCATTAGACGCTGCCATTCTGTTTAGTGACATTCTGACTATCCCGGACGCAATGGGGTTGGGTCTGTATTTTGGTGAGGGTGAGGGCCCTAAGTTTCAGCGTCCGGTGCGTGACTTTTTGGAGATCGCTAACCTGCCGATCCCAGACCCGGAGCAAGAATTACGTTATGTGATGGATGCCGTTCGTACCATCCGGCGTGAGCTGAATGGCAGCGTGCCGCTGATTGGATTCTCCGGCAGCCCGTGGACATTGGCAACCTATATGGTTGAAGGTGGTAGTAGTAAAACGTTCGGCACTATTAAAAAAATGATGTTTAGTGAGCCGGAAGCACTGCATCTGCTATTGGATAAGCTGGCCCAGAGCGTCACGCTGTATTTAAATGCGCAGATTGCAGCAGGTGCGCAGTCAGTAATGATTTTTGATACCTGGGGTGGTGTTTTGACACCACGTGACTACCAGGAGTTTTCGCTGGGTTATATGCAGCAGATCGTCAATGGTTTAACGCGCGAAGCTGATGGCCGTAAGGTGCCGGTAACCTTGTTTACGAAAAATGGTGGTTTATGGCTGGAAGCGATTGCGAATACGGGCTGTGATGCATTAGGTCTGGACTGGACTATTAATATCGCTGATGCCAAAGCCAGGGTAGGCGGCAAGGTTGCGCTGCAAGGTAACATGGACCCGGCTATCCTGCTTGGTTCGCCAGAGCGTATCCGGCAGGAAGTTCAGATGATTCTGGATGGGTTTGGCCAGGGCAGTGGGCATGTGTTTAATCTTGGCCACGGCATTACGCCCGATGTAGATCCGGAGCGGGTCAGCGTGTTTATTGATGCCGTGCACTCGTTTAGCCGTACTTATCATATGAGCGCAGATATCGCGGAGTAAAAAGAAAAACCCCGGTGCTGCCGGGGTTTTCATCTCAGTTAGTACCCGCTGAAGCCGTTTGATAGTCAGCTAACAAATCTTCAAAGTTCTGTATTGTCCAGTTACGGCTACGTGCCTCTTCTAATGCCTGGCGTAACATAGACTCTCCGCGTCCTTGCTGGCCAAGCTCAATAAAAGCCACGCCCAGGGTTGACAATAAATTCGGATTATTTGCGTCAATTGCTCTTCCTTGCTCAGCCAGGCGGAACGCTTTGTTTGGATCCCGCAAAGTCGGGTCATCAGACATCGCCAGCAAAGCCGCGTAATCTGCTATCGCTGGCATATATTCTTGTAACGCAGCCACTTCGAGGTAACCCGCTGCTTTGTGAGGGTTATAGTTCACGTTGTTACTGTCGAGTAGTTCCTGAGCTAACAGATATGCCGCCTTAGCATCACCACTGTCTGCAGATATTGCCAGCCAGTTCACGGCTTTATTTTGATCCCGGTTGCAACCGTTACCGGTAACCAGACATTGCGCCATCCTGTACTGGGCTGGTGCATAGCCGTTTATGGCAGATTGCAGATACCATGGTAGCGCATCGGCACCGGAAATGATGCGGTTTTCTGCCAGTAGCGCATACAGGTACTGATACTTAGCGGACTCTGCCTTAGCTGCTGCCAAAATTGCATCCAGGTACTCCTGATTTTCCCGTTCAAATTTGCGGGTTTTCGCAGTGGCGTAAGCTTTAATGCGGAAGGTGTGTGCTTGCATTTCCATCCGTACCGGTGTGCCGTACAGATCTTTCGGTGGTTCAAATCGCCAGCTCTGCACTGCCTTAACGACATACTCGTTAATAGAATCAACCGGGAAAGATGCAACAACGTTTACGTTATCAGTTTTACCGTCTTCAGTAATGTCATAATGCACAACTGCCCAAGCTGCAATGCCGGCCCGTTCAAAATAGCCCGGATATTCAGGTTCTGACTGACTAATGGCTTTTACACGGGAGTTTGCCTGGACATACCTGTTAGCTGTCGGGTACAGGTTGCCTTCCAGCGCTGCTTTTCCGAACTGGTTATTGAGGCTGGTAAACACTTCTTTGCCTTCACGTCTCGACGGCAACTTTGTACGCAATTCGCGGTATTGCTCTTCTGCCTTAGGATGATTGCGATCTTTTGCTATCAGTGTCCAGGCATAAGCTAGGTTCATATCAGGTTCAACCCCCAGCCCTTCAGCATACATCCGGGATAGTAGAAATTGTGCCTCCAAATGCCCCAATTCCGCCAGAGTTTCAAGTTGGGGCTTCGCCAGCGCATATTCCTGCTTTTCGAATAAAGCTTTAGCTACCGGAAAGTCGGCATATGCCTGCCACGACAATAAACACAGCAGTGTTAATGCGTACTTAAGCTGTACCATATAAACCCCACAAAACTAATTATTTAATTATTATGTAATTGAGTTTACAACGAAATATCAGGCAAAACAAAAATAAATGTTACAACGTTAGTGCTGACGCAATCTCATTAATTTTCAATAAATTAGATTAAAATAGTCTGTTTAGTCCATTTAACGCTGCTACCCGATAAGCTTCAGCCATCGTCGGGTAATTAAAGGTTGTGTGAACAAAGTACTCAAGTGTATTACCGCCATTCTTCTGCATCATAATTGCCTGGCCTATGTGAACAATCTCAGCTGCGCGTTCACCAAAACAATGAATGCCCAGGATCTCTAATGTATCGCGATGAAACAGCAGCTTGAGACTGCCAACATTGGTATTGGCAATTTGTGCCCTTGCCAGATGCTTGAACTGGGCTCTGCCAACTTCGTAAGGAATTTTTGCTGCAGTCAGTTCCTGCTCCGTTTTACCAACAGAGCTCATTTCTGGGATGGTATAAATACCAGCAGGGATATCTGCTATCAGGTGGCCGTCCAGGTTACCTTTGACAATCGCCTCGCCAGCTAACCTGCCTTGGTCGTAGGCGGCGCTGGCAAGACTCGGATAACCGATAACGTCACCGACGGCGTAGATGTTTGGCACGCTGGTCTGATAGTGGCTGTTTACTTTCACCAGACCACGGCTGTCTGCTTCCAGCCCTATTGCAGAGAGATTTAACATGTCGGTGTTGCCGGTACGGCCGTTGGCAAATAAAAAGCAGTCTGCTTTCATCTTTTTACCGGATTTTAAGTGCAGCACTACGCCGTCTTCTTTGCCTTCGATTCGATCAAACTCTTCGCCGTGGCGGATGGTCATACCAGAGTTCCAGAAATGGTAACTTAGCGAGTCGGATATTTCGGTATCCATAAAAGAAAGTAGCCGGTCCCGGGTGTTAACTAAATCAACGCGTACACCCAGGCCGCGGAATATAGACGCATATTCACAGCCGATAACTCCGGCACCATAAATAATAATATGCTTGGGATCATGTTGCAGTGAGAGAATAGTATCCGAGTCATAAATCCGGTCATGATTGAAGTCGACCTCAGCCGGGCGATATGGACGAGAACCCGAGGCGATAACGATTGTCTTTGCACTTAGTTCAAAACAGCTGCCGTCATCGCTACGAATACTCAAGTGATGCTTGTCAATGAAACGCGCTTCTCCCTGGTACATCCTGACCTGATTGCGGTCATAAAAACCGCTTCTTAGTCTGACCTGTTTGCGGATCACGCCTGCTGCATGTTTTAAAATTTGTGAAAAGGTCAGCTTGGTATGTTGCTCATCCAACTGAAACAACGGATTTTCATTGAATTCGATTAAGCGGCTAACTGAATGACGTAGTGCTTTGGACGGAATAGTGCCCCAGTGAGTGCAACCACCACCTACAGACTGATACCGTTCTACAGCGGCTACTTTCAGCCCGCTTTTGGCCAAGTACATGGCAGCGCCTTCGCCACCTGGGCCTGTGCCGATAACAATGGCATCAAAATCAAAGCGGGTTTTCTTGGGCGATGTATTTTTTTCACTCACGTGCTAGATCTCGCTGTTTTCATTGATTTATATCTGAGCATATCAGGTATCAGGCACAAAAAAAGAGACCGAAGTCTCTTTTTCTGTTAGCTGAAAGCCGTTACCAGGCGTTGCCAGTGCTGTTGTTGTTGCTGTAAATGCAACTTAAATTCGAGATAGCGATGCTTAAAATCAACGGCCTGATACTGAGCAACCAGTTGTTCTTTGCGCTGCAGTAACATCTGCTTTTTCAGCTGATAGTAGTCCTGCATCCTGACAGACAGTATTTCATATTCATGCTCTAGCAACTGCAGTAATTGTTCAGCATTAGGGCGCAGTTTTACGTGTTCTTTGGCACGCTGTAGTTGCATCTTCGCTTTGGCCTGCTCAATACGCTCTTCCGGAACTGTGCGCAGGTTACTGGTTAAGCCTAACCATGATGCGGCTTTAATAAACCACTTGGTTGGATCAAACTGGTACCACTTTATACCGTTACGATAATCAGACTCAAAAATGTGGTGAAAGTTATGATAACCCTCACCATATGTCAGCAACGCCAGTACGCCATTGTCGCGGGCAGAGTTTTGATCGGTATAAGGTTGCTTGCCCCAGATATGCGCCAGAGAGTTAATGAAAAAGGTAAAGTGATGACTCAACACCAGACGTAGTACACCAGCAGAGAGCAGCATGCCAAGCACGTTGCCAGTCAATAAACCCAGCAATAAAGGAATACCGACATTAGTTAAAATAGTCAGCCACAAATAATTACGATGCTGCCACATCACAATAGGATTCTTTTGCAGATCCCGCGCATTATTGTAGTCCGGCTTTTCAACGCCAGGGTAGTCACGCAACATCCAACCGATGTGGCTGTACCAGAAACCGCGGCCTGCGGAGTATGGGTCTTTGTCATTGTTGTCGACATGACGATGATGGACACGATGGTCGGCTGACCAATGTAAAGCACTATTTTGCAGTGCGAATGCACCGCCGATGGCATAAACCCACTGTAACAAGGGGTGTGCTTCATAGGTTTTGTGAGCCCACAACCGGTGATAGCCAGCAGTAATTGACATCCCACAATAACCAAGACAAATAATAGTGGCTATCAGTTCTGACCAGCCAAAACCTACCGCCATGGCGTACCAGGGTACACCAATTATTGCGACCAGAGTCGTGATGGAAAACAGCAGGACATTGGTCCAGATGATCGGGGCTTGTTTCATAAGTGGTCGCTTTAGCTTACAACTGTTCGCTCATTTTACTGGTCACAAATCGGTGGTCAAGGTATATGATAGGGCTTTTCGGTAAATAAAGGGATTTCTGTGTCAAGGGCAGAGCAAAAAGAGCGAACCAGAAGGGCTATTATTAATGCCGCTTTTTCTCAGCTGAGTGCAGACAAGAGCTTTGCCAGCCTGAGTCTGCGCGAAGTGGCACGCGAGGCTGGCATAGCGCCTACATCATTTTATCGCCATTTTGCTGATATGGATGAGCTAGGGCTAACACTGGTTGATGAAGCCGGTTTAATGCTACGACAGTTAATGCGTCAGGCCAGGCAGCGTATTGAAAAAAATGGCAGCGTGATCCGCACATCAATTGAGACTTTTATGGAGTTTGTCACCGGCCACAGCAATGTGTTCCGGTTATTATTGCGGGAGCGCTCCGGTACTTCAGCCGCTTTTCGCAGCGCAGTGGCCCGCGAAATTCAACATTTTGTCGCGGAATTGGCAGAGTATCTGCGCAAGGAGACGACGTGTCCGGACGAGCTGGCCAGAGCCCAGGCTGAAGCCATGGTTACACTGGTTTTTCACACCGGGGCCGATGCGCTGGACGCACCATCTGAACAATATGCTTAT
This sequence comes from Rheinheimera sp., assembly GCF_036568245.1. Lineage (GTDB taxonomy): Bacteria > Pseudomonadota > Gammaproteobacteria > Enterobacterales > Alteromonadaceae > Alishewanella. Next base: position 1,519 of record NZ_DATCSY010000088.1, on the reverse strand, counting down.
CTGACCAGCCGTACTATTACTCAGTTACGTTGGTTAGCACATGGTGCGGCCAGTTATGGCCGCAAACATAAAGATTAACGCTTCCGCAGCCAGACGCCGGTTTCAATATGGTGGGTATAAGGAAACTGGTCAAATACTGCCAGCTTAACGATGTCATGGCTTTGAATCAGTACTTGTAGATTTTGTGCCAGCGTTTCCGGATTACAGGAGATATAAAGAATATCATTAAACCGACTGACCAGCTGCACTGTGCCGTCATCCAGCCCGGCGCGTGGAGGGTCTACCAGCACGGTACCAAGCTGCATCTCGGTTAGATCCAGCTGCTTCAACTTGCTACCGTGCTGCAAAGCTGCCGATACATCTTCCGCTGGCATCTGCAGCACCTGAAGATTGGTAACGTTGTTAAGTGTAATATTGTACTGAGCAGATTTGATAGATGTGCGCGAGATCTCGGTAGCAATAACCTGATCAAAACAAGGTGCTAACGCAATAGAAAAGTTACCATTGCCACAATATAACTCCAGTAAGTCACCAGACAACTGTTGTGATATCGCTTTTGCCCAGCTGAGCATTTTACGATTTACCTCGCCATTAGGCTGGGTAAAGCTACCTTCAACTTGCTGATATCGTAGCTGCTGGCCCTCAAGTTCAAACTGCTCCGTTACATAATCTTCGCTGACCATCAATTTCTGCTTACGGGAGCGACCGATAAACTTTACTTTATAGTGTGCCGACAAAGCTTCTGTCAGTGCTCTGGCCTGTTCCAGCCAGCTATTGGTCAGAGGCCGCTTATATATAAGAGAGACAAGCAGCTCACCGGAAAGAGTCGCCAGATAATCCACCTGGTATAACTTATAGCGCATCTCATGATTAAACTGGATATTGCTCAGCAGTATCGGCATAAAGTCGGAAATAGTGCGGCAGGCTACGGGGAAATAATCGATCCTGACTTTGTCTCGTGTTTGTGGGTCAAACATGGCGTGATAAATATCATCGCCATTGTGCCAGATACGAAATTCAGCACGTAATCTGTAATGTTGTGGTTCAGATGCATATATTTCAGCCGGAGGTGCTTTGAACTCGCTCAGCAATTGCTGCACTGTGTTACTTTTATCAGACAGTTGTTGGGAATACTGCTCGGGAAAAACCTGACCTACGCTCATCGGACACTCTGCTAAACTAAAACGGCTATTTTATGCCAGAGTAACCCTCGAGCCAACAGACAATCGTCTGAATGATGAATCTCAAACAAAAAGAGAGGCTAAGCCTCTCTTTATTAGCAATAATGTATTGATGAAACTATTCTTCGCTGTCGTCGTTATCCTGACGCTCTTTTGCTTCACGAACTTTTAATGTGCGTTCCTGGAAATTGAAGTCGTTAAGCTTCTGAATCATTTTACTGCCGTCTTTTGCTGCGACTTCGACGAAACCAAACCCCCGACGACGGCCCGTTTGCCTGTCTTTCATCAAACGAACATTAACAACAATACCAAAACGCTGGAATAACTCTTTCACCGCG
>NZ_DATCSY010000087.1:0-2375 GCF_036568245.1 Rheinheimera sp. | reverse complement strand
AGCTATGATGAGAAAACCGATAATGCAATAACGGCGCTGCAAAAAGAGATGACGCAGTTTTTCTTAACTGTTGAAAGTCAGGCTGGTCTGCCAGAATGTAAATACAGTAATCATACTCAGTTTTATCAGCAAGCCAAAATCGCGCTAAGTGCTATTTCGGTGCGTGTTCAGGCGATAGAAGCGAATGAACTTACTATCGAACAGGTTGAACTATTACAAGACAGCCTCAGTAGCCTTGAACAGTTGCACCAGCTTGGTTGTTTTACCCCGGATCAGGTAACTAATTTGCGCAATAATTTTGATAGCAGTATTACTGCCATCCTGAAACTTGAACTGGCAAAGAAACGCAGTAGGCCATTGATTTAAAAAGAGGAAATAACAATGAGCTTAGATGCAACAGAACTAGCCGCCAGTATGCTGCAGGTTTTTAAAGCCGAGCTGGCAGATAAGTGGCCGGACATTAAAGAGTACGCGAGGGCTGAAGCGAGGAAGCTGGCTGAAAATCTGGTGATGATTGAGCGCATGCAGTTAACTGGCGAAATCACGCCTGAACAGGCCCGCTTGCATCATCAGATCCAACGCAATGCTTCGCGCACCGTGTTGCTTACTGTTACAGGATTAAGCCGGGTTGCGATAGAACAGGCGATAAACGCTGCAATGGACTCCCTGCGCCAAAGTGTAAATACTGCACTGAATTTTACCTTATTATAAGTTGGCTGATGGCGTACAGCTGAAATTATATCAGCGCTGCAGCCTCATATTGGCGCTGACATCATCGAGCGATTACGTTAAAGTACAGCTTCAGTTAATGGTATAAAATGGAGATGTAAGCATGAGGAAGTGTGTTTTTCTGGCAATCTGTCTAACAGTCGGGCTTGCAATGCCGGCGATAGCGCAGCAGGCAAAACCGGAAAGTATTAAAAAGTTACTTCAGGTGTCTGGTGCCGGTGATCTCGGCGTGCAAATGATGAATCAGATGATACCGGCGCTGAAAAATATGATACCAGATGCCCCGGCGACGTTCTGGGACGATGTGATGCAAGAGGTCAATGCTGAAGAGCTGGAGAATTTGTTGATCCCGGTATATCAGAAGCACCTGACAGAAGCTGATGTTAAAGCGCTAAATGAGTTTTACGCCTCCGATGTCGGGCAGAAAATGATTAAAACTCAGCCTGCGATCATGCGGGAATCTATGATGCTGGGGCAGCAATGGGGACAGCAGCTGGCACAAAAAATTGTCCAGCGCTATGAAAGTCAGAAAGCTAAATAGCACACAGTAAACAACACCATTGAAACCACCTGACGGTGGTTTCTTCGTATTTGCTTGTTGATCTGACGGTTATATCACGCTGACGCAGCTGTATTTAGTGATGAATTGTTTTATGGTTCAGCTATCTTTTCATCGTATTGAAGAAAATCATGCAAACGACCTTCTTTAAAACACACTGTAAGCTCATTGCTGCTGTTGCCGTTTTATCGGCCAGTACAAAGCTTATAGCCGCAGAGCACTATTTTCCGCCATCAGGAAAATGGCAACAGGCTACGCCGCAAAGCCTTGGGGTGGATGCGGCTAAACTGCAACAGGCAGTAGATTATGCCATTCTGAGTGAGAACCCGGCATCAAAGGACCAGGCGATAGTGCAGGCTACAACCTTTGGTGCACGCGAGCCCTATGATCAGATTATTGGCCCTATGTCAGTGCGTGCCAGTGTAAATGGGCTCATTGTATATCGCGGTAATGTCATCGCACAGTGGGGCGATACTCAAAGCGTAGATATGACGCACAGCATCAGTAAAACCTTTCTGACCACGGTGACAGGTCTGGCGCTGGATGATGGGCTGATTGATAACGTTCAGGATTTCGTTGGACCTTATTTGCCTTCGGACAATACGCTTTTCCGCGGTGAGCATAACAGCGTTATCCGCTGGGATCATCTGCTTCGACAAACCAGCGACTGGCAAGGCAGTTTGTGGGGAAAACCTGATTGGGCTGACAGGCCGGAAGGCGAGGCGAAAAGCTGGCCCAACAGGCCTTTGTACACGCCCGGGACACGCTACAAATACAATGATGTTCGGGTGAATGTATTAGCTTTGGCAACAACTTACGTCTGGCGTAAGCCACTGCCGGTGGTGCTGAACGAACGCATTATGCAGCCGATTGGTGCCAGCTCTACCTGGCGCTGGTATGGCTATGACAACAGTTGGATTGAGCTGGATGGCCAGCACATTCAGAGTGTGTCAGGTGGCGGGCACTGGGGTGGTGGCATGTTTATTAATGCCTGGGATCTGGCCCGGTTTGGCTATTTATTTTTGCGCGATGGTAATTGGCAGGGTAAACAACTGGTTAGCCGTGACTTTATCGCCCATGCCCGCAC
>NZ_DATCSY010000086.1:0-12580 GCF_036568245.1 Rheinheimera sp. | reverse complement strand
AGGTGATGTAGCCCGGGTGGAGCTGATTAAAGGCCCACAAGGCACCTTGTTTGGCGCTACGGCTATTGCCGGTGCAGTCCGTTACATCAGTAATGCGCCCGAGCTGGAAGATGCCCGTGGCAAGCTGACCGTAGATTGGTCCACCGTTCAGTCTGGTGGTACCAACCAGCTTTATAAAGGCTTCTACAGTTTCCCGCTGATCGAAGGTAAGGCCGGTCTGACGTTATCGGCATTTCGTATGGACAACGGTGGTTATGTTGACCAGGTAGATGGCTCTGGTGCAGTCATTCGTGAAGATGCCAACGAAGCCGACAATAAAGGCTATTCCGCCGATTTGCTGGTGCGCCCGACCGATGAGCTGGATATTCGTATTAAAGCCATGAAGCAGGAGTCCTCTTTTGGTTTAACCTCTGCAGTGCAGATTGCGTCGTTAAACCGTGACGAGCTGTATGGCGAATACCGTTCCGACAATGCCTTTGGCTCGGATAAACTGACACAGAACTTAGTCTCTGCCAGTGTCAGCTATAAGCTTAGCGGTGCTGTACTGGATTTCACCAGCAGTAAAGCCAAATACACCAGTAATAATGCCCAGGATGTGGTGTCACTGTATGGGCCCTTAATTGAATTAGTTGCTGAGCTACCGGCAGGCAGTGTGACGTCTGCGCCACTGACGCTGGATGTCTCGTCAGAGAAAACCTCGCATGAACTGCGGTTAACCTCAGACAGCGAAGGCAAGCTGGAATGGTTGGCAGGTGTATTTTATACCTCGGAAAAAACCGACAACGTGCAGAATCTGCAGGGGATGCCACAGCAGTTGCTGGCGGTGTCTGCCAGCTTCCCCAGTGATTACACTGAACTGGCCGCCTACGGTAACCTGACGTATTACCTCACTGATAATTTTGACTTAACGGCGGGTCTGCGGGTGTCTAATACCGAACAGTCATTGCTGTTTAAGCAAGATGGTTTCCTGTTAGGCGGTGCCAGTGAAGAGCAAATGGAAACGGCAGACAAAACGGTTGAAACTTACTTGCTGACCGCCCGTTACCGTATGGATAAAGACACATCATTCTACAGCCGCATTGCGAGTGGCTACCGGCCGGCTGCCTCAAACCTGAGTGTACAGGATCCCTTTACCGGTGAGCTGTTGTCACAGCCTATTGTCGAGCAGGATGACTTGTGGAGCTATGAAGTTGGGGTCAAAGGCAGCGCGTTGCAGGATGCGCTGAGTTATGAGAGTTCACTGTATTACATCGATTGGAGCAACTTTCAGACCTTGGTGAGTTTCTACGGCATATCGACCGATGGTAATGCCAAAAACGGTATTACTGTCAAAGGCTGGGAAGGCAGTATCGACTACCGGCTGACGCGTCAGTTTAGTGTGAATGCCAGCGCAGCCTTTGCCCGCAGTACATTGAATGCCGATGAGCCTGAACTGTTTGGAGCCAAAGGTGCGACAGTACCCAATGTGCCGAAGTGGACCCTGAATCTGGGTGCCACCTATGACTACCAGCTAACAGCCAATATGCCAGGCTGGGTCAATGTAAGCTGGCGTTACAAAGATGCCATGGCGACAGCCTTTGACGACGGCAATGTAGAAAATACCGCAGTGAATCTGGAAAGTGAGTCTATTAGTGTGCTGAACCTGACAACAGGAGCGGACTACAGGAATTGGCGCTTCACTTTATATATCAATAACCTGCTCAACAGTGGTGCTTACACCAATTTTAACGCCACAGTGGTGCCAGGTACGGACATCGTTAGTATTACAGGCATACCGCTTGAACCGCGCAAAATAGGTTTGTCAGTCTCGTATGCGTTTTAGGGCTTGTTAACGTTTCAGCTGAGAAGTAGGAGTTGGTCATGAACACGCTGCGTATTAACTTACCCTATGTCATTTTTTTGGGTGACATTCAGGACAGCATGTTGGCAAAAACCGGTTTAGGTTTGGTGAAATGGAGTAAAGATCAGGTGGTCGGGCAATTGCGTTTGCCCGGCTGCAAGGTGGATTTGGGGGTGGCGGATCTGACGCTGCAGTCGGCCGTTGCGCAGGGCGCAAAAAGTCTGGTGCTTGGTGTTGCCACTGTGGGCGGCAGCATCAGTGATGCCTGGCTGCCGGTGTTGGTACAAGCGCTGGAAAATGGTCTGGACATCGTCAACGGCCTGCATACAGATCTGAATAAAATCCCGGCGCTGGCGGCAGCAAAAGCCAAAGGTGGCAGCCAGATTGTGAACGTACGTGGTGCCCATCAGGCGTTGCCGGTCGGCACTGGCCGCAAGCGCCAGGGTATGCGGATCCTGACTGTGGGTACCGACTGTGCGGTCGGTAAAAAGTACACGGCTCTTGCTATGGCTCAGTGTTTAAAGGCCAATGGCATAGCCGCAACCTTCCGGGCTACCGGGCAAACCGGCATTATGATAGCCGGCGAAGGCCTGGCGGTAGACAGTGTGATCAGCGATTTTGTTAGTGGCGCTGCCGAGCTGATTTCGCCTGATAATGACAGCGGGCATTGGGATGTAGTGGAAGGCCAGGGCTCGTTATTCAACCCATCCTTTTCTGCGGTCAGTATGGGCTTGTTGCATGGCTCCCAGCCGGATGCATTGATTTTATGTCATGACGCCGCGAGGCTTAAAGTCAGTACCTGTCCGACTTATGCCATCCCGACCTTGCAAGAATGTATGGATTTACATCTGCGCTGTGCCAAGATAGTGAACCCTTCAGCGCGCTTTATTGGTGTAAGTATTAACACCTCGTCATTACCGGCAGCTGAGCGGAAAGCTTATTTGGACCAATTGCAGCAAGAACTTGGATTGCCTTGTGTGGATCCGCTGGTGGAAGGCTGTCAGTTATTTGTCGAACAATTACAACAACAAAAGACGGCAGGTATGTAACAGAATGGCAAAAATCTCAGGTGTGTCTCAGTGGTGTGCCATGTATCTGTTGCCAGGGCTGGCCTTTAAGTCAGTCATTGTTGGCGGCGGTTATGGCACTGGCCGCGAAATCACCGAGTTTTTTTTGTCGCACGGTGCTTTTGGCGGTCTGGTCGGTATGCTGGTGACGGCATTGGTCTGGGGCCTGGTACTGGCTGTGGCCTTTGAGCTGGCCCGGTTGACGCGCAGTTACAACTACAAAAGTTTGTTTCAGACGTTGCTCGGCCGCTATTGGTGGCTGTTTGAAGTGATTTACGTGCTGATCGCTTTTTTAGTGCTGGCCGTGCTTGGCTCGGCTTCCGGCGAGATAGTGCAACAGAGTTTTGGTATACCGCCGTTGTGGGGTGGCGTTTTGCTGATGGTGTTGGTGGGGTTGCTGACGTTTTTTGGCAGTAAAGCCATTGAAAAATTTTTTGTCTGCTGGTCCGCTGTACTTTTTGTTACCTACGGCACCCTGCTGGTGCTGACGCTGAGCAATTACCAGACACAGATTGTTGCCCAGTTTCAGTGGGCGCCTTTGTCCGGCGGCGAAGTGGTAGACGGCGTGCGCTATGCTGCTTATAACCTGAATGCACTGGCGGCGGTATTGTTTGTAGTGCCGCGATTTCTGACCACTAAAAATGCTGTCGGAGCAGGCCTGATGGCCGGTCTGATTGGTATAGCGCCCGCTGTTCTGCTGTTCTTAACGCTGCTGGCGGGGTACCCGCAAGTCACGCAATCTGCATTGCCTGTGGTCGATATTATGCTGATGCAAAACCTGCTTTGGTTGCTGGTGCTGTTTAAAGTGATGTTGTTCGGCACCTTTATTGAAACGGGGAGCGGTGTGCTGCATGCGGTGAATGAGCGCATTGCCGGCAGTTTTTCAGCGCAGAAACGGCCTTTTCCGCACTGGCTAAGGGCCGCTGTACCGTTAAGCTTTTTATTTTGTGCGATTTTCCTGGCCAGCGAATTTGGCATCATCGATCTGATAGCCAAAGGTTATGGTGTGCTGTCCTACGCATATATTCTGGTGGTGATACTGCCGCTGCTGCTGTACGGCAGTATCCGTATTGTCCGGCTGCGCCGTCAGAGCGCAGTAGCACAGGCTTAGACGATTAAATCCTGGGTGTAGAACTGCTTGTTCTGGAAAATAGCATTTAGCACCCGCTCTTCCGTTTGCATAATCATGTCCGAGATACAGGCATGAATGCGTTTATTATCATCACTGCGGATGACTTCAAGAATTTGCCCCTGCTGCTCGCTGGAGTAGGGAAACGATTTCTTGGTTTTGACATAAAGCCAGTATATCCGCATGGCGGTGTCTTCCAACTGCCGGATCCAGTCGATCATCAATGGGTAGCCTGCCGCTTCACATAAAGTCAGATTCAGCTCTTTATTGGTTTTTAGCAATTCCAGCGCTGTGTCATCGTCTTTAAACGGGATCAGCTCTTCAATCTTTTTATTCAGCCGGTAAATTTTATCGAAATCAACTTTGGCGCCGGCTATGGCAATGACTTCGGGTAGTAACATACGGCGCAGAATAAAGTTTTGCCGGATTTCCAGTAAGGTTAGTGGTGCCACCAGCGTGACACGGGCAGATTGGGTGACGAGGAATTGCTGCGCCACCAGTCGCTCCATCATATTCCGCGCGATGGCCCGGCTGATTTGAAAGGTGTCACTCAGGATATTTTCCGACACCTTAAAGCTCGGAGGCAGTTTCTGCGTCACTATGGCGTCCATAATAATGCTGTAAGGGTCGGTCGAATCCATTGTTGTCATAAGTTTCATGTCCTCGTGTTGGCGGCACAGTACCTCAGTGCACTTCAGTATATCAGCATAATAACCAACGATTAACAGTTAAAATATCGCAGTCAATGCATTTTATGGCTGAATAATATCAAAAATAAGGCGCTCAAAATATATTTTAAGGCTGTACAAATTGTGGCTAATATGATTAATTAATCGCCATAGGTTACAGATCCGGAACGTAGTTCATGTTAAACATCAGTTTTCGCTTCAGTGCTTTGGCCAGCATAGCTCTGCTGTTCTTGTTGCTGCAGGTACCGGCAGCTGCGCTGGATTTAGTGCTGAGCGGTGGCCGGGTGATCGACCCGGAAACGGGTCTGGATGCAATACGCAATATTGGCATTGAAGGCAACCGTATTGTGGCAGTCAGCTCGGAGCCTTTGCAGGCCAGGCAGCACATTGATGTCACAGGCCTTGTGGTCAGCCCGGGTTTTATTGATATGCATGCGCACGGCCAAAGCATATTAAGCGGCCGTGTGCAGGCGTTTGACGGTGTCACCACAGCACTGGAGCTGGAATCCGGTACTTACCCTGTGTCTGCTTATTATACCGAGCGTGAAAACGAGGGACGCCCAATCAATTATGGTGCCTCAGTCAACTGGCTGGCGGTACGGATATCGACTCTGCTAAAGACCGAAGCGACCGCAGATGCAGACTGGTTTGGTCATGCCATGACGCTGCAGGGCTGGCAACACAGCATAGCGTCTGAGGCACAGCTACAGCAGATGCTGGCAAAAGTTGCCCAGGGCCTGGATGAAGGCGGTTTGGGGGTAGGTTTTCTGACCGGCTATGCGCCAGGGTCAGGCAAGAAGGAATATCACAGCATCAGCCAGCTGGCCGCCAAGCGGCAGGTGCCTACTTTTACCCACGCCCGCTTTTTGTCCATGCTGGAGCCGGGCAGCTCCTTTGAAGCTATTCAGGAGATCGTCGCAGTAGCGGCCAGCACAGGTGTGCAGGCACATATAGTGCATCTGAACTCCATCAGTTTACGTGACATTGATCTGATCGCAGACTTGATTCGGTCTGCTCAGCAGCGCGGAGTACACCTATCAACTGAAGCTTATCCTTATGGCGCAGGTGCTACTTCTATTGGCGCGGCCATGTTCCGCGGGCCTGACTGGCGGCAACGCACCGGCGGGCTAAAGGCTGAAAGCTTTGTAGCTAATGGCAAGCGTCTTAACGAAACCGAGTTTAAGCAATTACAGGACAACAAGCCTGATACCGAAATTGTGGTGCATTTTTTAGAACTGGCTGACCAACGCGACCAGAAACTGATTGAGAAGTCTTTGCTGATGCCAGGCGGCGTGATCGCCTCAGATGGTGGAGACTGGCTGCTCGACAACCAGCCTATTGCACAACACACCTGGCCATTGCCGGCAAAGGCCTTTAACCATCCCCGTAGTGCCGGTACTTTTACCCGCTTTATTCGCCAGTATGCGCTGCTCGACAACAAACTCAGCCTGGCAGATGCCATCGCTAAGGTTAGCCTGAAGCCGGCGCAATTGTTGGAACAGGCTGTGCCGCAAATGAAATACAAAGGCCGGATCCAGGTAGGCAGTGACGCGGACATAGTGGTGTTTTCAGCAGAAGAGCTGGCAGACCAGGCCAGTTATGAACTGCCGGCTCAACTGTCCAAAGGCATGAAATATGTGCTGGTGAACGGTGAAATACTGATCCGTAACGAACAGCTCGATACCACAAAACTGCCGGGTAAGGCAGTGCGGAATCAGATTAAATAACAGAAACAATAGGCTACAAAACAACAATTAGAAAATAACAAAGGAGAGTCTGTATGCATGTTCGTCGCGCTTTAAAAAGCGGTGCACAGCTGCTTGCTGTAACTGGTTTACTGTGCAGCATGAGTCTGTTCAGTGCCCAGGCCAGCAGTGCACCATCGCTTGAAACTATCGGCAGCTATATCGATGGCACCATTGAATCACAAATGGTATTGGAAGATATTCCGGCCGTGACCGTGTCGGTGGTCAAAGACGGGCAGTTGCTGTTCAGCAAAGGCTATGGTTTTGCCGATCTGGAAAAACGCATTCCGGTGAATGCAGAAAAATCGCTATTCCGCATAGGTTCTACTTCGAAACTCTTTACCTGGACTGCAGTAATGCAGATGGTTGAAGCCGGCAAACTGGATTTGGATGCCGATGTGAACAGCTATCTGGATTTTAAGATCCCGGCGACCTATGCTCAGCCGATCACGTTAAAGCATATTTTGGCGCATACCGCCGGTTTTGAAGACGGTGGCTTAGGCTATTTGATCCAATATTTCCCGGATCATGGCCCGGAGTTGGCAGAGGCGATGGAAAAGTACATTCCTTTGCGGGTTAATGCTCCGGGTGAAGTTACCTCTTATTCCAACTATGCGACGGCGCTGGCTGGCCTGATCGTGCAAAATGTGTCAGGAAAGCCTTTTAACCAGTATGTGAAAGAGCATATTTTTGATCCGCTGGGGATGACCTATGCCACCTTTGAAGAGCCATTGCCGCAGCATTTAGCCGAACATATGGTTAAAGGCTATGCCAGAGAGGCTGGCAAATTTGATGAAAAGCCGTTTGAGATGATTAACTCTTTTGGTCCGGCCGGTGCCGTGGCTGCCAGTGCAGAGGATATGGCGAAATTTATGCAGGCGCATCTGAACCTGGGTGAGCTGAACGGCCAGCGTATTTTGCAAGAAGAGACAGCCAGGCAAATGCACTCGGTGATCTTTGCCGGCGATAACCGTCTGCAGGGCATGGCGCATGGCTTCTATGAGCATAACTTCAATGGTCACCGTTTGATTGGTCATGGCGGTGACACTATGCAGTTCCACACCGATATGATGATTGATGTAGAGCAGAATCTGGGTATTTTTGTCTCTTATATGAATACCGTCAGCAATAAAGCCCGCAATGGCTTTGTGAGACAGATTTACGATCATTATTTCCCGCAGGAGGTGGCGCCGTTAACCCCTCCGGCCGATTTTGCCGGGCGTGCCGCCAAATATGCCGGTACTTACACCTTCTGGCGGCGCAACTTCAGCTCGATTGAGAAAGCGTTTGGTTTGATGGGTGGCACAGTGGATATCATTCCTACCGAAGAGAATACCCTGATTGTGACCGGGCCTTTTGCGGTACGCCAATATGTTGAAGTGGGTGAAAACCTGTTCCGTCAACTGGATGGCCCTGAGCGTATTGCCTTTGTCAGCCGCACCGGCGATGGCATTGATACCTTCTATTTCGATAGCCTGCCGTTTATGTCGTTACAGAAGCTGCCGTGGTTCGAGGGGGCATTATTTAAGATCTGGTTACCGGTGCTCAGCTTGTTGTTGTTCCTGCAAGTTATCCTGAGTTGGTTCTACAAGCGCCAGCAATACAAAAGCTGGAGCGCGACCGATAAACGCCTGGTGTACAGCAGCCTGGGCATGAGCCTGTTTAACCTGCTGTTTGTAATCCTGGCCGTGGTAATTGTTGTCTCATATCAGGACACGCTGTACAGCAAAATTCCATTTGCGCTCAAAGCCAGTTTAGTTGTGCCATTTATTGCCTTGTTCTTTACCGCGCTTTCGCTGTGGAGCTGGCTGAAACGTCAGCGTTCCGGGCAAGCTAGCCTGGGCAGCCAGATTTATTATGCTGTGGTGGTACTGTCCGGTGTCTATATGGTGTTGTTCTACAACTATTGGAACTTGCTGGGCTGGAAATTCCACGGCTGATCCCTGTAATGCTCAGACCTATAACAGATGCCAGCCATAATTCTGCTGGCATCTGTTTGTTTATTATTCTTGAAACTCTGGGTTAACGCCCCCATTGCCTTTATAGTTTTATACCACATGGCATGTAATTGAGCTGTGTACAGCAATGCGGAGAATTCATGATCCCTTTATCTATTCTGGACCTGGCGCCTGTATCAGTGGGCAGTACTGTGGCCGACAGCTTTGCCGCCAGCAAAGCACTGGCGCAACTGGCTGAAACGCTGGGTTACCATCGTTACTGGTTGGCCGAGCACCACAATATGCCAGGCATTGCCAGTGCAGCAACGTCTTTGCTGATCAGCCACTTAGCTGCCGCTACGGCACGTATCCGCTTAGGTGCCGGTGGCATTATGCTGCCGAATCATTCGCCGCTGGTTATTGCCGAGCAGTTTGGCACCCTGGCAACGTTATACCCGGACCGTATCGATTTGGGTTTGGGCAGAGCGCCGGGCAGTGATCAGGTGACGGCCCGGGCACTGCGGCGTAATCAGGTTGAAACGGAAGCCCAGTTTCCGGCCGATATCGCCCAGCTGCAGCAGTATTTTGCTGAGGTACAACCTGGTCAGCCGGTGCAGGCGGTGCCCGGCCAGGGGCTGCATGTGCCGCTGTGGATCTTAGGCTCCAGCCTGTACGGTGCTCAGCTGGCAGCTCAGCTGGGCTTACCCTATGCGTTTGCTTCGCACTTTGCTCCGGGCATGATGCAGCAGGCAGCAGAGCTGTACAGGCGTGAATTCAAACCTTCGGCTCAGCTGGATAAGCCATATTTAATGCTGGCGCTGAATGTGTTTGCGGCTGACACTACTGCAGAAGCAAAACGCCTGTTCAGCTCGCTGCAGCAGCAGTTTGTTAATCTGGCGCGCGGTACGCCCGGCTTACTACCTGCACCGGTCGATAGCATTGACAGTATCTGGCAGCCACATGAGAAAGCCTATGTGCAAACTGCACTGGCCTGTTCAGTCGTCGGTGATGCACACGTGGTTAAACAGGGGATTCACGACTTTATCAGCCGCTATCAGCCGGACGAGCTGATGTTGACCAGCATGATGCATGATCCGGCTGCGCGCCAACATAGCTACCGTATCGCAGCAGAGCTTATGGATTGATATGGAATTATCAAATTTTATTTGAAAGTAATTCGTGATTTTATAGATTTTTTCTAAGCCACTGTGAGTTTACGCTAATTACAGCACGTTGATGCGGTGCTGATACAGGTTAATAACTTACAGTGGAGTGCTTTTATGAAAGCCATAGGTTACAAACATGCTCACGCGATTAGTGAGAATAAATTAGTCGATATCGAATTACCGGCACCGGTAGCAAGCGGCCACGATTTACTGGTTGAAGTGAAAGCGATTTCAGTTAATCCGGTCGATACCAAAATACGCAACAACGTAAGTGCAGCAGATAACGGCTACAAAGTGCTGGGCTGGGACGCTGTGGCAGTGGTAAAAGCTGTCGGCGAAAAAGTATCGTTATTTCAGCCCGGTGACAGGGTCTGGTATGCCGGAGACATATCCCGGTCAGGCAGCAATGCTGAGTTGCAGCTGGTTGATGAGCGCATTGTTGGTTTTGCTCCTGATAGCCTGACCGATGCTGAAGCTGCCGCCTTACCCTTAACGGCAATTACCGCATGGGAAATGTTGTTTGACCGCCTACAGATCCAACCGGGCAAACAGCACAGCGGGCAAAGCGTGTTAATCATAGGTGCAGCCGGTGGTGTTGGTTCCATTTTAGTGCAGCTCGTCCGTAAATTGACGGCGGCAACCGTGATTGGTACTGCATCGCGCCCGGAAACACAAACCTGGCTGACACAGCTGGGTGCTCATCATGTCATTGATCATAGCCAGTCGCTTAGCCAGCAATTAAAGCAATTGGGTATCGGGCAAGTCAGCCATGTTATCAGCCTCAATAATAGCAGCGAACATTACGCAGAAATTATTGAAAGCCTGCAACCACAGGGTAAATTTGGCCTGATCGATGATCCCGAGTCGCTCGATGCCACCAAGCTTAAACGCAAGAGCTTGTCATTGCATTGGGAGCTAATGTTTACCCGGTCTTTATATCAGACAGACGACATGATAGCGCAACATCGTTTACTCAATGAGATTGCCAGGCTGATTGACGACGGCATTCTGGTTACCACAGTAGGTAGTCATTTTGGCCGCATCAATGCTGAGAATCTCTACCGCGCCCATCAACTGCTGGAATCGCAAAAAGCCCGCGGCAAGATTGTGCTGGAGGGGTTTTAAAGTGTTGACGTTAGTTGCCGAAATCGTTGCCGAGCCCGGTGCGGCGAAACAGTTGAAACCCCTGTTAGACCGCCTTGTCGGCCAGACACGCAAAGAATATGGCTGTATCAGTTATGAGCTGTATCAAGAATCTGAAACGCATTTTCTGATGTTTGAAGAGTGGTTTGACCAAGCAGCATTAGACAAGCATATGGCCTCAGTTCATTTTGCCGAATTCAATGCCGCTGCAACACAATCTAATCTGCTGCAGCAGGTAAAAATCAGATACCTGTCGCGCCTGAACTAAAACCGGAGACCATAATGAAAGCACTAATTTTATCCGCAGCAGTGTTGCTGCTCACACCCACCAGTTGGGTGATTGCTGCACAAACGAAAGGCAGTTTGGAAACTGTTGCTGAACTTCCGATCCGGCCGGGCAATGTCAGCGTGACCCATGATGGCAGAGTCTTTGCCACTGTTCACCCATTGGATACGCCATCTGGCTTGCAATTGATTGAGATTAATCGTAGTACAGGTCAGTTCATCGCCTGGCCATCTGAACAACTTCAGAAAGCAGGCAGCGCCAATGACGCACAATTCGATACTTTACTAGGCATTACGCAGGACGGTGATAAGCACCTATGGGTAGTGGACATGGGGTTGGAGCTTGGCCAAACCCGGATCTGGGGTTTTTCAGTTGCAGACGGCAGCCTGTACAGGAAAATCACACTATCTCAGGAGCTGGCGCCACGCGGTAGTTTTATTCAGGATCTGGTTACCGATTCAGCGGCAGGCTGGATATATCTGGCCGATATCGCCAACCCGGGCTTGCTGGCAGTTCGGATAACAGATGGCTTTACTGTAAGGTTTTCACACCATCCCTCCTTACAGGCTGAACCTGACGCCGTTATGCAAGTGGACGGCAAACCTACGTTGTTTAATGGTGAGATTGCCAGTGTTGCCGTTAATCCATTGGCATTGTCAGCAGATGGTAAAACGCTGTTTTATGGCGCGATGAATGGTCGCAACTGGTATCAGCTATCTACTACAGCTTTACAAAGTGGGGATACGGAACAGATTGCGGCAACAGTATCTCTGGTTGGCGAAAAGCCGGTATCAGATGGTGCCATAACGTCAAAGCAGGGCATTCACTACTTCACCAATCTCAATAACAACGCTATTGACGTGCTGGACACTAGCGGCAAACTGACTACGTTGGTGCAATCCCCTTTGCTGGATTGGCCGGACAGCGTGCAATTTGGCGAAACCGGCTGGCTTTATATTTCGGTTAATCAATTACATAAAGCCAAAGCATTTAATGGCAAGGCTGAAACTGCAGTGCCCCCTTACCGCATTATGCGGGTTTGGACGGGGGATGAGGCGGTTCGGCGTTAACAGAACAGACCCGCTACTCTGCTGCGATGCCTCTGTAGCGGGTTGTATTTGTGCCAAAAACACTTTTATTTCTTAAGATAGCGGGCGCCTGGGTTGGCATGGCCAAACTTCTGGCTAAGCTGACGACGCTGAACTTCGTAGTTCAGCCAGTCTGAGCCATCCTGTAACGGCGGAATTGTTACGACTTCTCCGGCATCAAGCCCCGCGAGGGCGGCATCAACCATATCCGTTGTGCTCATAACAATTTCATCCGGCAGCTGCTGGTGGGACAAGCCGGCTACCTGCCAGAAATCGGTTGCTGTA
This sequence comes from Rheinheimera sp., assembly GCF_036568245.1. Lineage (GTDB taxonomy): Bacteria > Pseudomonadota > Gammaproteobacteria > Enterobacterales > Alteromonadaceae > Alishewanella. The sequence goes on along the minus strand of NZ_DATCSY010000086.1, from coordinate 205 downwards.
GCGCCGGGTAAGACGGCTTGCACCTGAATGCCGGTATCGGCAAGTTCATGCTGCAAAGACTGTGTTAATGCCAACACATATGCTTTGGTCGCGCCATATACCCCATTAAGTATCTCAGGCCCTACTGCAACGATTGAGGCAATGTTAATGATGGTGCCCCCGCCTCTTTTAACAAAAGCCGGTACCGCAGCATAGGTCAGGCGTG
>NZ_DATCSY010000085.1:0-3460 GCF_036568245.1 Rheinheimera sp. | reverse complement strand
AGAAAAAGGTTCAAATAAAGTGACTGCATACGGCCCTACCAAAGCCTATAAAAGCGATCGCGATGAGTACTTTGGTAAATTAACCTGGGCACCTACTGATGATTTATTGCTAAACCTTAGCTACCGCGATTCTGATCGTGTTGAAACAGGCAGAAGTATCGGTGAGTTCGAGACAGACTCTGTATCTGCCGGCGATCAGGCAACACAAAAGATTTTCACCTTTGACGGCTCTTATATTCTGGGTGATTACACCACGTTAAGCTTTAACATTAACAAGTTTGACTACAAGACCGGCGGCAAGCCAGACGTTGAGTTAAGTGTAGTGCCAGAGCTTGGTGCATCACTTGATATCGCTAATTTGGATCAAATGGGTTATTTCAATGTACCTGATTTGCTTGAGCCTTCAAATGCTGACGCCGCAACCTTTAACCCTGGGGCACAAGCATTAATTGATCGCTATGGTTACAGCGAAAACGGCGTATTAACCGGTGGCGGTGGTGTAGGTGCTTACTATCAGTACAACAACCAGAACTTCTTCCGCGACAGCTTCGAGCTGGCTTTGGATCATGAGATTATCGGCAATGAGCTGGTGCACTCGATTCATATCGGTCTGAAGTACTCTGAAGCCGAAGAAGAGTTAAGCCGGTATTCTAATGGTTGGGGCTCGATAAGCTATCACGGGGGCCGTAATACAGCACTGGAAAGTGCCGTTGCCGACCTGGATCCAACCTCTGTTTATTACATCGCGACCACAGAGCAGATGAGCTTTGTTAACGAATCTGGTCAGGCGGTATCCGCCATCCATTCGTTCTCTGAATCATGGAACCTGGAAATTAACGATACTATTGAGCATGGCGACTTTACTTACAACATCGGCGTACTGATCAGTAAAGATACCTTATACGGTCAGGGCTTACGCGAGAACTCAGCCAATGGTTCAGGCTGGGAAGTTGCCATGGGCGAGAAGTACAAAATGTACTCAGTTGACTGGAAAGACCTGATTCAACCGCGTCTGGGTATTGACTGGAAGTATGACGGCCAAAACTCGGTATTTGCTAACTATGCCAGTTACAACCCGGAAGCCAGCTCATTGGCCCGTGCTGCGTCATGGGACCGTAACACTCAGCAATCATTAAAAGTATATTTTGATGAAGATGGCAATTTCCTCGATTCAGGTGCTGCCAGTGGCTCATCAGGTAAGCTGTTTGCTGACAATATGAAACCGCACCGTATTGATGAGATTACCTTGGGGACCACCCGGGCTATTACCGACCGCTTACAACTGCGCGGTCACACCCGTTACCGCTACGGTTCTCACTTCTGGGAAGACATGCCAAACAATGGCCGCATCGCTGCCTACCCGGCCAGCAGCCAGTCACCGGGTGTACCAGCGCACATCGCTGACAAAGGCCTGTATATTCCTGATTTAGCAGATCGTTATGACGGTATTGGTAGCCCCTCAGGCGGCACCTATGTCATTGCCGAAATTGACGACGGCCAGACTAAGTACTGGGAAGTCAGCCTGGAAGCTGAATACTTTGGCGACCGCACCTACTTTAACCTGTCTTATGTCTGGAGCCATTACTACGGTAACTTCGATCAGGACAATACAACTACTGACCCGGATCAGAATATCTTTATCGGTTCGTCCAACTATGGTGATGGCCCAGGCCGTTACTCATGGGATAACAAATACGGTACTCTGGCCGGCGACAAACCGCACTTGCTAAAAGCCTTTGGTTATTACACTACCGACTGGGAAGCTAATATTGGCGCCTATCTGGTTTACCAATCTGGTCAGCCTTGGGAAAACTGGGATGGCGGTTACTATGGCTATAGCTCAGGCACTATCCGCTACAGCGAACCAGCAGGTAGCCGCCGCAGCGCCAGCCACTGGCAGTTGGACTTAAGCTATAACCAGAACTTTACCTTCGCTGATAAATACGTGCTGCGCTTCCGCGCTGACCTGTTTAACGTGTTTGACCGCCAGACTGGATACCGTATCAACCCGCTGGTCACATCAACCACCTACGGCGAGCCGACTAAGTTCTACAACCCACGTCGTCTGCAGCTGTCAGTTGGTTTTGATTTCTAAACCCACCGTTCCTGGTGACTTCCAGCCCGCCTTGTGCGGGCTTTTTTCTGCATATTGGTAGCCGAAAACAAAAAACCGCAGCTAAGCTGCGGTTTTTTGTAATTCAGGGTGAGCCAGCCAGTAAGCCGGGTTCTGTGCTCTGTTGCCAGAGTGACAATCATTCCTCTAGGACTTAAGTCGCCTTAAGCCTCAAGCAATCTACCCGCCCCCAACGCGGGCCACGCCAAAGGGGGCCTATTTGATCTTGCTCCGGGTGGAGTTTACCGTGCCACGAACTGTTACCAGTCGCGCGGTGCGCTCTTACCGCACCCTTTCACCCTTACCTGATCCCACTTGCGTGGGCCATCGGCGGTTTGCTCTCTGTTGCACTGGTCGTAGGCTCTCGCCTCCCAGGCGTTACCTGGCACCCTGCCCTGTGGAGCCCGGACTTTCCTCCCCCTGCTTACGCAGGCAGCGATTGTCTTGGCCAACTCACGGCGGCGATTATACGCTTTTTATTCGCTTTCACCAGTAAATTGCAGCGCCAGTTTATACAGCGCATTTTTCTTCATACCATGAATCTCGGCAGTAATAGCCGCGGCTTTCTTTACCGGCAGCTCTGCCAGCAGTAATTTTAATGTCGTCTGCGCCGCATCACTTATTTCGCTGTCGGCCTTTGGCGTCGGCGCTATCATCAGCACCATTTCACCCTGGCAGCGCTGCGGATCAGCTTCGAGCCACGTCGTGATTTGTTGCGCGGTACCGTACTCTAAATGCTCAAAGGTTTTGGTCAACTCTTTGGCCAGCACCAGCTCACGTTCTGCACCAAACACCTGCGCCACATCCTGCAGGGTATCCTTAATCCGCCTGGCGGTGTCATAGCAAATAATAGTGCCAACACCGGCTGGCACCTCACTGAGTTGGTTTTGTCGTTGCTGGCTTTTCGGCAGTAAAAAGCCGATAAAGTGAAATTTGTCGGTCGGCAAACCTGCAGCACACAAGGCAGTAATGAGTGCACAAGGGCCAGGTATCGGGATAACCCTGACCCCGGCTTCGCGGCATTGCCTGACCAGGCTATAGCCCGGGTCGCTTATCAGCGGTGTACCGGCGTCGGATACCAGGGCGACGTTTTCACCCGCCTGACATTTTTGGATAATACTGGCAGCACGTTGTTTTTCGTTATGATCATGCAACGCAATGGTTTTGGCAGAAATTGCCAGATGCTGCAGCAGCCGGCCGGTATGGCGGGAGTCTTCTGCTGCTATCCAGTCAGCCTGTTTCAGTGTTTCAATCGCGCGCTGGCTGATATCGTCCAGATTGCCAATCGGCGTCGCCACTACATATAAAAAACCGTTATCTTTTGCCATTTTATGATTAATGTACGCT
>NZ_DATCSY010000084.1:0-13445 GCF_036568245.1 Rheinheimera sp. | reverse complement strand
ATAACGCTCGCCTAAACGGCGAGCAACTTGTTGCGAGTCCAGCGGCCAAAAGCCGCGATGTTTAAGGCGCTTGTTATGTAACACTTATCTTGGGCCTTTCATTATGTTTTGATTTAATTGCTCAAATTCTTGCATCAGTTTGTCACAGTCTTCTTGTTTAGCTTGGCAGAGGGCAGACATTTGAATGTATATCTTTTGGTTTTTCTCAACAACTTTGCGCTTTATTGCGGCTGGGTGAGCTGGATGCGAATCAGGAGTGAATGACCACAAAACCAAGTTTGATTCCTCTTTATCCTCAATTATTGTCCAGCCGTCCTGGACGCTCAGATTTGTGCCCTCTTTATTTTTGAGTGCATTTAGCGCTAGCTCCACTGTTTTATATCCAATCGAGCTACTCTCAGAAGCGAAAGCGGAAAAAGCAATTGAAATGCTCAAGAACGCTAAAGGTATAATTTTCACTAAACTCTCCGTGTTACATAACGCCCGCAGCAACGGCAGGCAAAATTGGCGCGGCTTTTGGAACAAAAGGCGTGACACTTTTGACTGTCCGATTGCCTGCGCTTGTTATGTGTCTATTCTGGAAATTGCTCATAAGAAGTTATGCCCACTATATCGCTTTACCAAGTAGCAGAGCTAGAGGTGAAAATATGTGCGGTTGGCTTTATGGATATATCTTGGTCTAAACTGCCTGCAGGAACAACAACTAGCTCATTGTTCATTTGTAAACTTGGTAGTGCCGAACCACAATTTGAACAAAAGCTTTTCACGTGCTTAGTTGATGGCAGCTGGTAAACCTTTATTTTGTCTTCGCCCGTTATCCATGCCAACTTTGCATCAGAAGAAAACAGGTTTGACGCATGTGATGAACCTGTATCTTTTTGGCAATACTTGCAATGACACAAATATAGGCTTTCAAACTCACCATCCACTTCAAAGTTTACGTCACCACATAAGCATGACCCAGTAACTTTCATTTCTAATACCTGCTTACTTTATCTGAGCACATAACGCCGAGTGCTGCGGCAGACTTTTGCGAAGGAGGAACGACGCAGCAAAAGACTGTCCGGCGCCGAAGGCGCGTACAGGCACGAATTGTTATGTGATTGGCGGCGACGTATCAAGCCTGCCCACCACTTGTATTTTTAAATTTAATTTTACTCAAGGCAATTAAAGCTATGCCGAGCAATGTTGCAAAAGCTATTTGGTAATTCGCGCCTTCAGTTGGAACTATTTTATAGTAAGTGTGTGTATCTCGTTCAATGAAAAGATCGAGAATATAAGACCATAAATCTATAGGAAGAAGTCCGGCGACCAACCCTAGACCCACATAAAGCAGGCAAAGCACGCCACAAAAAAATGCGCTTTTTCTCATCGTAGATTCTTCATGCAAGACTCACATAACATTTTATTATTGTGCATGCTCGTTTTCTCATTTCCGATAGAGGAAACAGCTACTTGCATACCATTGTAAAATAACGATTATTTTAGTTACCTCATTTTCTCATTCCGGGAAATCAAGCATGCGTTATATTTCGGAAGCTATGCGTTATATTTCTGAACCCAGCTTCTGTAAGCCCCTAATTTATAGCATGTAAATAAAAGCAGCAATTAGCTTATGCGCAATGTTAACAGGATATTTAACCTTGACTGTCTGAAAATTCAAATAATACTGTATATATATACATAAAAAGTTGAGTTTCAGGCATGCCAAAAAGCCAATTCTTAGAGACTGTTCGCGAGAATATTCGATTACGTGGTTACAGCCTGCGTACCGAGCAAACTTATTTACATTGGATACGACGCTTCATTTTGTTTAACAATAAAAAGCATCCGAATGATATGCATGCTGCTGAGGTGAGAAACTTTCTAAACTGGCTGGCCAATAAGCGCAATGTCGCTATTAATACTCAAAAAGTCGCTCTTAATGCGTTGGTATTTCTTTATAAGCATATTGTTCAGCGCGAACTCGGAGACTTAGGCTTTAGTCATGCGGTCAAACAGCGATACTTACCTGTGGTGCTTTCTCCACAACAAGTATTGGCAATCATTGAACAGCTAAATGGCCACCATAAACTTATTGTGTCGCTGCTTTATGGAAGCGGCTTGCGCATTTCGGAATGTTTACGCCTGCGGGTACAGGATATTGATCTGACAAATCTTTCACTTACCGTTAGAGACAGTAAAGGCCATAAAGATCGACAAACGCTATTAAGTGCAAAGCTTACAGAGCCGTTACAACAACAAATCGCAGCTGCACTGCAGGTACAGCAACAAGATAATGCAAAGGGAATAGGCCCCTCTTTACCTTATGCGTTGTCCCGTAAGTACCCTAACGCTTTTCGCCAACCAGGCTGGATGTTTGTTTTTCCGTCAACTTCACTGTGCCCTCACCCGCTTACCGGCGAATTGTGCCGCCATCACTTGCACGACAGCATTATTCGCAAAGCTTTAGCTCCGGCCGTGGCTGCATGTCAGATTAGGCCGCGAGTGGGTTGTCACACCTTTCGCCACAGCTTTGCTACTCACTTGCTGCAGAATGGCTGCGATATCCGTACGGTACAAGAACTGCTTGGACACAACGATGTTACCACTACGCAAATATACACCCATGTTATTGGCCAGCATTACGCTGGCACAATAAGCCCGTTAGATCGCAGCTGATAAAGCCTTAGTATTTAGCCCAACCAGGGCTGACTGGCTTTGCGGCTTTGCTCGTAATCGGCAATTTTCGGGTTTAGCAGCTCGCTTGAGCCGATAAAATCTAAGCCCGATAACAAACGTTGTTTAATATCAGCATCGATATTAAAGCCCATAGCGGCGTTGTTACCGAACATTATTTCCTGGCTTTGTAAGTCTATTTGCCACTGCTGTGGGCCTTGCGCGCAGCGGTTAAACAGCAGCTCGATATTGGTTTTACTCAGCTGAATTAACAACATGCCGTTGTTGACGCTGTTGTTAAAAAAAATATCAGCAAAGCTTTCGGCGATAACCACATTAAAACCGTATTGCTTAATGGCCCAGGGCGCGTGCTCGCGGCTGGAGCCGCAGCCAAAGTTGGCGCGGGTTAATAAAATGCTTGCGCCCTGATATTCCGGTTTGTTTACAACAAACTCGGGGTTTGGTGTGCCGTCGGCCAGGTAACGCCAGTCGTAAAACATCGCCTGCGCAAAACCATCCCGGCTGACGCTGGTTAAAAATTGCTTCGGGATGATCTGATCAGTATCAACGTTGTTTTTATCCAGTGGGCAGACTAAGCCCTGTGCAAAAATCTGGCTCATGCCCAGTCTCCTTTTTCATTCACTGCGGCAATGTTAACAAACTTACCGGCGATAGCGGCAGCAGCGGCCATGGCCGGGCTAACCAGGTGGGTGCGTGCGCCACGGCCTTGGCGGCCTTCAAAATTACGGTTGCTGGTAGAAGCACAGCGCTGGCCGGCCTCGACTCTGTCGTCGTTCATACCCAGGCACATACTACAGCCTGGCTCACGCCACTCAAAACCGGCGTCTTTAAAAATACCGGCTAAACCTTCGGCTTCGGCCCGGCGTTTTACCACGCCCGAGCCCGGCACCACCAGGGCGCGCACACCTGCGGCGACTTTTTTGCCCTGCACAACACTTGCTGCGGCGCGTAAGTCTTCAATCCGGCTGTTGGTGCAGCTGCCGATAAACACCACATCCACTTTACAATCAGTCAGCTTTTGCCCCGGCTGCAGCCCCATATAGGCCAGCGCCCGCTCGGCGGCGTCGCGCTTGGTGGCATCACTGAAACTGTCTGGTGCCGGCACCGCCTGATCTACTGCAATAACCTGCTCCGGGTTGGTACCCCAGGTAATTTGTGGCGTAATGCTGGCGGCATCAATTTCAACTACCTGGTCAAACACCGCATCGGCATCTGAGTACAGGCTTTGCCAGTACTGTACGGCAGCATCCCAATGCTCTGCCGCCGGGGCGTGTGCTTTACCTTTGATGTAATCAAAGGTGATTTGGTCCGGTGCAATCAGGCCGGCTTTGGCGCCCATTTCAATACTCATGTTGCACAGCGTCATGCGCCCTTCCATGCTCATAGCGCGAATAGCACTGCCGCTAAATTCGGCCACATAGCCATTGCCACCAGCAGTACCTAACTTGCCAATTACCGCCAAAATCACATCTTTTGGCGTGACATGAGGACTCAGTTCGCCGTTGATCTCAACTTTTAACGTTTTTGCCTGTTGCTGCGGCAGCGTTTGCGTGGCCAGCACGTGCTCTACCTCTGAGGTGCCGATACCAAAGGCCAGCGCACCAAAGGCGCCATGGGTTGAGGTGTGCGAGTCACCACACACGATGATCATACCCGGCTGGGTTAAGCCTTGCTCCGGGCCGATAACGTGCACTATGCCCTGATCCGGGTGGGTTAAATCCAGCAGTGGAATGCGGTTTTCGGCACAGTTGGCCGCTAACGCTTCCAGTTGCTTGCGCGATGTCTCACCGGCAGCATCCAGGCTACGGCGCTGGGTAGAGACGTTATGGTCCATGGTAGCGAAGGTTAAATCCGGCCGGCGCACGCGGCGGTTCGCCAGTTTTAAACCGGAGAACGCCTGCGGCGAGGTGACTTCGTGAATTAAATGCCGGTCGACATACAACAGGTCGGTACTGGGGTTTAGTTTACCCACCACATGGCTGGCATAAATTTTCTGATATAAGGTTTGAGCTTTGGAAGTAGCCTGGCTCATTAATGAGTCTCCTGCCGCAAAGTGGCAACAATAGCAGCGCCAACCGCTGCGGTGCCGTAAGTCGATTTGGGGTTAATGTCGCGTGTAACAATGTGCTGTTCTAAGCAGTGTTGTACTGCCCGCTCAATGGCGCAGGCGGCCTGTTCTTCGCCAAAGCTGTAGCGCAGCATCAGCGCTGCACTTAAAATTTGTGCTATCGGGTTGGCGATACCCTGGCCTGCGATATCGGGCGCACTGCCACCGGCTGGCTCATACAGGCCAAAACCGCTGCCATTTAAACTGGCTGATGGCAGCAAGCCTAAACTACCGGCAATAGCAGCCAGCTCGTCAGATAAAATATCGCCAAACAGGTTATCGCACAGCAGCACATCAAACTGCTGCGGACTGCGGATCAGCTGCATAGCGGCATTGTCGATGTACATATGCTCCAGCGCCACATCAGGGTAGTCTTTTGCTACCTGCTCAACCGTCTGCCGCCACAAGATACTGGTTTGCAACACATTGGCTTTATCGATAGAAGTGACTTTCTTGCCGCGCTTTTGCGCTGCTTCAAACGCCACCCGCGCAATGCGGGTAACCTCTGGCACACTGTAGCGCTGGGTATCAAAAGCGTCGTTGTCGTTACGGCCTTTTTCACCAAAATAAATACCGCCGGTCAGCTCGCGCACGCACAATACGTCCATGCCTAAGCTGCTGACGCGCGGGTGCAGCGGCGATAAATCGGCAAAAGCCGGGTAAATCTGGCCCGGACGCAGGTTACAGAATAAATCGAAGGTTTTTCTAAGTGGCAGTAAAGAGCCGCGCTCCGGTTGTTTATCCGGCGGCAGGCCGGTCCATTTGGGCCCGCCGACTGAGCCGAATAAAACAGCATCGCTTTTTTTACACAGCTCCAGCGTTGTCGCTGGCAGTGGCTCGCCGGTGGCATCCAACGCCGCACCACCAACTAAAGCCGGGGTTAACGTCAGGCCAAAACCAAACTTATCTGCGACGACCTGCAGCACTTTTTCCGCCTCGGCCATTACTTCCGGGCCGATACCATCGCCGGCCAGTACTGCTACCCTATACTGCTTTATCATTGCTGTTCACCTGCTGCTATTTTTGTTGTGGTTTGCCGTGCGTGTTTATGGGCATCAATGGTTTGCGCACGCTGGATCATATTCAGCACATGCACATAGGCCAATACTGAGCTGCGTACTATGTCGGTAGCCAAACCGGCACCGTGAAAGCGACGGCCCTCGTGCTCGGCAATAATATCGACCTGGCCCAGCGCATCTTCGCCGCTGCCTTTAGCCTGTAAGTTAAAATCGACCATCTTGATATCCAGCTTGCTGATGCGGGCAATAGCACTGAACGCCGCTTCAACCGGGCCATTGCCGGTAGCCGCCTCAGTAAAGACTTTATCGCCGCAGCGCATGCCAACGGTGGCGCTTGCTACATGGCCGGTATGGGTAGATGAGCTTAAAAACTCCAGTGCGTAATAATCGTTTTGCTCCTGCATGTTTTCAAAAAACACCAGCGCTTCTAAGTCATAATCAAACACGCGGCCTTTTTGGTCAGCCAGCGCAACGAAGCTTTTGTATACCGCTTCTAAGTCATAGTCAGCGTTGGTGTAACCCAGCTCGGCTAAGCGGTGCTGAATAACATGCCGGCCCGAGCGCGAGGTTAAGTTCAGTTCATTCTGGCGGATGCCGACTTGCTCGGGCGCCATAATTTCGTAAGTGTTTTGCGCTTTTAATACGCCGTCCTGATGAATGCCGGAGCTGTGGGCAAAGGCATTTTCACCGACAATGGCTTTGTTCGGTTGGATCGGCATATTGCAGATTTGGCTAACTAAATGCGAGCTGCGGTAAATCTCGGTGGTTTTGATATCGCTATATAGCGGCGCTAATACATCTTTGCGGGTGTTGATAATCATCGCCACCTCTTCCAGCGAACAGTTACCGGCACGCTCACCTATACCGTTGACGGTACATTCAATTTGCCGGGCACCGGCCTGTATCGCGCTGATGCTATTGGCCACTGCTAAGCCTAAATCGTTATGACAATGCACACTTAAGCGGGCTTTATCGATATTCGGCACCTTGTTGCGTAAGGTGCTGATAATGGCCGCAAACTCGTTCGGAATGGTATAACCGACAGTGTCCGGAATATTAATGGTGGTGGCACCGGCGGCAATGGCGCGCTCGACAATCCAGCATAAATCATCAATTGGTGTGCGGCCTGCATCTTCACAGGAAAACTCGATGTCGTCGGTATAGCGGCTGGCCAGTTTAATGGCAGCAACGGCCTGCTCACTGGCCTGCGCCAGCGTTTTACGCAGCTTGTACTGTAAGTGCAGCGGTGAAGTGGCAATAAAGGTATGAATACGACGCCGCTCTGCGTCTTTTAACGCTTCGCCACAGGCCTCGATATCGGCACTGACAGCGCGGGCCAGGCCGCAGATAATCGGGCCTTTTACCTCACGCGCGATGCGTTGCACTGAGTCAAAATCGCCTGGGCTGGATACCGGAAAGCCGACTTCCATTACATCGACATTCAGCCGCGCTATCGCATGCGCCAGCTGAATTTTCTGCTTCTGGCTTAAGCTGGCACGCAGTGCCTGCTCGCCGTCGCGTAAGGTGGTGTCGAAGATCCAGATTTTATTATCACCGCTCATTTTGTGTTTCCTGTTCCGTTGTTCGGTTTAGGTGGCAACTTTTGGCGGGGCGTAAAATGCAAAAAACCCCGGCCAGTGGCACGGGGCTTTAGCGTTATCGGTTCGTTACGTTTTTACCAATAAGCAGCACCCCGCGCGCCGGTGAGGAGCACGAGGAGGCTAATTGTAGAAACGCGACGGTTAAAATTCATTGATTGCTCTGTTTAGTATCTTGGTTAGCAAAACGCCAATAGTAATAGCATGGTTATTTTTTATCTGCAACAGTATAGATGGCTAAATGGCAAAAAACTTTTGCTGACTTCGCAAATGCTTCAGCCGGTTTACCCACACCCACACGCCGTAAATACATCCCTGTAGGCTCGTTTCCGCCCATCCAGGGCTTCAACGGTGGGCTTAGGGTAAACCGGCTTACGTGTTCCAAATAGTTAGAAATGCGCTTTTACCAATAAGTTTACGTTTGACTCATCGGTGCGAAACGCTGGGCTGTCGGCTATGCCATATTTGTTGCGCCAGTACACATACTCTACGCCGACATAGAGTTTGCTTTTCATATTCAAAAGCGGATGCAGCGCCCATTTTAACTGCGAGGTCATATTCATACTGGCACTTTGATCTGCAGTGGCACTGCTCCAGTCCAGAAAGCCGTCATACAAAAACTGCAGTTCGCCCAAGCTGAACGGGATGGCCCAGGTGGTGGTCAGCTGCCAGTTGTCGGCAACGCCGTCGTTATTACGCCGGTAGAAGTTAAGGTTAAAGTAATTAAACCCCGGCACGCTTAAGTCTGTCGCCACACCATAGAGAAAATTGGTTTGCAGCGATGACATCTCTACCGTGCTGGTAAACAGCAGAGCTTTGACGATGCCATATTTCAGTTCAGTGTTGCTCAATTTACCCAGGCTAAGCCTTGGCGACCACTCGGCATAATTGCTGCGCCCGCCATTATCAGCGCGCAGGTGATCGAAGAAGAAAAAGCTATCGCCCCAGCTGGTACCTGCCGCATGCTCAAAGGTCAGCACCTGTTTATCCGGCCCGTCTACCCGGTAGTTGCTACCATTTAAATACGTGACGCTGACATCCTGCCACAGCACTTCGGCCTGCAGTGGCAGGCTGCATCCGGCGCACAGGCTAGCTAAAATCAATGCTTTCATCTTTTACACCTTAAACTGGGTAACCAGTGCCCGTAGTTGCTCGGCGCGCTGCTGCAACAAACTGATCGCTTTAAGCTGCTGTTCGGCATTGTGGTGAATGCTGGCGGCACTGTCGGAAATTAAATGCGCCGACTCATTAATATGCTCGACCACTGTGCCCTGCTCTTCTGTTGCCGCAGCAACCTGATGGTTACCACTGCTTATCGCTTCAAACTTCTGCTTAATATTGATAAGGGCGGCAACAGAGTGCTCGGTGTTCTCTGCCACCTGTTGGCTGCTTACTGTACCTTCGCGAATCGCCGCAGTAGATTGCTGCGCCGTTTGTTGCAACTGGGCTATCTGATCACGTATTTCCAGTGTGGACTCCTGCGTGCGTTTGGCCAGATTACGCACTTCATCGGCGACAACCGCGAACCCCCGGCCCTGCTCACCGGCACGGGCCGCCTCAATAGCAGCATTCAGCGCCAGTAGGTTGGTTTGTTCAGAAATCGCGTTAATCACTTCCACTACCGAGTTAATTTGCGACGCCTGCTGAGCAAAATCGACAATGGTTTTTTCAATATCGCCCATTACACTATTGAGCTGCTGCATGGTACGTGACGTCAGGGCCATATTGTCGTTGGTTTTATGCGTGTCCTGCACCGCGGCTTCGGTGTCTTGCGCGGTGTGGTGCGCAATGCCGGATACCTCCGAGATCGTCTGGCCCATTTCGGTTATTGCTGTAGCAACCTGGTCGGTTTGCGCCCGTTGCAATTCAGTCGAGTGAAAGGTGTCGTTAGCCAGCTGAGCTAATTGCTCGATGCCGGTTTTCATCGCGGTTTCGGTTTGCTGAATTTCTGCCACCAGTTCACGGATTTTACCAATAATGGCATTAAAGCCTTTTGCCAGATGCCCCAGCTCATTGTCATAGCTGTCATCAAGCTGCTTGGTTAAGTCACCGCCCTCGCCCGACATTTGCAGCAAATTTTCGCCAACCTGGCGGATAGAGTTACTCAGTGAATTGGCAAACACCACTGTCAGCGCGATAAACACAGCAGCCAATACGATACTGGCAATGACCGAGAACGAGATCACGCTGTTAATGGCGCTGCTGATTTCAGCTGAGGGTAACACTGCCACCAGTTTCAGCCCGGTATCACGAATATCCTGCACGCCGACATAAACCTGTTCGTCATACAGTTGCACCTGTTGCAGGCTAAAACCGGTGTTGTGCTGCGTAATTTGTTGCGCCACGGCCTGGTACTGCGGTAGTTGCTGAATGTTTTTCCGCGCCAGTGACAAATCGCGGTGCACCACTATCATGCCATTGGCATCAACCAGAAACAGAAAGCCGTTCTGCCCCAGCTTGTAGCCCGACACCAGGCTGGCAATAGCCGACACGTCATAGCCCAACCCGGCAACGCCAGCACGCTTGCCGTCAACAGTCACCGCCGCATTAACAAACAGTGTCAGCTTACCGCTACGCTCATCTGCATCTATCGCCAGCTCGCGCTTAGCATTGCTGTTAAGAAAGTTAAAAAACCAGCTGTCGCGTGGTTCAGCTGCCGAAATGGTTTTAAATACCCCGGCTTCGGTGTAATAGGTTTTACTGAAATCCGACACCCAGAACAAAGTTGAGGCACCGGCGTTCTGCTGCTGTTTTTTCAAATATGCCAGCACCCGTTCATGATTAGCTGCTGCCGTTTCGCCGGCTCGCATCCAATCGTGCAGCAAGCTGTTCGCTGCCAGATTTTCTGACAAGGTAATAGGGTACATCAGCTCAGACCGCACCTGCTCACTGATACGGCCTACAGTATTGGGCAGATATTCGCTTTCTGTCTGGCCATAATACAAACCGGAAAACTGATTAATATTAATCAGCGTGGCGACCAGCGTTAGCAGTGCCAGCGCCAGTGCGACAAAAGCGATAAATACAGTGCGCAATTTAAATCTTTGCATATTGTCTCCGTGATATGCGTGCTGATATACAAGCCGGAACAGTAAAGCGACGTTATTCAGTAAACACTTAAATACGGTGTGCAAAATTAAGCATAGCAGCGCAGTTCAATAAAGCTTTGAAATATAAGTAACAAAAATGGTGTAATTTTGGTTAACAGTGCTACTGAACGCAGAAAATAGCTTGCATAAAGTTGCAGGGTTACTTAAGATGCGCGCCGTCTTACCAAGCGCGTTCGCGCCAACGACTCTGCCCGGGTGGTGAAATCGGTAGACACAAGGGATTTAAAATCCCTCGGGGGAAACCCCGTGCCGGTTCAAGTCCGGCCCCGGGCACCATTTTACCTGTCTGATTTATTTCCCTTAATACCTGGCTATAACCTGATTCTGGCGATATCGCGTGCTGGCGGGCTGCCAAACATACGCGCATATTCGCGGCTGAACTGCGACGGGCTTTCGTAACCCACCTTATATGCCGTGCTGGCTGCATCCATATGCTGCGAGATCATTAAACTACGCGCCTCGACCAGCCTGACCGACTTCTGAAATTGCAACGGACTCATATTGGTTACCGCTTTAAAATGAGCATGAAACGACGACACACTCATCCCGGCCATCGCCGCCAGTTCTTCTATGGTGACGGTTTGATCGTAGTCACGGCGTAGTTTCTGAATAGCAACCGAGATGCGCTGGGTTGGCGTGCCTTTTAGCGATATTTGGGCAATTTCTTTGCCGAAGTTGCTGCGTAGCATTCGATAGTGCATCTCACGGACAAGGCTTTCAGCCAACACAGGAATGTCATCAGGTTGTTGCAGTAATGCCAGCAAACGCAGCAGGCTATCGCCCATTTGTTGGTCTACCTGGCCGATAAACAAACCGCTTTCTGCCCTGCGGTTTGCCACCGCCAGGTATTGCATTTGCAGCAGCAGCTCTGATAGCAGCCTAACATCAATATTAATCTGAATAACATAATACGGTTGCAGCGCTGACGCCTGCACCACAGTGCCCAGAATAGGCAAGTCGACTGACGCCACCAGAAACTCCAGCTCACCGTAGCTTAACATGTCGCTGCCAAGCATCACGTTTTTGCGGCCCTGCACGATAATACACAGGCAAGGCTCATACACCGCAGGCATCGTGATCTGGGGGCGACTAACCTTGTAACAAAACACGTTGGGGATAGCGGTGCTGTTTACACCTTCATTAACAGCCACCTGCTGCACCAGCTGCAACAATTGTTGTTTCAACAGACCATCAGTCATCTGGGCTTCCTACTCAGTTTGGATAATCAGGCAATCATAGCGGATCTTTGGGTATCCATAACAGTCCTTCATCCTTTTAACATAACAAGCATCGGGTTAGCCCGTATTAAACCAGCAGTATTCCCTGAGTCTACGAAGGAGTTTTGTTATGACTACCATTAAATCTAAAGTTGTTCTGATCACCGGCGCCAGCAGCGGTATTGGCGAAACCACCGCCGAAGTGTTAGCAAAAGCCGGGCACACCGTACTGGTTGCGGCGCGCCGTACCGATCGGCTTGACGCACTAACCCAGAGAATTAAGCAAGCTGGTGGTACAGCGAAAGCTTATACGCTTGATGTTACATCACGCGAGAACTTTAAAGCGGTGGTGGCCGCTGCCAGCGAAGAGTTCGGCCCGGTTGATGTATTGGTGAACAACGCCGGCTTAATGCCGCTGTCACCGATGGCCGCACTAAAAGCCGATGAGTGGAACCGGATGATAGACGTTAACATTAAAGGCGTGCTAAATGGTATTGAATCCGTGCTTAGCGTGATGGAGCAACGTGGCGGCCATATTATTAATACCGCTTCTATAGCTGCCCACAGTGTATTTCCGACAGCTGCAGTGTACTGCGCAACTAAGTTTGCAGTGCGCGCTATTTCTAACGGCCTGCGAATGGAAACCAAGAAAGTCAGGGTGACTACTATTTCGCCGGGTGTGGTGGAAAGTGAACTGGCACATACCACGACAGACAGCGCAACCAAGGCATGGCTGGAGGATTTTCGTCAGGTAGCGCTTAAACCCGAAGCGATAGCCAATGCCATTGCCTACGCCATAGCACAGCCGGATGAGGTGAATGTCGATGAAATGATTATCCAGCCAACCCAATCGGCCTACTAAGAGCGCCGTTTAAGCCAGATTAAAACCCCGGCCGCGTCATGCGCACCGGGGTTTTCATCGCGAGTTGCTGCAGCCGTTTTACAGCGCCAGCTCCAGTATCTGCCTTGCTTTAGCTAAATCAATATCGCCATGCTCACCCAGCTTAGTCATGCCATTACGCTCCAGGTTAGCGATAAGTTTATCGATATCGGCTGCGGCCAGGTTGTAATCTGACAGCCGGGTTTTCACGCCCATATGCTCGAAAAAGTCCTGCGTGGCTTTAATGGTTTTGTCGATCACTTCATCAGCATTGCCGCTGTTTATGGCAAAAACGCGCTGGCCAAACTGTAGCAACTTCTGCCGTTTTTGCTCACGCTGCGCATACATCAGCGCCGGTAACACTATTGCCAGTGTCTGGGCATGATCCAGGCCAAACAGTGCAGTCAACTCGTGGCCAATCATATGGGTGGCCCAGTCCTGCGGTACGCCTTTGCCGATTAAACCATTCAGTGCCATAGTGGCGGCCCACATCACATTCGCGCGTACATCGTAATCCTCCGGCGCCGCCAGCGCTTTTGGCCCTTCGCTGATCAGCGTTTGCAAAATGCCTTCAGCAAAACGGTCCTGCAGCGGCGCGTTCACCGGGTAAGTAAGGTACTGTTCAATCACATGCACAAAGGCATCGACTACACCATTGCCGACCTGCTTTAGCGGCAGTGAGTAAGTGTATACCGGGTCCAGCACGGCAAATACCGGTTGTACTAAATCTGAACCAAAAGCGCGTTTCTGCGCGGTGGCTTTTTTAGTAATAACTGAGTTGCCGTTGCTTTCGGAACCCGTCGCCGGCAGCGTCAATACCGCTCCTATTGGCAAG
>NZ_DATCSY010000083.1:0-3391 GCF_036568245.1 Rheinheimera sp. | reverse complement strand
ATCAGCAAGATGCTTAACTTCCACAACCGCATGCAGGGGCAGGGCATGGAAATGCTGGCATGGAATGATTGCGCCATACTGTTTCGCCGGGCGCAGGAAGGTATAGTGGGCATTAATAAATGCGGCAGCACCCAGAGCTTTAATATCAACACCCATAACCGCTTTTACTGGTACCGAAACTACCGTGACGTACTAAGCGGCGGAAATTTGGTGTACATCAACGGTGGCAGCTATAACTTTAGCCTACCGGCCCGTCAGGCCAGAATGTGGTATGCCGACTGATCTAGTCGGCCGTGAACAACGCCAGTAAGTCGTCAGCCTTGCCTTGCCAGGGCTGACCTTTACCACCAGAAAATAACTGATCTGCCAGCTGACGTTTGTGTTGCTGCAGTAATTGTACTTTTTGCTCTACTGTATTCGCCGCAATCAATTTATATACAAACACGGCTTTTTGTTGACCGATACGATGCGCACGGTCGGTAGCTTGTGCTTCGGCAGCCGGGTTCCACCACGGGTCGTAGTGAATAACGGTATCCGCGGCGGTCAGGTTAAGGCCGGTGCCACCGGCTTTTAAGCTGATTAAAAATACCCGGGTGTCGCCGTGCTGAAATGCATCTATCTGCTGCTGACGATGCCTGGTCTGGCCGGTTAGTTTGCTGTAGCTGATACCCAATGCAGTCAGCTCATCTTCAATCAATGTAAGCATACTGGCAAACTGGCTGAAAATCAGTATGTTACGGCCTTCTTCCAGCATTTCCGGCAGGGTGTCGCGCAGCCATTGCAGTTTGGCATTCGTTTGTACTGAGCGGGCGTGCTCTACCGGCACCAGCCTGGCATCACAACAGGCCTGGCGCAGTTTTAGCAAGGCATCAAGAAACTGGATCTGGCTGGCCGCCACGCCTTTTTGCACAAATAATTCCCGTACTTTGGTTTCCATCACCAGCCGGATGCTTTCGTACAGGTTACGCTGATCACTCTCCAGTTCCAGCAACTGCACAATTTCGGTTTTCTCCGGCAGCTCACTGGCAACCTGGGCTTTAGTGCGGCGTAGCATAAAGGGCGCGATTCGTGCTTTTAACGCATGAGCGCGTTCGGTATCACCATGTTTTTCAATCGGTTTGCGGTATACCTGATTAAAGTGCGCATCGTTACCCAAAAGCCCGGGCAAGACAAAATCAAAGATAGATTTGAGCTCACCTAAGTGGTTTTCCAGCGGTGTACCGGATAGCGCCAGTTTAAAACCGGCTTTAAGTAAACGCACCGCTTTAGCGGCCTGGCTGCCGGCATTTTTTATATGCTGGGCTTCGTCCAGGATCACGGCAGAAAGTGGCTGTTGCTGATAATACTTATGGTCGCGCACCACCAACGGGTAGCTGGTTACTATCACATCATAATCGGCAAGTTCATTAAATAATGGCTGGCGTTTGTTACCATGCACCTGCAGCACCCGTAGTTGTGGTGTAAAGCGTGCGGCTTCGGCCAGCCAGTTACCCAGTAAGCTGGTCGGGCAGACAATCAGCGCCGGCTGGGTCAGTTCGCCACGCTGCTTTATACTCAGCAGCAGGCTTAAGGTTTGTAAGGTTTTACCCAAACCCATATCATCTGCCAGAATACCGCCGAGGCCAAATTCGCGTAAAAAGTTCAGCCAGCTTAAGCCCTGTAACTGATAATCACGCAGCGACGCCTGTAAGCCGTGCGGCGTTTCACAAGGCGGTATGCCATTAAAGTTATGCAGTAAACTGCTTAAACGCTGTGCGCGCTGCGCATTTAAAAACTGAATATCTTTTGCGCTCTCGGGGGGCAACAAGGCGGCTTTATAGGCTGGTAAATCAAGGCTGAATTGCGGCTTGTTCGGGTTTAACAGTTCGATAATGGTATCAATAAACGGCTGGATCAATGCTACCGGCAAGGCCAGCTTGCCCTGTGGCAATGATAACCAGATAGGCTTATTGGCATCAGGCAGGCCGTGCTGGCGTAACCACTGACTGATAAGCGGTAGCAAGGGGACCTGAGTGCCATCGATGTCGACCTGAATCGCTAATGCAAAGCCGCCCACGGCATTATCCTGCACGGCGAGATAAGGATCGCCGGTTAAAATGTCCAGGTTAAAGTTTTCATCACGGGCAATATGCCAGCCTTGCTGCTGCAGCTGTGGTAAGGCATCCAGTAACGGTTGCCACAGCAGCGGGTTGTCCGGTCCGTCACCGACACCAAAAGCGCTGTGCTCTGTATATGGCGCCGGCAAGGCAGGCAGTTGTTGCAGTTCAAGCTCGACTAACTGCTCCAGCGCCGAAATTTCTGTACTGCGATCCCGCTTAACAAAAACCGTCACACCGTCCTGTTCCAACTCAGTTTGTGCCTGATTTAAATCCAGTGGCAGCAGATAACCGGCATACTGAAACTGCAGCACTGCGGTGGGTTCACTGCGGCTTTTCAGCTTGTGTGGCAGCATTTTTAGTTGCAGCACCGGACGAGGGCGGCTTTTTACCTGCTTTAAACCTTCAGCAGAAGGTACTGGCAGGCTGGTCTGGTTGAACAGTTGCTGCAGGCGGCTGATGCTGGGTAATAAGGCCTGCTGCGGTATTGGTGGCATTTTATTCAGTAATTTCAGCTGCTCACTGCTAAGCCGGGTGTCCAGCTCGCCAATCTGGTAGTAGCTGGTATCCAGGTAACAGGGTGGGTCTGTGTACACCAGTTCAAAATCACGGTCAGCATCGTCAAGCTGCCAGCTTAACTGCTGCCCGGCAGCAGTATTTTGCCAGACAAACTGTAACGGCCGTTTTGGCCCTTCTGTCACCGGGTAGCGCGCTTCAGAAAAGAAACAGCGGCCACTGCCAAGCAGTTGCTGTAATAGCTGATAACCCCAATCGCCTTCCAGCAGTGGTAAGTCCCGCAGGCTTTGCGCGCGGAAATAACTGAGTAAACGGTAATCATGCTGCTCGATCCAGTGCGGTATTGTCGGTGCGACTAAATCATACTTACCAATGGCAACGCCTTTGGTATAGCCGCCTTTTTTACTCTCCCGCACCCGCCGCGGGCTTAGCTGTAACCCGGCCTGGCCATAAGACAGCAGATACAACACCACATCTTTGTCATCCTCGGGCGGGGCTAAAGATTGCTCTACCTGCTCAAACCACTGATTCAGTTGTCGTACCGGTTGTTGTTCCAGTTTTAGTTTGTCTTGCTGGTAATCACGTTGTAGCCGCAGCAGCACTGCCAGTACATGCTTGCAGTTGGCACCCACCGGGCAGGTGCAGCGGTTTTGCAGCTGCCAGCCGTCGCTGGTGTTTTTAAGGGTAATAAACTGCCGGTATGGCGTGAAAGCTGCGCCCCAAACCTGAGCGCTGATGTCAGACAGATCGCTTTTGTACTCCAGTTTCACCACTTTACC
>NZ_DATCSY010000082.1:0-3768 GCF_036568245.1 Rheinheimera sp. | reverse complement strand
ATCCGGCGCTATGTCAGGCATCAGGATAAAGTGGGCAGAGAAGACGAGGAACGTCAATTAAGGCTGGATGTAGAAAATAATTAAGCCCCCTTATAGGGGGCCAACGCAAAGCCACCTCCTATGGAGGTGGATTTTTACTTCAAACGGCCTGCTTATTTTATTGCGGCCAGAAACTGCCGGCTGGCGCCGGGATAGTTTGTGAAAATACCGTCGACGCCATATTGCTGCATACGACGGATATCATCTGTGTGATCTACCGTATAAACGTATACCCGTAAACCACGGGCTTTCGCATCGTTAACAAATGCCTGGTTGATAAAGCTGACATCACAGTTAACAGAATATGCCTGCAGCTTCTGGGCGAAACTGGCGTAGTCAACCGGCATCGAGGCGGTAAGGGCACCAAGTTTTAACTCTGGCCGTAACTGCTTAATCTCAGATAACAAATGATGATTAAACGAGGAGATCAGCAGCCGCTGGCTGTTCAAACCGAGCTGCTGCGCTTTGTCCAGCAAGGTCAGCAAAGGCGCTACCGTGTCAGCGCCTTTTAATTCGATATTAAGCCATTGTGCTGCCTGTTGCAGGCGTTGCAATACCTGCCATAAGCTTGGAATACGCTCACCTTTACCTGCATCAAGCTGGGTAAGTTGCTCCAGGGTATGCTGGTAAATGCTGCCCTTACCGTTGGTGGTGCGTTGTAAATGATGGTCGTGAATGACGATCAGCTCACCTTGTACTGCGAATACATCCAGCTCGATAGCATCTGCACCCTGAACTATGGCTTGCTCTATTGCCAGCATGGTATTTTCAGGATATTCGCCACTGGCTCCGCGGTGAGCAATGATCTGCATATTATTTGAGCTCTGCAAAAGGTGAACCCATCCGGGTTACCGTGCCTGGTTTCTGGTCGTTTAAGAAAGATAGTTTATCGGCAGCAAAAGCCAATACCACCGTTGAACCTAACTTAAAGCGGCCCATTTCGGCACCTTTCTCCAGCGTAATGGCATTTTTGCCGTGTGCCGGATAGGTCCAGCGGAATATGTTTTTACCTGCCGGCGGCGTAACAGTACCTGCCCAAATTGTTTCAATGCTTGCCACTATGGTGGCACCGACCAGCACCAGTGCCATAGGGCCAAGCTCTGTATCGAAAATGGTTACGACGCGCTCGTTGCGGGCAAATAAGTCTGGCACGTTTTCAGCAGTTAATGGGTTTACAGAAAACAGCTCACCGGGCACATAAATCATTTGCCGCAACGTGCCTGTTACCGGCATGTGGATGCGATGATAATCTTTTGGCGCCAGATAAATAGTTGCAAAATCGCCGTTCTGAAAAGGCGCTGCAGTGGCAATATCGCCGCCGAGTAAACTCTGTAAAGAGTAGTCATGGTTTTTTGCCTGCACCAATTTACCTTCAACAATAGGGCCGAGCTGACTGATACAGCCGTCTACCGGGTGGGCGATAATATTGCTGTCTGTCGCCAGCGGACGTATGCCGTCTTTTAGCGGGCGGGTAAAAAACTCATTAAAAGTGGCATAGTCCTGCGCCCGCTCAAACTGGGCTTCGCTCATATTGATGCCATAAGCTTTGATAAAGCGGTTTATTAAAAAATGGGTAAACCAGCCGAGTCTGGCGGCAGCTATTTTGCCCGCCAGGCGTGAAATCAGGTGTTTTGGCATCAGGTATTGCAGGGTAATTTTTAAATTATCCATCTTGGTCTCGATTAAAAGTGTCAGAAATCAGCTTACAGGTAACTGGGTTTATCTTGCTCCATACTGGCAAGTATCTTCAGGTAACTTTCATAACGTTCTTGTTGTATATCACCGTGTTCAACGGCGTGTTGAATGGCGCAGCCCGGATCAGAAATATGCTTGCAGTCTCTGAATTTGCATCGCCCGAGCCAGGGCGTGAATTCGATAAAACCACGGGTAACCTCTTCTGCCGTCAAATGCCACAATGCAAACTCACGAATACCGGGAGAGTCTATCAAATCTCCCCCTTCAGGCAGGTGGTAAAGTCGGGATACGGTAGTAGTATGTTGGCCAAGGCCTGAATTTTGCGAAACCTCCTGGGTTTGCGCTTCAAGTCCCGGCATCAGGTTATTCATTAATGATGACTTACCCACGCCTGACTGGCCTACAAAGATACTGGTGCCACTGTGCAAATAATTCAGTAGCGCCGTCATGCCTTCACTGCTTTTAGCACTGACCATAACAAAGTCATAGCCAAGTTTTTTATACTGGGCCAGCTGTTGCTCTACAACATGTTTTTGCTCAGTACTGAGTAAATCTGTTTTGTTAATAACCAGCAATGGCTTGATACCGGTTATCTCTGCCGCAACCAGATAACGGTCGATAATGTTAAGCGACAGTACCGGCAGTATGGCCGAGACAATAATCATCAGGTCGATATTGGCCGCGACAGGCTTTAAACCATCATAGAAATCCGGCCGCAATAAAACCGAGCTACGCTCTTCTACCGCGTCAATGACACCATCAACACCACCCGTCTGCTGTAATGCCCTGCGCCAGACCACCTTATCGCCAGTGACTAATGATGCCACCGAGCGGCGCATATTACAGCGAGTCACTGCGCCATCAACATCTTCGACATCAGCATGCTGGCCAAAACGGCTTATTACCAGGCCTGCTTCTGCTGCGCTAAAGCTGGCGTCATCAACAGTTTCGACCCCTTTACTTTTAGCTACGCGCAGCTTTTTACTGGCATTGTCGGCAATGCGTTGCTGTTGACGCTGGGTGAGATGTTTTTTCTTCGTCACTGGTGCTGTTTTCGCTCTGATTAAAAGGGTGCTATTACTGCTAAGCTTAGGGCGTGTATGATACCTGTATTCTGTAAATGAACAAAGCAGCATGCTGCGTAAGGGCTTTTGATGAGTGTAAATGATAATAACCTAATCTGGATTGACCTTGAGATGACGGGTTTAGAGCCGAAAACCGACGTTATTCTGGAAATGGCAACGATAGTGACTGACAGCAATCTGAATATTCTGGCGGAAGGGCCGGTATTTGCTATCAAGCAGCCTGATGAGGTGCTGGATAATATGAGTGCCTGGTGTGTGGAGCAGCATGGTAAAAGCGGTTTGACAGCACGTTGCCGTGCCAGCAACATTTCACTGGCTCAGGCAGAACAGCAGACAATCGCATTTTTAAGCCAGTATGTATCTGCCGGTAAATCGCCAATGTGCGGCAATAGCATTGGGCAGGACAGACGTTTTCTGGTGGAATATGCACCTGAACTGGAAGCGTTCTTTCATTATCGCAATCTGGATGTCAGTACGGTAAAGGAGCTGGCTAAACGTTGGCACCCGGAGGTAACAAAGAAAGTGCAAAAATCCGGCAGTCATCTGGCGCTCGATGATATCCGGGAGTCAATTGCTGAATTAGTGACCTATCGGCAGCATTTTTTCAAATTACCGCAATAAAGTACTTGCATAAGCTAACTGATTTTGTAAAATGCGCGCCATCACGACGCAACAACGTCTGATGATGCGAGTATAGCTCAGCTGGTAGAGCGCGACCTTGCCAAGGTCGAGGTCACGAGTTCGAACCTCGTTACTCGCTCCAAATTCGACATAAACCGCACCTTGCGTAAGCAGAGTGCGGTTTTTTGTTGTCAGCCTTAAACCACCTCCTATGGAGGTGGTGATCGTTTAGTCGGGGCTATGCCCGTAGAGTACCCATGTTAGATACTTCGCTCGTTTGTAACCAGCAAATGAGGAAGTAAATAACATGAGTAGATATAAATCCGCT
>NZ_DATCSY010000081.1:0-12266 GCF_036568245.1 Rheinheimera sp. | reverse complement strand
TGGATGTGCTGGACCGGCTCAACCGCTGGCTATATTCGCCGCGCTCGCCACTGAACTGGTTTACCAAACGGCGGCGGATGAAAATCGTACCGCACAAACCCGAC
Source organism: Rheinheimera sp. (assembly GCF_036568245.1). Classification (GTDB taxonomy): domain Bacteria; phylum Pseudomonadota; class Gammaproteobacteria; order Enterobacterales; family Alteromonadaceae; genus Alishewanella. The sequence continues at coordinate 12,162 of NZ_DATCSY010000081.1, read as the reverse complement.
AACGCCGAAGCTGGTGAGCGCTTGCTGAATCAGTCCGGCATCGGGCTGGTAGAGCTAAATAGCGACGGCTCACCGAAGCGGGTTATACAACTTACTGCTACAGGTGAGGCAATAGCGTTTAATATCAGCGAAGACGACGCGCGCTGGGAATAAGACCACAGTTTAGCAGTGGCCGTTAAGCGCTGGCATTTTCGTCAGCACGAAACAGTAAGCGAAACTGCAATCCCGGCTGCATTCTGTGGGCTGCTAATACCCAGCCATGAGCCAGAGCAATTTCGCGGCAAATGGTCAGGCCCAGCCCGGCACCGCTATCCCGCCGCTGTTCCGAACGCCAGAAGCGGTTAAACAACTGCGGCAACTGCGCATCACTTACGCCGGGGCCAAGGTCGCGCACGCTGATATTGTCGGCGAACACATCTACCGACACTGCCGTGCCAGGGGGCGCATGCTGTATCGCATTTTCCAGCAGGTTCTTTAGTAGCGTAAATAACGCGCCTTTATCGGCCTGTAATGTCAGGCAGGCGATATGCCGTTCTATGCGCAATGTCACTTGCTGGCTATCGGCCATACGCTGTAAATAAGCGACAACCTCTGCCGCAATCTCAGTCGCATCAAGCGTAATAACCTTATAGTTTTGCTGCTCACTGGCTTCTGCCAGCAGCAGTAGCTGCTGCACCTGGCGCGACATATAGTGCACATCATGCAGCAACCAGTTACGCTGCTCTGTTGGCGGCATCAATTCCAGCTGCGCGCGGATCAATGCCAATGGCGTCTTTAATTCATGGGCTGCCGTGGACAAGAACTCCTGCTGTACACGGTAGCCATGCTCCAGCCGCTCCAGAGTGTGATTAAAACTGTTTACCAGCGGTGCAATCTCAGTTGGGACGTTGTCGTTCTTAAGTCGGGCCTGCAACGAACGTGGCGAAATTAATGCAGCCGACTCTGATAGCTCGCGCAGAGGTTTAAGTGTATGTTTAAGAGTAAAATGCGCACAAGTGCCAAATACAAATAACAGCACAAAAAATAATACCATCAGTCCACTCTCTATAAAGCTGAAGCCAAAGGCGTCATGGGCAAAATGGATAAAACGCCGACTAGCGGCAATCTGCACAAACCAGATTTGGCCACCATGTTTTACCCTTCCTGTGGCTGCATCCATCAAGATTCCATCGCGCTTAAACTCAAAAGAACTGATAGTTAAAGAGTAAGAAGTATTAACAGCAGACCAGAATGACGCTCCAGCAGCAGAATACAACACCACGGTGCCTGATTGATCCAGCACCCGGTACGCCACTTCCTGACTCAAACTTTCGAATAGCCAGTCGTAATCGTCATCAAACTCAATGTGGGTAGGAACATCTTCAGCATTAAACTGCAGAGCTTCAGCTAAATGTTGAGCAGCATCATTTACTTCAAGTTCTGAAAAAATATTGCTTTTAAATACTACTGCTGTTACCAATACCAAAGCGATAAGGCTGACGCTGAGCACCATGCCAGCTACAAAAGCCAGTAGTACTTTAACACTGATACTATTCAGTCGGTCCGTTATCCTGAAGCGCAAAGCCTATCCCTCTTATATTGACTATCCGCTGCTGCGAACCAATGGCGAGCAATTTGCGCCGGATGCGGTGCAACACCACATCCAGTGCGTTGGGCGTCACCGCTTCGCTAAAGCCCCAGCCGGCGGCTTCCAGTGCACTGTGGCGCACCGGCTCTTTGTATTTTCGCATCAGCAATAACATAATTTGCAGCTCTGCCGGCGCCAGTGTCTCGCTGTTACCGTTGCAGCACATCAGGCTGTCTGCCGGGCGCAGGGTTAAATCGCCGCATTGTGGATCAAGTGAACGTACCTCAGCCGGACGACGCAGCAGTGCCCGCACCCGCGTCACCATTTCTTCCATAGCAAAAGGCTTGGCCAGATAATCATCGGCGCCGGCGTCCAGCCCTTCAACCCGGTCATTCAATGCAGTGCGTGCGGTTAACACCAGACAGGGAATAGCGTTATCTGCCGCCCGTAGCCGTCGCACCAACCCGAGGCCGTCACCGTCTGGTACGCCGCGGTCAATCACCAGCGCCTGATACGGTACTTGTTGCAATGCAGCCAGCGCATGCTCGATACGGCTGAATACATCTGCCACTATACCGGCAGGCGCCAACCCCTCGCATATCAGCCGGGCTAAGCGCTCATGGTCTTCAAGTAACAGGATACAGTTCATCAGAAATTGTAGATATAACCGAGAAATACCCGGTTTTCCGTGGAACGGTCAACCAAAGGGCTGTCTTTTATCTCTGATGCCAGGCTCGTCACACTGGCATCGAAGAATATAAAGTGCTTTTGTTTAAACATATAACCGACCCGCGCTCCTATTTCGACATTCACACCTGCCTCACCTTTATAGTAAGCCCGGTCTGTGGTTACTTCTTCAGCTGTAACACCGTAGTAGTAATCTATATATTTTTTATCCAGCAAACTCACTACTATCCGTGGTGTAAACATATACTGCTCAGCAAAATGCCAGGTTCTCTCGATACCAAAATTCATGATATTTCCTTCACTGTCACCGGCAACTTCAGTCAGGATCTCGCCGCTGATATCCGCCAGATCATTTTGCCACTCTGCCTTAAACCCGGTCCAGAAACCACCGTCACGATCCTGCATGCCATTAAGTATAGCGGCGTCACTTTGCTCGTAATCCGTAAAGTCATACTTGCTAATCACACTGAAATTTAACCGGTTTGACTCGCTAAACCGGTAGCCTGGTAGTTTAAAGGCCAGCTCAGGGCCACTTAACCGGACATAACGGTTCTCATAGCTCAGTATCGGCAATACTTTGTTATCGCGGTCAATCCCCGTATACGGCTTCTGACTGGTCACCACCGCCAGACCCAGCCCCCAGGACGACGCATTGTCATCTGCTTGCTGAGCAGAAACTGTTAACGGTATCAGACTAAAACCGGCAACTGATAGCACCGCTGCGCGTTTTAGTAACTTAGGCTGCCAAGGCAAGCTTGAGATAATTGAGTGCATAGATAAGTTCCTGTCAGATGAAAAAGTGAGCAAAAAGTATCCTCATCATCCGCCGTCAGACTTACCTAAAACTTACCAACAGATTTTTTTACTGTTTTTACGCCAGTAAGTTTGCGGAAAGACAAGCTACCGGACAGTAACGCAGGTTTCAGGCATAAACCCCAACGTCAAACTCCTTCAACCGCCTGAGGCAACAACCAGATTAAGGAAGCAGAACATGAAAAGGTCTCATCAGGTTGTATTGCTTGGTATTGCACTGATCGTCGCAATCACAGTCAGCATCATTATCGCAGCAGACCATACTGAAGCGCCGGCAGACAAAACAGCAGCAACCTCCAGGCCGACATTGACCGTTAGCGTCGTCAGCCCCCAGCTCGCCCTGTTACCAAACACATTATCTGCCAGTGGCAATATCAGTGCCTGGCAGGAAGCCAGTATCGGCAATGAAACAAATGGTTTAAAGCTGGAGCAAGTGCTGGTTAATGTTGGGGACAGAGTAACGCATGGCCAGCTGCTGGCTAGCTTCAATGCAGATACAGTAAAGGCAGAGCTGGCCCAAAGCCTGGCTGCAGAGGCAGAAGCAGAAGCGTTACTGGCAGCAGCCTCAGCTGATGCGAAACGCACTACAGAGCTGCAAGCAAGCGGAGCCTTGTCTGCACAGCTTATCCAGCAGTACATCACCGCTGAAAAAGCAGCACGTGCCAGGCTGCAGTCAGCCCGGGCGCTGGTGCATATACAGCAATTACGTCTTAAGCATACCAAGGTGTACTCACCCGATGACGGCATTATTTCAGCCAGAGCTGCCACAGTAGGTGCCGTAATGCCTGCAGGCCAGGAGTTGTTTAGGCTGATCAGGGGCAGCCGGCTGGAATGGCGGGCAGAAGTGGCTGCGGCAGATCTGGCAAAACTCGAACCGGGCCAGCGCGTGAACATCACACCGCTTGGCGGCGGTGCCATTACAGGCACTTTACGGATGGTCGCTCCGGTGGTGGATAGTCAAAGCCGCAACGGGATGGTGTATGTCGACCTGCCGTCAGACAGTAATACCCATGCCGGCAGCTTTGCCCGTGGCTGGTTTGAGCTGGGTGAGACAACAGCATTAACCCTGCCGCAAAGTGCAGTGCAGATACGCGACGGTTTTAACTACGTGCAGCAAGTTGGAACCGATGCCAAAGTCATGCAAACCAAAGTCAGCACCGGTCGCAGAATAGCTGATTTAGTGGAGATAACCAGCGGTATAACTACAGCGGACAAAGTAGTAGTCACCGGCGGCGCTTTTCTCTCTGCGGGTGACACAGTGCGGATTGTTCCGGCTGAGCCCGACGTAGCCAACATTGCAAAACCCAATCAGCCGCTCGCGGTTTTCGCCCGCTCGTCAGACAACCCCATGTAAGCCGGAGTCAAAAATGAATCTGAATGTTTCCAGCTGGGCAATCCGTAACCCAACACCGGCTATCTTACTGTTTGTCTTACTGACATTACTCGGCCTTAACAGCTTTCAAGCGATGAAAGTTCAGGACCTGCCTGACGTAGAACTGCCGACAATTAATGTTGCCGTCGAGCTGCCTGGAGCGTCGCCGTCACAACTTGAAACTGATGTAGTACGTAAGATTGAAAATACCCTGGCCACTGTTCAGGGCGTGAAGCATATATACAGCAACCTGAGCGACGGTGAAGCCCGTATTTCAGTTGAGTTTCGTCTGGAACGCCCGATACAGCAAGCGCTTGACGATGTGCGAGATGCTGTCGCACGCATTCGCTCAGACCTGCCGGCAGATTTGCGCGATCCGGTAATAAAAAAGGAAGAATTATCCGGCTCACCTATTCTGACTTACAGTCTTAGCTCAGCACAAATGGATAACGAAGCTTTATCCTGGCTTGTTGATAACGATATCAGCAAAACCCTGCTGGCGGTCAGAGGTGTGGGTGCTATCGCCAGAGTGGGTGGTGTTGACCGGGAAATACGCATTGATTTGGATTTTGCCAAACTGCTGGCATTCAATACTACGGCTGCCGATATTTCCCGCCAGTTACAGCTGGTGCAGCAAGAAGCTGCCGGCGGCCGTGCCTATTTTGGCGGCATGGAACAGTCGGTGAGAACCATTGCTACCGTGCAGTCGGCTGAAGAATTCGCAGCAATGGAAATTACGTTAACTGATGGCCGCAGGCTGCGGCTGGACCAGATAGCCACAGTGTCTGATACGGTAGCAGAGCAACGCTCCGCTGCTTTTTTGAACGGCGAGCCGGTAGTGGGCTTTGAGATAACCCGCGCCATCGGTTACGGCGAAATTGAAGTTGCAGAAGGGGTGCGTGCCGCGCTGCAACAGCTGCAAACACAGCGGCCGGATATCAGCGTAACAGAAGTGTTTAACCTGATTGACCCGGTAGCGGAGAATTATGCCGGCTCCATGCAGCTATTGTATGAAGGCGCCTTGCTGGCGGTACTGGTGGTATTTCTGTTTTTACGCGACTGGCGGGCCACCTTTATTTCCGCACTGGCACTGCCTCTGTCCATCATTCCCACCTTTTGGCTGATCCATATGATGGGCTTTTCGCTCAATACCGTCACCTTATTATCACTCTCGCTGGTGATCGGCGTGCTGGTTGACGATGCTATCGTTGAAATAGAAAACATTGAGCGCCACTTGCTAATGGGCAAAACGCCGTTTCAGGCCGCTATGGAAGCAGCCGATGAAATTGGCCTGGCAGTGGTTGCCACCACCTTTACGCTGGTAGCGGTATTTCTACCCACCGCCTTTATGAGCGGCGTAATAGGCAAGTTCTTTGTACAGTTTGGCTGGACAGCAGCTATAGCAGTGTTATTTTCCCTGCTGGTGGCCCGGCTACTTACGCCGATGATGGCCGCCTACATGCTGCGCTCACCTGGGCAGAACAATAAACAGCAGATCAAACCGGAGCCGGGCTGGGTTCGTTACTACCTGCATCTGGTAACCTGGTGCTTGCAGCACAAAGGCGTAACCCTGAGCGCAGCGGCGGTATTTTTTGCCGGCGGCATTATGCTGGCGATGACACTGCCTGGTGCTTTTATGCCAGCAGATGACAATCAGCAAACCCAGGTTACGCTTACGCTGCAGCCCGGCACTAAGCTGCAGGATACCATTGCCCTGGCGGAACAGGCGCGCCAGATATTGCAACAAAATGAGCAGATAAAACAAATTTACACCGCTATTGGCAGTGGTAGTTCAGGTGCATCAGATAACACCGGTAGCACAGCAACCAGCGTGCGCTCCGCAGTGCTGACACTTAACCTGACCCATCGCAGTGAGCGTGCTGGTTTACACAAGCAACAAATTGAACAGCAATTACGCGAAATCTTGAGTGCCCTGCCCGGCGCCAGGATTAAAGTGGGTATGGGCGGAAGCGAAAATTATATGCTGGTGCTGGCCGGCGAAGATAGTCGCATACTGCAACAACATGCACTGCAGGTAGAACGCGAGCTGCGGGCTATTCCTGGCATTGGCGCCGTTACCTCCAGCGCCAGCCTGGTGCGGCCTGAACTGATTGTTATCCCAGACTTTGCCCGCGCAGCCGACCTTGGTGTAACTTCATCGGCCATTGCCGATACGCTGCGGGTTGCCACCGCCGGCGACTACGAGCAGGATTTGGCCAAGCTTAACCTGAGTGAACGCCAGGTGCCCGTAGTAGTGCGCCTGAATGATATTGCCCGCGAAGATTTCGATACCTTTAAACGTTTACCGGTACCCGGCGCCCGCGGCCCGGTGGCACTGGAGAACGTCGCCAGCCTGGAAATAGGCAGTGGCCCGGCTGAAATCGCCCGCTTTGACCGGATGCGTAATATCAACTTTGAAGTAGAGCTAAATAACCTGCCACTGGGTGTGGTTGAGCAGGCCGTATTGGCGCTGCCAAGCCTACAAACTCTGCCACCGGGCGTATCCCAAACTACACTGGGCGATGCAGAAATGATGGGTGAACTCGCCAGCGGTTTCGCCGTGGCCATGTTAACCGGCGTATTCTGTATTTATATGGTACTGGTACTGCTGCTAAAAGATGTTGTTCAACCGGTCACCATTCTTGCTGCACTGGTGCTATCGGTACCGGGGGCCTTTCTGGCGCTGTTTTTAACCAATGCCGCACTGTCGCTACCGGCGATGATTGGCTTAATCATGTTAATGGGCATCGCCACCAAAAACTCTATTCTGCTAATTGACTACATCATCATTGCCAGACGCGATCACCTGTTAAACCGCTGGGACGCGATCTTAGATGCCTGTCGTAAGCGGGCCAGACCCATAGTCATGACAACACTTGCAATGGGTGCAGGCATGCTTCCTATCGCACTTGGCATCGGCGGAGACCCCAGCTTTCGCGCACCGATGGCCATAGTGGTGATTGGTGGCCTTATCACCTCTACATTTCTCAGCTTACTGGTAATACCGGTGGTGTACAGCTGCGTCGATGATGCGGTGCAATGGTTAAAACCACACTTGCAGCGGTTTTCGCCGCTTAACTATTAATCAACATTTCCGGCAGACTGAAACATCGTAAACGGTATCACCACTGATGATTCAGCATAACTTCAGCCGCGCAGCGCACAATAATCGTACCTTTTTGGCGCTTTAGCGGCTGCCGGGCGTTGGATACAGTCATTACGGCATTTGTAATACCGATAACAGCTTCGTTACAAAGTCACACAATCTGCCGCCCGTGCGCGCTTTATATTGCTGCCGGTAAACACAACTGCAGTGGTAAATTTGATGATCCCGAAAATAATTCATTACGTCTGGGTAGGGAATGCCGACAAGCCTGAACTGGTGCAGCGCTGTATTGCCAGTTGGCAAAAGCATCTGCCGGATTATCAGATAGTTGAATGGAACAACGACAGTGTAAAAGCGTTGGATAATAGCTATATGCAGCAAGCGTTCGCGGCAGGTAAATGGGCTTTTGTATCTGACTATCTGCGGCTGTATGCACTATACCAGCAGGGTGGGTTCTATTTTGACACTGATCTGGAAGTCACCGCTGATTTAGAAGTTTTTCGCCAGCATAGCTTTGTAACTGGTTTTGAAAAGTTTAAAAACCGTCTGGCGCCCGTTACAGCATTGATGGGCGCCTGTGCACAGAATACGGTAATAGATAAACTGCTGCGCCCCTACGACACCAAACAGTTTACAACAGCAGACGGCCAGTACGATCTGACACCAAATACGGGCTTAATCAGTGAAATATTTTCCCGGGAGTTTGGCCTGATAAAGCCTTACCGGGACGATAACATAACCAAGCTTGCTGCCGACGCTGTCATTTATCCCAGCCATTATTTCTGCACACCCAGACCAGATTATCCAAGCTATGCTATCCACCACTTTAATGGCTCCTGGTTTGATGAATACAGCCGTAAACTGCTGTTCCGGATTAAGCAGTACAAATTTATCCGGTTAAAACGTAACAAAGTACGCTCTGCTTTATTACCGTTACAAGCTGGCGAAACCAAAATCTGGCAATGGGGGCTGGGCAAGCGTTACAGTCTGCTGTTAGTGCAAGACGGCAGTGGCCATTAACCTTTACCGCTGTTATTGCCTTGCAATTTTATCCTCAGCAGATAGCGGCTGGCAGTAATATACAGCCAGCTGTTATCCTGGTTTAGTGCCACATTAGCCGCCGCCACACCGGTTTGTATGGTTCCAAGGTGTTGCCCTGCTGCCGATAATACCCACACGCCACCGGGGCCTGTAGCCAGCAAGATGCCTGATGGCAGCACCTTTAAGCCATCCGGCAAACCACTTGCCAATTTTGCTGCCGCGGTAGCATCAAAGAATAATTCGCCTTCACCCAAAGTACCATCAGCTTTTACCGGATATCGCCACCACTGCGCCGTCTCAGGGTCAGAGTTCGCTACATATAACCATTGTTCATCGGGTGAAAAAGCCAGGCCATTAGGCCTCGTCAGGTTAGCGGCCAGCAAGGTTAACTGGCCATCACTCTGCAGCCGGTATACACCATTAATGCTCTGCTGCTTTTGCTGTGAATTATCAGCGCCTTTTAAACCGTAAGGTGGGTCAGTAAAATAATAAGCACCACTGCTATGCTGCACCACATCGTTTGGGCTGTTTAGCAACTTACCTTTATAGCGGCTGACAAGCGTTTTGTACTCTGGCTTACCCGTATTGCTGTTCTGCAACACGGCCAGGCGCCGGTCACCGTGCTGTGCCAGCACCAGCTCATTATTACGGTTGAAGATCAGGCCGTTCGAACCTTCCTGTAGATTATTGTCCGGATACAAACCTGTGTACCCCGACGGCTGCAGATCAACCGTCAACCCTTGCTGTGTACTCCAGCGGTAAACGGTATTCTGCGGCACATCAGAGAACAGAACATCACCCGACGCCGGTTCCACCACCGGGCCCTCAGCCCAGTGGAAACCTTCAGCCAATTGTTCAAGTGCCGCCTGCTCGCTGACAACCTGTTGCATATCAGGCTGCAGCGTTAATACCGGCTGTTCAGGCCACGGAGGCGTATCAGCCAAGGCCAGGGCCAGGGCGGGCCATAAAAACAGCAGCATAGCAGTTGCGCGCATGTCAAAATCCATAACTCAGATAAAATTCTTTACAGGCTAACATGATGTCAAAAATGAGGGAATGTCGTTATTCACGCAGCCGGTTATGTTTATTCACATAACAAAGCTTGCTCTTCATTGCGCAGTGTCAGTACCTCAACACCACTCGCGGTAACTGCGACTGTATGCTCCCACTGCGCGGAGAGCTTTTTATCACGGGTAACGACAGTCCAGCCGTCTTTTTTGGTTTTCACTTTATTACTGCCCTGATTCAGCATCGGCTCAATGGTAAATACCATGCCAGGCTTCAGTATCATGCCGCTGCCTGCCGCACCGTAATGCAGCACCTGCGGCGCCTCATGCATTTCCCGGCCAATACCATGACCGCAGTATTCGCGCACGACACTGTATCCTTTACGCCGGGCGAACTGCTCTATGGCAAAGCCAATATCACCCAGCCGCCCTCCCGGTCTGACGGCATTGATGCCTAACCATAGCGCCTTATAGCAATCATCTACCAGCGCTTGTGCTCCCGGGTTTAAGTTGCCAATACCGTACATTTTGCTGGAGTCAGCGATAAAACCATGCTTCTCCAGCGTAATGTCGACGTTGATAATATCGCCGTCCCGCAGCAACTGTGTCGCCGACGGTACGCCATGACAGACCACATCATTTACCGATGTGTTAAGCACGTAGGCAAAGCCATACTGCCCTTTGCTGGCTGGGCGCGCCTGTAATTCATCAACAATAAACCGCTCTGCCAGCTCGTTAATCTGCAGCGTTGACATCCCTGCGATAATTCTGCTATCCAGCATGGCAAATACCTGTGCCAGCAAACGGCCCGCCTCTCTTTGCAAAGCAAGCTCTTCTGTTGTTTTAAGCGGAACGGGGTTCATCCATCTCTCCAGCAAGCCTTACATCAGCCTGGCGTAACAACGTCGCTATCAACTGCTGATAATTCAGTGTCGGGTGAAGCTCGGCCAGCATGCCCATTTTCAGCCAGAATTCGGCCTGGGCATTGATGGAGCGGGACATAGCACCACTGGCTTTACGAATTTCTTCGTGCAGTTCATCTGCAATTTTAACGATACCCAAGCTTATCCTCCTCAACTTAATATACGAATTATATATGAATCATATATTCATGACAAATAACAAGCCTCTGCTGTTACGCTGCCGCAGCAACAACAGGCGACAATACGTAGCTTCCAGGGTGACCAGGATAATGCTTGCTAACTTGCTATAGCCTTTATACTACGCCACACTACTAGCGCTTTATGCTCAAAGATCTGTAAAAGGATCTGTCAGATTAGTTTACAGTTGGTCGGATCACTGTTAATAAAAACCCAATGAAAACAAACACTAAATAAGTGGATCGATTTTTGCTTAAGCTATGTTAGGAATTGTGATAAACCCTGTCGTCTATCTCTGTAGGAAATGGAAAATGTTTAAATCCTTACTGTTTTTACTCTGTTCGGTTTCCCTGTCGGCCTATGCCAGCACAGAAACATGGAATTTTACTACCGGTCAGACTGCGACTGGCGCTAACAAGCTTTCTCTGCAATCCAGCGCCGGTAACAGTGCAATGCTTTCTGGCTGGTCGTCTAACAGCAGCAGCGCAACATCTACAGTAAGATCAGCCAACCGCGTAACACTCGACTCAAACTGGGGTGTACAGCTGTGGAACAGAAACGACAGCGGCTCTCCTTCTCATGCGGTAGACAACACCAGCGGCTTCGATTTTATCTTACTGGAATTCTTACAACCTGTTGAATTACTAAGCCTGACTAACAGCTGGACCAGTGGTTACAGCTGGGTATCAGTCGGTGCCTTTGCAGCTAATCCTTTCGCAGGCGGCTCAGTGAACTGGCAGCAGGTGGCTAATTCTGCCATTCAAACCGCAAGCTACTCCAATACCGGTATTAATACCCCTTATGTATTTGCCAATAATAGCGCGGTTGAAGGCGCGGGCATTAAAAGCACTTTTGCTAATTACTGGTTAGTCGGCGCTTACAACCCGGTATTTAATGGTGGCCAGTATGGCCTGGGCGACAATATTAAATTTGCCAGCATTACCACTAAAACCTTTGTGCCTGACAACACTGACACCCCGGTACAAGTGCCGGAACCTGGTACTGTGGCACTGTTTTCGCTGGGCCTGCTTGGCCTGCTGTACAGACGGCGCGCTTAATCTGCACAAAAGGGGCATCAGGCCCCTTTTTTTTATCTGCTTATTACTGCTATTGTTCATTTGCTTTACAGGGACAGTTTGCCGGCTCCGGCAAAAAGATGATATGAGGTTTCAATGTTTGTTCGCTTTATTCTGGTATTGCTGCTGAGTTATTCCTGCCAATTGCTTGCTGACAGTAAATACAATTACGAAAACGCGTTAAAACTGTACCAGCAGAAACAATATGATAGCGCCAGCATTCACTTACGTAATGTACTGAAAGATAATCCGGATAACTTAGCGGCTCAAATTTTACTCGGCAAAATTCTGTTGGAGCAGCAGCATTTCACACAGGCTTTAAACGTGTTGGAAGGCGCGCTAACCGATGGTGCTGATGTTAATCTGCTCAGTGACGAACTCAGTTACATTTAC
>NZ_DATCSY010000080.1:0-5673 GCF_036568245.1 Rheinheimera sp. | reverse complement strand
GACTTCCTGCGGCAGGTTAATCTGCTTCACCCGCACATCGACAACTTCAATGCCTAACTCTTTTGACGCTTCACCCGCCTGTTGCAAAGCGCTTTGCATCAGTTGAGTACGCTCGCCAGAGACAATCTCCGGAATAGTGCGGGCACCAAATTCGGTACGCAAACCGTTATTAATATATTGCTTCAGCAGTACCTCTGCCTGAGCAGTATTGCCGCCGGTGGCCAGAAAGTAGGCGCCAAAGTCACTGATGCGCCACTTAACATAACTGTCTACCAGTAAGTCTTTCTTTTCTGCCGTGACAAAACGGTCCTGCGCATCATCCAGTGTCTGAACCCGGGCATCCAGCTTACGCACCGTTTCAATCATGGGCAGCTTAAAATGCAGACCAGGCTCGTATACCACTACGTTTTGCTGGGCATCACGCTGGATTTTACCGAACTGGATAACGATAGCGCGTTGTCCTTCAGGCACCACAAACAGCGCTGATAAAAAGATAAACGCTATAACAACAATCAGCACAATAGTGAAATTCTTCATCGGTTACCCCCTGCCACTACGAGTGGAGTTACGGTTGCTATCCGGGCGGCTCTGACTGTTGCTGTCAGAGCTGCTACGTGCCGGTAGCAGTGGCGCAGCGTTAGACGGCGTCGCGGTGCTGCCATTTTGGTTAAGCATCTTATCAAGAGGTAAATACATAATATTATTGCCGTTCTTTACATCAACCAGCACTTTCGATGTATTGCTGTAAACCTGTTCCATCGTTTCCAGATACAAGCGATCACGCGTAACTTTAGGTGCAGCCAGGTACTCTGGTAACAGTTTCTCAAAGCGGGCAACTTCACCCTGCGCTTTTAACACTATTTGCTGCTTGTAAGCTTCGGCTTCCTGCATCACACGGTTTACCTGACCACGGGCGCGGGGTTCAATCTCACGGGCATAAGCCTGAGCTTCCTGAATGAAACGTTCCTGATCTTCCTGAGCTTTAATGGCATCATCAAAAGCATCGCGCACTTCTTCCGGCGGACGCGCATCACGGAAGTTCACATCAACCAGTACAATACCCATGTTGTAAGGCTCAATGATACCTTCCAGCTCCTGACGGGTATTCTGCCGCACCACTTCACGACCCCGTGTCAGGACGTCGTCCATAATAGAATGACCGATAACATAACGCAGCGCCGCATCGGTTGCCTGATGCAGGCTGTTGTCAGCATCAACAACAGAGAATTTGTACTGCCGGGCATTGAATACCCGGTACTGGATCTCAAATGTCACCCGCACCAGATTCTGATCCTGCGTCAGCATAAAGCCGTCACTGCGTAAAGTTCTGACGCTGGTCACATCTACCGGCAGCACTGAGTCAATAAAAGTAGGTTTCCAGTGAATACCCGGGCCAACTTCACTGTGATACTCACCAAAACGTAGCACAACGCCGCGCTCAGATTCTTTTATTGTGTAAAAGCCACTGAACGCCCAAACCAGCGCAGCAACAATCAGGATCAGCACCAACGCAGCTGATGCTCCACCACTGCTGCCGCTGCCAGATGACTTACCACCGCCGAACATGCCACCGAACTTTTTACCAAAGTTACGAAACACTTCGTCTAAGTCAGGTGGCCCCTGATCACGACCGCCCTGCTTCCAGGGGTCGTTGTTTTTTCCGTTATTGCCGGGCTCATTCCAAGCCATGCTCTACTCCGTTCTAAGTTGCAAAATAAAGGTTAATGTATCAAATAACCGGCGTGCTGACGATATAGTTTTCCAGTTTACCCTGTGACTGCTTAAGCGCTTTTAACCATGCAGCCTCGCTCAGTCTTAATTTCAGGGCACAATTACCCTCATCGTCAAACTGCTTGGTAACGATGCAATGTTGCTGATGAAAATGTGCCCGCCATGACGACAGCGCAGGTGGCAGCTTTATGGCTACATCGATATACCGTTCAGACAACAACGCGCTAATCGCCTGCTGCAGTAACTCAAGCCCGGCGCCTGACATCGCAGAGACATATACGGCAGATGGCAGTCCTGCTTCGTTATACTCTATACGCGCAGGCTGCTGTAGCAGGTCAATTTTATTAAACACCAATAACTGCGGCAGCTGGTCGGCGTCGATTTCACTCAATACCTCCGCCACCTGCTGCATATTATGATCTTTGCGCGGATCGGCGACATCAACCACATGCAGTTGCAAATCAGCATCCCGGGTTTCCTGCAAGGTTGACTTGAATGCAGCAACCAGGTCATGTGGCAAATGCCGGATAAATCCAACAGTGTCAGCCAGAATGATGTCACCAACGCCTTTCAATTTTAACTGCCGCAGGGTGGGATCAAGCGTTGCGAACAGCTGGTCAGCAGCATATACCCCGGCGTTAGTCAGGCGATTGAATAAAGTCGACTTACCGGCGTTGGTGTAACCCACTACAGATACCACCGGCACTTCGGCACGCTGGCGCGCACGGCGCCCTTGCTGGCGCTGAGTTTCCAGTTTTGCCAGTTTTGCCTGCAAGGCTTTCACACGCTCACGCAGCAGACGACGGTCGGTCTCCAGCTGAGTTTCACCCGGGCCGCGCAAACCGATACCACCTTTTTGCCGATCGAGACTATCCCAGCCGCGCACCAGACGCGAAGCCAGATGTTGCAGCTGCGCAAGTTCGACCTGCAGCTTACCTTCGAATGTCCTGGCACGCTGAGCGAAAATATCAAGGATAAGGGTGGTACGGTCGATGACTCGGGCGAGACATAAACGCTCAAGGTTACGGGTTTGGGCCGGGCTAAGGGCATGATTAAAAATCACTACCGTGGCCTCTGTCTGGCTAACCAGATCAGCAATTTCCTGAGCTTTACCTGAGCCGACAAAAAACTTCGGATCAGGTGCACTACGACTGGCTGTCAGTACCTGAACCGTTTCAACACCAGCTGACGATACCAGCAACTTGAGCTCGCTCAAGTCCTCGCTGGTATGCTGCTGTGAAAAGTTGACATGGACAAGGATCGCTTGTTCCGGAATTACGCTAGTGTCAGACAAGCGAAAGACCCCTGTTATTATTCCGCGTCGTCTTCGTCACCCTGACCATTGCTGTGACTAACCATAGTATTGACGGCTCTGGCCGGCACTACGGTTGAGATAGCATGTTTATATACCATCTGACTCACAGTATTTTTCAGCAGTATGACAAATTGATCGAAAGACTCGATCTGCCCCTGAAGTTTAATTCCATTCACCAAATAAATTGATACCGGGATACGTTCCCTTCTCAAGGTGTTTAAAAATGGATCTTGTAAAGATTGGCCCTTTGCCATGTGCCGCTTTCCTTTTTTAATTAGTCCGACTTATATAGGTATTATTTTTTTTATTTCAAGTTGTTAAAACGTATTTTTTATCCAGCTTGTTTAGCTTAGCGAAGATAAAACCGCTTGCAAGTTTTCCGCCATAGACGCATCACTTTTCAACCAGTGAAGTTGTGGCCAACCCCGTAACCAGGTCAGTTGTCGCTTTGCTAATTGCCGGGTTGCAGCGATGCTCTTTTCTGTCATTTCAGTGTAGCTGTATTCGCCATCCAGATACTGCCACATCTGCCGGTAGCCAACACAGCGCACAGACGGCAAATCCGGGTGCAAGTCGCACCGTTGTTTCATCAGCCTGACTTCTTGTTCAAAACCAGCTTGAAGCATTTGTTCGAACCGTTGAGCAATACGCTGATGCAACACTGCACGCTCAAGTGGCGCAATAGCGAATTGGTGCACAGGAAACGCAAAAGGTTCCCCTTTTTCTGCTGTAAGTTCCGTTAAACTGCGACCGGTCACTCTGTATACTTCCAGCGCACGCCCTATCCGCTGCGGGTCGTTCGGGTGTATCCGTTTCGCCGACACAGGGTCGACCTTACTGAGCTCTTCATGCAGCACCGCCCAACCAACAGATGCCGCTTCGTGTTCCAACTGCGCCCTTACCTCTGGGTCAGCCTCTGGCAGTGGCGAAATCCCCTCGAGCAGGGTTTTAAAGTACAGCATAGTTCCGCCAACCAGAATCGGAATGTTACCACGATGTTGAATTTCAGCAATCAATCTGAGCGCATCTGCCCTGAAATCTGCCGCAGAATAGCTTTGTGCCGGGTCGCGAATATCAATTAAATGATGCGGCGCTAACGCCAGCTCTGCTGCTGTTGGTTTAGCGGTACCAATGTCCATGCCCTGGTAAATCAGCGCACTGTCGACGCTGATCAGCTCAGATGGCAGGCGCTGATACAACTCAGTGGCCAAAGCCGTTTTTCCTGACGCCGTAGGCCCCATCAGAAAAATGACCTGATCTGTTGCCGGTTTCATCATTTCGGCTCCGTCAGTGAATTTAGCGTCGCTTCGAGCTGCAAAGGCGTGCTTACCCACCATTCTGGCGCAGACAACAATTGTGGCGCAGATTCTAACATTGCTGAGGCTGACACCCTATTAGCATTAAGTAGCATAGCCAATAAATGGTGGCAAAGGTCAACAACTGGCTGCTGGCTCAGCAGCTGTAACCAATCACCGAGCCATTGACTGACCACCGTCTGACGCAACCAAAGCGGCACTGCCCGTACAATAAGCAACTGGTCTGTCAGTAACATATCAAAGCCTAAACGATTAAATTGCTCAGCTTTATCTGTTAGCAAGCGGCATTGCTGTGCATTTAATGATATCCGCTGCGGTAAAAGCAATGGCTGAGATGGCAGCTGCTGAGCAGCAAAATAGGCACTGAGTGTTGGCAGTAAATCAATCACGACTATGTCGTCACCACTCTGCTGTAGCAGATAACGGTTTTTTGTAATCAGCAGCGTGTTGCTCAGAGGAACAGGTGGTGTAGAGTTTTCGTTTGCTGTGGTAGTGGCTAAACTCTGGCTGCTTTGCCAGTAAGATAACTCTTGCTTTACAGCTGTACCGGACGGGCGTCTGTCTGCGCTATAAATATTACGATTAACGTAAGGTGCTGCACGCTGGTATGGTTGTGCAGGCGGTTCCTGTATCAATGCACCGGCTTGTGCAGCCGAGCTGTCCATCGGTGTCAGCTGTGTTAGTGCGTTGGTTAATGCCGACACGACAAAATCATGGATTAACCTGGCTTGATGAAACCGTACTTCATGTTTCGCCGGATGCACGTTTACATCCACCTGACGAGGCTCTAACTCCAGATACAGGACAAAAGCCGGTTGCTGTTCCGGCGCCAGCATATCGCCATAAGCCTGACGAATAGCATGATTAAGCAGTTTATCACGCATCATCCGGCCATTAACGTAACTGTACTGGCAATGCAATTGAGCAGAACATGCCTGCGGATGCACCAGCCAGCCCCATATTTTTACATCGCCGTACTGGTTTTCAATAAAAGCCGCATGTTCAGCAAATACCCGGCCACACAACGCGGCGACCCGTTTCTGACGTTGCTCCTGCGTCAGCGCGGCTTTAAGCCGCCGCACATTCTGGCCATTATGGCTTAATAACCAACTGACATCGTAACGGCTCAGCGCCAGTCGCTTTACCAACTCGTCAATGTGGCCAAACTCAGTTTTGTCGGTACGCAGGAATTTTCGTCTGGCTGGGGTGTTGAAGAATAAATCCAGCACTTCAATACTGGTGCCATCAGGATGGGCTGCCGGACGCACTTCAACCTGCATATCCCGCCCCTCAGCACTGGCTTGCCAGGCT
>NZ_DATCSY010000079.1:0-12749 GCF_036568245.1 Rheinheimera sp. | reverse complement strand
AGGCTTGTCAGCCGCGGCTTGCTGACGCCGGATTGATATTGAACGGGATCGCCCCAACATCCACGGCATTATTGCGCTAAACAGCTAAGGTTTATTATGTCTGCCACTGAAAACATCCTGTTGTCCTTTACCGGGTTACCTCCTTTTTCCAAGATCCAGCCTGAACAGGTAAAACCTGCAGTCGAGCAGGCGATAGCACAGGCCCGCGCCGCTGTTGAGCGTGCGGTAGCATTGCCGCAGGTAAGCTGGGCGACATTGATTGAACAGCTGGAGCAAGATGCTGAGCGTCTTGGGAAACTCTGGTCGCCGGTGTCGCATATGAATTCGGTAGTGAATACGCCGCAGCTGCGTGAGGCTTACGAGAGCTGCCTGCCGCTATTGTCAGAATACAGCACCTGGCTTGGGCAGCATGAAGGCTTGTACCAGAAGTACCAGCAGCTGGCGCAAAGCGCAGAATACAGCGGCTTAACGGCGGCGCAGCAAAAGGTTATTCAGAACGCCCTGCGTGATTTTAAACTGTCGGGTATTGGTTTATCGACCGAGAAAAAGCAGCGCTACGGGGAAATACAAAGCCGCTTATCCGAGCTGAGTTCTACCTTCGCCAATAATACGCTTGATGCGACGCAGGCCTGGTTTAAACATATCACCGATGAAGCTGAATTAGCGGGGCTGCCACAAGATGCCAAGCTGGCTGCGGCGGAAGAAGCCAAAAGCCGTGACCTGAGCGGTTGGGTATTTACGTTAGAGTTTCCAAGCTACATCGCCATCATGACATACGCAGATAGGCGTGAGCTGCGCGAAGCGATGTACAGTGCTTATTGCACCCGGGCATCTGATCAGGGGCCGACAGCCGGTCAGTTTGACAACAGTGCTATCATCGAAGAAACGCTGGCGCTTAAACACGAACTGGCGCAATTGCTGGATTTTAATAACGCAGCCGAAGAGTCACTGGCTACCAAGATGGCGCAAAGCCCGGCACAGGTGCTGGATTTCCTGCACGATCTAGCCCGGCGTGCCAAGCCGCAGGCGCAGCAAGACTTAGCTGAGTTAACCCAGTTTGCCCAAAGCGAATATCAGGTAACTGAGCTGGCAGCCTGGGATGTGACTTATTATGCCGAAAAGCTGAAGCAGGCAAAATATGCCATTTCGGATGAGCAGCTACGACCTTACTTCCCGGAGCATAAAGTTGTCGCAGGCTTGTTTACTGTACTGAACAAGCTGTTTGGTGTCAGTGTACAGCAGCGCGATGGCGTTGATGTCTGGCATAGTGATGTGAAGTTTTACGATATTTTTGACAGCAGTGGTGAGCTGCGCGGCAGCTTTTATCTCGATTTATATGCCAGAGCGAAAAAGCGCGGTGGTGCCTGGATGGATGATTGCCAGGGCCGGCGCATTCTTGCCGATGGCAGTGTACAAACGCCGGTAGCTTACCTAACCTGTAATTTTAATAAGCCGGTGGGTGGAAAACCCGCGCTGTTTACCCATGATGAAGTGGTAACGCTGTTCCATGAATTTGGTCATGGTATTCACCATATGCTGACTAAAGTCGACGCCGCCGCAGTAGCTGGCATTAACGGTGTGGCCTGGGATGCGGTGGAGCTGCCGAGCCAATTTCTGGAAAACTGGTGCTGGCAAAGTGAAGCACTGGCTATCATCTCTGGCCACTATGAAACCGGCGAGCCATTACCGCAGGATTTGCTGGACAAAATGCTGGCCGCGAAAAACTTCCAGTCGGCAATGTTTCTGGTACGTCAGCTTGAGTTTGCCTTATTTGATTTTCGCTTGCATGCCGAGTACGACCCGGCCCACGGTGGCCGCGTGCAGCAAATGCTGGACGAGGTACGCAGTGAAGTGTCGGTTATCATTCCGCCACGTTTTAACCGTTTTCAGCATGGCTTCAGCCATATTTTTGCCGGTGGTTATGCAGCGGGCTACTACAGTTACTTGTGGGCTGAAGTGCTGTCTGCTGATGCCTTTGGCCGGTTTGAAGAAGAGGGCATTTTTAACGCCGACACCGGTCGCGATTTCTTGCGCTGGATTTTAGAGCGTGGCGGCAGTGCTGAGCCAATGGAGCTGTTTAAAGGTTTCCGCGGCCGTGAGCCAAGTAACGAGGCATTACTGCGGCATATGGGCATTGCCAGTTGAGTAGCAGGATGGTGAATTAACAATTCATTGCCAATTCACCATTGCTCTGCCAAGCTGAATGTCGGACAGGAAGGAGACACTATGCGCACCAAGTTATTGATACTTATTATGACACTGGCCGTAGCCGGTTGTCAGCAGGGCCAGGCGGCAAGTGGCTCTAATGCTGAACGCTTACCGCCCGAGCCGTTGGTTGAGCCTATTGATCCGCAAACTAACCCTGTAGCAGCGGTAAAAGCGAGGAAACAGCAAATGGCAGAACAGGCAAGCTTACCGGCCATGCGGGCAGAAATCATGGCGCTGATTGGCGAAGCTGAAGCGGATAATGTGCAGCAGTGCAAGGTGGTTGGCTTTGGCAGTAAGCCCTGTGGCGGCCCCTCAAGCTATATTGCACTCTCCACGAAAAAGGGTAATGAAAGCCAGATAATGGCACTGATCAGTAAATACAATGCTGCCGTGAAATCAGAAAATGACCGGCTGGGTCTGATGTCTGACTGTGCTGTGGTGCCTAAACCCGCAGTGGTGCTGGAAAATGGCGTTTGTACGTTAAAAGGCACTGGCGAGGCGCCAGCGTTTTAACCACTTTTACTTTGGTAACACAGCAGAGCTGGCATTGATATCGGGGCAGCAGTTACACTGTTGCCCTTATTTTTGAGAGATGGATAACCTGGTGCATACTGCTGAATCTTTCCAACAAATTTATCAGCGTGCCTGTGATCGCAAAGGCGGTGCGACGGCACTGGAAGCGCTGCTTGGGCAAAGCGCAACTGCTGCAGATATTGCCGCAATCCCTGATAACCTGCTGCTGGGCGAGCTGACGAAAAAAGTGTTTCAGTCTGGCTTTGTCTGGCGGGTCGTCCGGCAAAAGTGGCCGGGCTTTTGCGAAGTATTTTTTGATTTTGATATCGAAAAAATGCTGCTGATGAGTGATGAGATGCTCGAAGCCAAGGCGCGTGATGAGCGGATTATCCGCAATGCTGCCAAGGTGTTTACCATTCGCCACAATGCGATGATGATCGACGATATTGCCCGAAAACACGGCAGTTTTGCCCGCTTTCTGGCGGATTGGCCTGTCAGTGACATTACCGGCTTATGGGCGTATCTGAAACAGCATGGCGCCCGTTTGGGCGGTAACACCGGCCGTTATGCGCTTAGGGCAATAGGCAAAGATACTTTTATTCTTAGCGACGATGTTGAAGCTTACCTGCGCGCGACGAATGTGTTCGACGGTGGCATCAGCAGTAAACGTAGTCTGCAGCAGATACAGCAGCAGTTTAACCTGTGGCAGCAGCAATCGGGCCGCAGTCTGCAGCAGCTAAGCCAGATTATTGCGCTCAGCGTCGGTGAAAATGTGGTGGGGATGCAGCGTTAATGGCGTTTAGCATTTTACAAAGCCTGGAGCTTGATCGCAGTTATGCCGACAGCCTGAGCCAGCAGTTTGGCCTGACATTGACCGAAAATGCCAACGGCTGGCATCTGGCCTGGCAGCAAGGTGCTTTAGTGCTGCGCCATTCAGAGCTACCAAAGCAGGGCGATATTGTGGTCGACTTTGCCGGTGGTGCCGCCAGTTACCGCCGCCAGCATGGTGGGGGTAAAAATGAAGCCATTGCTAAAGCCTGTGGCTTACAGAAAAAACGCGACATTACCGTACTCGATGCTACTGCTGGGCTTGGCCGGGACGCTTTTGTGCTGGCTAGCCTTGGCGCAAGCGTTACGCTGGTTGAACGTAACCCGGCCGTTGCAGCACTGTTGTACGATGGTTTGCGCCGTGGCGCGCAAACAGCAGAGTTAAGCTGGCTGGCAGAGCGTATGCAGCTGATGCACTGCAGTGCGCTGCAGGCGCTTACCACACATGCAGCAGTCGATGTGGTGTATCTGGACCCGATGTTTCCGCCACGGGATAAAACTGCCCTGGTGAAAAAAGAAATGCGCGCTTTCCATGATGTGGTTGGCAGCGACACTGATGCCGATGCGCTGTTGGTACCTGCGCTGCAGCTGGCGCAAAAGCGGGTAGTGGTCAAGCGTCCCGGTTACGCCGGATATTTGGCGGGTCAGAAGCCTGCAATGGAAGTCGGTGGTAAGAATAATCGTTTTGATGTGTATATTAATGCAGCAATGTAGTGCTATTTTATCAGCAACTTACTTAACATTATTGACTTAACCAGTACTTAGCTAACAGGGGAGCTACCATGATTAAAACAGGCGATAAATTACCGGAAGTCAGTTTTTCCCAACTGACGAAAGAAGGCGTAATGAACCCGACCACCAGCCAGATCTTTGCCAATAAAAAAGTTGTGCTATTTGCTGTGCCGGGTGCTTTTACACCAACCTGTTCTGCTGCGCATTTACCTGGCTATATTACGCTGGCCGATCAGATTAAAGCCAAAGGTGTCGATGCCATTGTTTGTACAGCGGTTAACGATGCGTTTGTCATGAGTGCCTGGGCGAAAAGTCAGAACGCAGAGGAAATCGTCTTTCTGGCTGACGGCGGCGCAGCGTTTCATAAAGCTATAGGCCTGACGATGGAAACCGGTGATTTTGGCGGCCTGCGTTCACAGCGTTATGCCATGATTGTTGAAAATGGCGTGGTAACACTGCTGAATGTTGAAGCACCGAAAACCTTTGAAGTCAGCAAAGCCGAAGTGATCCTGGCGGCGCTGTAAGCGTTATACCTGCGTTAACGCTGCTTTTATCGAAGGCCAGATCTCATCAGCATTGGCCTTATCTGCCTCACTCAGGCTCTGACCTGATAACACCAGCACCTTACGGCCAACACCGGCCGCGTCAGCCGCCTGCATATCGGCTTTTTTATCACCCAGCATCAGGCTTTGTTTGGCATCAATGCCATATTTCTCAATGGCCTGCCGTAACATACCGGGCGCTGGCTTGCGGCAATTGCACTCAAGCTGGTACGGAGGCTGTGCATTGACCGGGTGGTGCGGGCAAAAGAAGACATCAGTTATATCAACACCGTTTGCAGCAAACTGCTGCTTCATCCAATCGGTCAGCTGCCAGAACTGCGCTTCGCTGTAATAGCCACGGCCAATACCCGATTGGTTCGTCACCACAATCAGCAGATAACCTTGCTGTTGCAGGTGATGGCAAGCTGCAAAGACGCCGTCGATAAACTCGAATTGATCTGCAGTGCTGACATAGCCATGGTCTACATTGATCACGCCATCACGGTCTAAAAACGCGGCTTTAACTACCGGGGTATGGTTCATAACTGTTGCTCCGCAACCACTTTATCAAACATGGCTGTTACGGCCCCGACAGTTATCTGCTGCATGATATCGGCGCCTTTTACCCGCGTACCCCATTTTAGCTGATCTGCTGTTTTACCGTATTGCTGCAACAGCGATTGATGATACACCTCGACCACATACTGGCGGAATAAATAGGGCCCGGTGCGGTCGGGGTTGCTGTGGCCGTATAAACCGATAACCGGTGTACCTGCCGCAACGGCCATATGGGCAGGGCCGGTATCTGGTGCAAGCACCAGGCTGGTATGTTTTAACAATGCCTGCAGTTGCTTTAAGCTGGTTTTGCCGGTCAAGTCCGTTATCGGCTGTTTGGCCTGCGCTAATATAGCCTGGTTTAAGTTGCGCTCCAGCTCGGTTGGGCCGCCGCATAACAGCACCGCGAAGCCTTGTTCAGTAGCATAATCTGCCAACGCGGCGTAGCGCTCCGGCAGCCAGTTGCGTTCGGCTTTCGAGGCTGCCGGGCTAATGATAAAGGTTCTGTTGTTGCCGGTTGCAGCCAGTTGCGCTTTGGCCCACTGCTCGTCAGCGTCGCTAATCGGCAATTGCCATGACGGTATCTGGCCGAGGTTTTGCTCAGTGACACCAATAGCCTTAGCAAACTGGCGAAAACCATCCAGTACATGGCTGCGTGGTGCTGGCGTGATGCGGTGGCGCATAAAAAGCGCATGCAGCTCTTTAGCGGTATGCCAGTCGAAACCAATTTTTATTCCGGCATTAATACATAACGACGCCAGATTGGCGCGAAAAGCGACCTGCATATGCAGCAGTACGTCGAAATAATCGTGTTTAAGAGCCTGTTTCAGTTGGCTGTAAGCCGCTTTGCCCTGCTTTTTATCAAACACGACAAAGCGCACGCCGGGTAGCCCTGCCAGCAGGGCTGCCTCCACTTTACCGATGACCCAGGTGATTTGTGCCTTTGGGTATTGCCGCTGAATGCTCTGGACCACTGAGACGGCATTGCACACATCACCAATAGCCGACAGGCGTAAAATACAAATTGAGTTAAGGTTTGCCGGCTTCCACTGCTTAGTCACTTATTGCTTTCCCTGCAGATCCTGGATTTTGCGGATCACTTTGCTGGTTGAACGGCCATCAACAAAGGTCAGCACCTGCACTTCACCGCCGTTTGCGATAACAACGTCTGCACCCACTATGGTATCAAGGCTGTAATCGCCGCCTTTGACCAATACATCCGGCAAAATAGTGCTGATAAGCTGCAGTGGGGTGTCGTTTTCGCTTGGGTCATCACCAAAAGGTACTACCCAGTCGACGCTGGCCAGGCTGGCCAGCACGGTAGCCCGATCTTCCAGTGTATTGATTGGTCGCTGCTCGCCTTTTAACCGGCGCACCGACGCATCTGAATTCAGCCCGACCACCAGGCGGTCGCCCAGCGCTTTTGCCTGTGCCAGGTAACGCACATGGCCGGCATGTAAAATATCAAAACAACCGTTGGTAAACACAATGCGCTCACCGCTCTGGCGGGCAAAACGAATATGCTGTAGCACTTTGTCAAACGGCGTCTGGTAGAAATCACCCTGACGGAATAAGTCTTTATTCAGCTTTGCTGCCAGCTCTTCCGGCGATACTGTTGCGGCGCCGACTTTACCCACTACTATGCCAGCCGCCAGATTCGCCAGTTGTGTCGCATCGTGCAGCGACATACCGGCACTTAACATAACCGCTAAGGTGGCAATGACGGTATCGCCGGCACCGGTCACATCACTGACTTCCAGTACCTGCGCCGGAAAATGAAAATGCTCATCTGCGGTAATCAGGCTCATGCCCTGTTCACTGCGGGTTAGCAGAATTGACGCCAAACCGGCATCCTGCATCAGCTTTCTGGCTGAGCTGAGCATGTCTTCGACCGAACCGATTTTGCCACCGGCAGCTCTGAATTCACCTAAGTTGGGGGTGATAACATCGGCACCGGCATAAACCGATAAATCGGTTTGCTTCGGGTCGACCAGGACGGTTTTCCCTGCAGCTTTAGCCAGTGTGATCATGGCGGCAATCTGCTGCAACGAGCCTTTGTTGTAATCGCTGAACACTATCACATCATATTGCTGGTAAACGGCAGCAAAGTGCTCAGCCAGACGCTGTGCATCTTCTGCGCTGAAGGTTTCTTCCTGATCCAGCCTGACTATTTGCTGCTGCCGTGATACGACGCGGATTTTTGCAATAGTCGGTTTATGCTGCTGGCTAACCAGTTCTGAATGAATTTGCTCACCGGCTAACAGTTGCTGTAACGAGGTGCCTGCGCTGTCGTCGCCAATAATACCTAATAAGCCAGCTTTGCCATCCAGATGGGCAATGTTGCGCGCCACGTTAGCCGCGCCGCCTGCTTTGTCTTCTATTTTGCTGATCTTCACCACCGGTACCGGAGCTTCAGGTGAAATACGTTGCGAGTCGCCGTTATAGTAGCGATCCAACATTACGTCACCGACCACCAACACAGAGGCTGAAGACAAGTTTTGCAGCAGGCTAAGATCAATCATCAGTTATTCTCTACGATAGCCAGATCCAGTGCTTCACATAACCAATGGCCGATAAACATGTGCACTTCCTGAATACGGGCGGTCTCATCGTTTTTCACAATAATAGGCAGTTTGGCAATATCTTTTACCAGACCACCATCACGGCCGGTTAATGCTACTGTGTAAGCGCCAAGCTCATTGGCTGCTTGCAGCGCCAGATTAATATTCGGGCTTTTGCCGGACGTTGTCAGGCCAATCACCACATCCTGCTGCCTTACCAGACCACGGACCTGACGTTCAAATACGCTGTCGAAGTGATAGTCATTGGCATGCGCGGTCAGAATAGAGGTATCGGTCGTTAACGCTATTGATGCCAGTGGGCCGCGCTCTGCTTTGTAGCGCACCATAAACTCGGCCGCCAGATGCTGGCTGTCGGCGGCACTGCCTCCGTTACCCATCCACACCACTTTGCCGCCCTGCGCCAGACATTGTTGCACGGCGGCAAGTAGTTGCATCGCTTCATCGAGATAAGCCTCTACTGTGGCAAAAGCGTCGCGATGGCGTTTTAAACTATCCAGAAAACTTTGGGTCATATTTGGCATATCAAGCTCAAGTCGGTGCACGAATGAGCTTATTTTAACGGATCTTGCTTATTGCAAAAGAAGTTTTTACTCGCGCGCTGTGCTTCGGTTAAGCTATTGCACCTTTTTATGCCGGTTTGTGCTGTTATACATCCCTATAATGTTGCAGTGCGTCATTAAAACCGGAACGAACCTGATAAGACCCTGTTTGAATAACAAGGAGTGTTTATGGCAATCAGTGCTGTGCTGCCGCTTAAAGCCTGCGGCAGTTATGATGTAAACGATTTGAAGCGTGCGCATATTCTGTTCACGTCACTTAGCACCTTTATGGCACCTGGCCTTATCAGTGAATTGTTTATTGTCGTGCCCGAGCAGGAAGTTGAACTGGTTAAACAGGAGTACGCCCGCTGGCAGGCGCTGAACATCATAGTACTGTCAGAAGATGAATTGCTGCCTGAGTTTAAGCGTTATCCGAAGATGCGGGGTTGGCGTAAGCAGCAACTGGTCAAAATTGCTATCGCCGATAAGGTGGCGAACGAGTTTTACCTGACGCTGGATGCGGATGTGGTATGTTTAAAGCCACTTACTGAACAGCAGCTTATTGTTGATGGTAAGGCGTTGTTGCAGTACGAATTACGCGCGCAGCATCCGAAATGGTGGCGCTCTTCCGCCCGGCTGTTGGGGATAAGCCCGGATATCGGCCCTGAGGGCGTCGGTATGACGGTCACGCCGGCACTGATGTCCAGAACGATCAGCCAGCAGCTGATGCAGCAGTTAACGCCAAAAGCCGCCAATCAGAACTGGGTGGATATGTTGTGCTCGTTACATAACCCGTCAGATCCACGGAACTGGTGGATTGGCCGTTACCTGAAACTAAAATGGACCGAATATTCGCTGTATTATCTGTGCGCATTAAAGCTGGATATGCTGCATAAATTTCATGTAATTGCCGGTACCGAAACAGTACCTCAGCTACTGCTGATCCATGACTCACACCCGTACGAGCACTGGCAGGTAGCCGACAGCTTTGCCGCAGAAAACCCCGGCTTATTCTGTGTGGTGGGTAGTAAAACCCGCTTACCGCCAAAACAGGTGTTTGAGCGCCTGTCACCGTTTATTCAGCGGCAGCCGGACCCTTCACTACCGTTAGTGTTTGAGCAGGCGCATTAAGTTGTCAGCCAGATAACGACAGCATAGAAGCCGCCTAGGTAAAATAGCGTTTGTTAGGTAAAATGACGCGACATTAAAACGTAAAATGGAAAACATAATGGCACAACAGTTTAGCTTTCCTGTCTGGCTGATTAATCTGGATTCGAACCCGGAACGTTATAAATCTGCTACTGAGCAGCTGGACAAGCTGGGGCTTCAGGCTGAGCGCTTTAGTGCCATTTACGGCAAAAACTTGTCGGAACAGGCCATTGACGCTTGTTACGATAGCAAACTGAACCGGGAAAAGTTCCGCCGCCCGTTGTCTGCCGGCGAGATTGGCTGCTACTTAAGCCACAGAACCCTGTGGCAGCGTATGGTGGATGAACAGATCCCGCTGGCGCTGATTTTGGAAGATGATATCGATCTGGAAGCTGAATTTGTTACGGTGCTGCAGAAAATCAGCCAGTTAGACAACTGGGATATGATTAAACTGGCCGATGATCGCGATGGTAAAGGCGAGCAAAAATTGGCGCTCGGCGATGGCTATGAACTGGTGAATTTTGCCAAAGTACCAAACTGTACCACTGGCTATGCGTTAACGCTGCAAGGTGCTAAAAAGCTGCTCAGCCGGCCACGGTTTTTCCGGCCTGTTGATGTCGATCTGCAGTTTTACCCTGAGCTGGGGCTGTCAGTGTATTCTATTTTGCCTTACCGGCTTTGGTCTGCCAGTCGTTTTGAAAGCGAAATTGATAAAATGAGTGGTGGTAGCCGCAAAGGCGGCACTTCTTTCTGGCGCAATCTGATTTACCGCCTGCAATTGCGGGCTGTGCGCAAAAAGCATCTCTCAGGTGATCTCTCGTCAGTGCAATACAAAACTCCGTCAGCAACAGAAAAGGTATAAGTATGCGCAGCCGTAAAATCTCCTGCTTTGTCATCTGTTGTAACGAGGAAGACCGGATAGAGGCTTGTTTGCAGTCTCTGGCAGGCTGGGTGGATCAACTGATCGTGGTGGACTCAGGCAGTAAAGATAATACCGTAGCAATTGCTGAACGCTACGCTGACAAAGTGTACCAGACTGACTGGCCGGGATTTGGTCCGCAGCGTAACCGGGCGTTGGCCTGGTGCGAGTATGACTGGGTACTGAGTATTGATGCTGATGAAATACTGACACCAGAGCTAAAGCTGGAGATTGACCGGGTGCTGTCAGAACCTGAGCTTGATGCCAACTTTATTAAAATGCCATGGCATACTTATTTTTTCGGTAAGTTACTCAAGCGTGGCCGCTATTCCACGCCTCAGGGCAAGCTGTTCTTAAAAACCGGTGCCAGCTTTAAAGACCGTCAGGTGCATGAGACACTTTTGCTGCCTTATGAAAAGGTCAGAGTGCTGAAATCGGCAATTATTCACCATAGCTGGCGCAGCTATCAGCATTGTCAGGAAAAACATATCAAATATGCCTGCCTCGGGGCTGAAGATAAATTTGCCCGCGGTAAAAAAGCCGGTCTGGCCTATGCTATTCTGCGGTTCTTTACCGATTTTCTGCAGCAATACGTGCTGCGGCTGGGGTTTCTGGACGGCTGGCGCGGTCTGCTGATGGCGATTGTACTTGGCCAGTATGCTTTTCATAAGTATGCCGCTCTGGCGACAATGGTGGCGGATGCTAAAGCCAACCGCGTCAGTGGCTAAGCCGTGACATTTCTGCTTTTACGGATACTGTACAGCACATTGCTGCTGATTCTGACACCGCTACTGCTGCTGTATCTGCTATTGCGCTCGCGTAAAGATAAAGCCTACCGGCAGCGGTTTGCAGAGCGCTTTGCCTTCAGGTTACCAGCCGTAAGTGCCAGAGGCGGCATAGTGGTGCATACGGTGTCTGTCGGCGAATTTAATGCCGCCAAACCGCTGATTAAGCATCTGCTGCAGGCTTACCCGCAATTACCTCTGACATTAACCTGCACGACACCAACAGCCTCTGCAGCTATCGGGAAATTTCAACATGAACAGCAACAGCTGGGCCGGCCACTGACGCACTGTTATCTGCCGTTTGATTACCCGCTACTAATGCGCCGCTGGTTAAGCAGGATCCAGCCGCAACTGCTGTTAATTCTGGAAACAGAGTTATGGCCAAATATGTTGGCAAACTGCAAAGCGTTAGCGATACCGACGTTGGTGGTCAATGCCCGCTTATCTGCCCGCTCTGCCAAAGGCTACCGGCGTTTTAGCGCGCTGACCAAACCTATGTTGCAACAGATCAGCCAAATTCTGACACAGGATAACGCCAGTGCCAGGCGGTTTCGTGCTTTGGGTGCTAATAATGTTGCTGTCGCCGGTAATATTAAATTTGAGCTGGATATTCCTGTTGGCAGTCGGCAACTGGCGCAAGCTTTGCAGCCGGTTGTTGACGGGCGTGTTGTGTGGGTAGCTGGCAGTACTCATGCCGGAGAGGATGAGCTGCTAATTCAGGCTTATCAGACACTGAAAACACAGTTTCCCCAGCTGCTGCTAGTGCTGGTGCCGCGTCACCCGGAACGCTTTGATGCCGTGGCACAGCTGCTGGCGCAGCATCAGCTGACTTTTGTGCGCCGCAGCAGCGGCGTGCTGCCCCAGCCAGAAACCGCAGTATGGCTGGCAGATTCGATGGGGGAGTTATTAAGCTGGTATCAGCTGGCCAGTTTTGTTTTTATCGGAGGCAGTTTGATCGAGCGCGGCGGGCATAATCCGCTGGAGGCTATGGCATTTGGCAAAGCTGTATTGGCAGGGCCACATGTGTTTAATTTTCAACAGATCTTTACGCAGCTTAATAAGCAGCAGGCTTATATGGCAGTGTCAGACGCTGACAACCTGGCCGGTGCAGTGCAACAATTGATACAACAACCTGAGCTGGCGCAGCGGCTGGGTGGCAAAGGCCTGGATTTGTACCGCAACCAACAGGGTGCTGTTGCACGTATTATGCTGCAGGTTGAGGCTCTGTTGCCGCTGGCACAGATCGTTAAGAAAGAGGCTTCCGGCAGCATAGCCTGGTTCGATCCGGCTTTTTTCCCACAGTTTGAACTTGGCTATTTTGAGCCGGCGTTCTGGCAGCAGCAAGGGTTAGTGACTGGCCATTCCAGTGGCCGCAACACTGTTTGGTTTGTTCAGCA
>NZ_DATCSY010000078.1:0-3042 GCF_036568245.1 Rheinheimera sp. | reverse complement strand
TAAGTCGCCATCAAAAGCATCAGCGGTTAAGTCGGTTAATCCCCCGGCAACGTTGGTGTAAAATTGCCGGCTCTGCTGCGTGCGCAGCTGCGCCAGCACGCCACCTTCTGACACAAGATTACCATCCGCGGTATTTGTTTTGTTCCAGTAGGTAACTGCATCGTCAGATATCGAACCTTTGTTATCCAGTGCAGTATTGTTTTTTGTGTCGACCAGGACGTCACCGCTGAGCTTTAATTTTTTCAGGTTACCTGTCCAGCGCGTACCTGAGTCAGGTAGAAACATCGCATAGTAAACACTGTCCAAACTGCGGGTCCGGTCAAAGTTATTGCTGGCAACAGAAGGCGAAGTGAAGGTCGTATTTACTTTTAAAATTTCAAGTAGCGTTGCTTTTAACGCACTTGCCAGGGCAGACGAATCCCGGGCGGGATAATACTGTCCTCCACCGTTTGTTGCTGCTAATTCAAGTAACTCACCAGCATTATCTATAGCACTGTCACCAAAACCGATAGTATACAATTTCGCAATTTGCTTACCGGCAAGTTCAGGGTTTACATCCTCAGTCGCCATCCATTTTGACAGAACAGGTAAATAACTGGTGCGGCCATCGTCAAATTTGTATGGTGCTTCACTGCTCAGTGCTTTGATTGCTGTATCAGCATGCTTATCTACCGTCGGCTCACCGTCTGTGATCAGTATGGTATAGACGACATCTGAACATTTGTTATAAGGGGTAACGTACTTAGCACCTGATTCTATACTAGTGTCCCGTGCTGGCGTGTTACCTAAGTAACTGCTTTTATAGTTGCTATCTTTTTTTCCGTAATCTACCGTCTCACCCGCATAATAACGTTTAGCTTCCATCAAGCTTTCGCATAACGGCGTGTTCGTTTCTGCATCTATACCTTTTAACGTTTCCAATAGCGCGGCTCTGCTGGCATCAGTCATCTTTTTGATACCATTAACGATGCGCCCGCCGTCTCTGTCTCCTTCGTTCGGGTAATTATAATTAAACAGCATCATGCCAAAATCGACCCCCGGAGTTGCCGTTAGCAGCTCATTAATGGTTTCTTTGGCAACTTCTAACCGGGACTTATTCTCTGTACCAACCTCACTGGCAGTTGCATGGTAATAGTTAATGTAGTTGGAGGTATAGAGCGTAATAGGCACACCGCCCTGCAATGCAGAACTCTGACTGTTGGCTAAAGCCCAGTCTTTCGTATACGCAGTATTTTCCAAATCATTTTTGGCATTACCACTACCGTTATAAGGATAACGGTCATTCGGGATCTGCACATATTTACTGCTATAGGTACCATTTTTCGGTTTTTTGTTTACGATATCATCATAACAGTCAACAGGGTTGTTAGTATTCATCCCCATTTCTGCCGGTAAAGGCTCCCACGAACCCGAGTTACCTTTTACCTGATATTCACGCAGATACCCTGAGTAATAACCTACAGTACGTAATTTTTCCCAGGCAGTTTCACAGCCCAGAATAGCCTTATTAAAGCGCCGCGAATCACTATGGCTGGTTGGAACTACACCTGCACCGTCATCAACCGTTTCCCGGGTGAAATAAATAGCATCGCTGCTAAACTCCTGATAGCCCGCAGTCGTGTAGGTTTTAGTTGGGTCATATTGCTTCTTAACCTCTTCCAGCGTTTTCATTGAGCCGGAGTTATCAAAGATAATCAGAACTTTCGCGTTCTCACCCTGACGATAGGTATTGGTACCAACATAAATTTCTATGTCTTCTGCAAATGCAGGCGACACAATTGCTGCACTCAGCGCGGCACAGGTTAAATATTGCGTTAACATTTTCATATAAATGCCCTCAACCTAATTAATGACGCGCTGTGACACAACCGACTGTATGCGGATGGTTTGGCCTACATCACCATAAGTAGTATCAGTAACCACTCTGTTATAAGTGCAGGCAATAGCTGCACTATAGCCAGTCTTTGAATGCTTACAGTTGGTCGGCGTGGGTACCGCACTGTAGGCAGTAATAGTGCCCGAAGTGTCGGGACTGCTTTCCTTTACTGGTAAGCTGGTGCCAATCGGAATATCAAGACTAAATTGGTTACGCCCACCTACCTGAAACTCTTCACTGCTATACGCTTCATCGTGCGCGCCTTTAGCTTCATTCATTGCCAACTCTGCTTCCTGGGCTGATGACATCATTTTGTTATCTACACCGGAGCTGACCAACAACGCCACAGCTACACCAGTAACTGCTATCAACATAATCATTGCAACAACGAGAACGAACCCATTCTGCCTACCTGACATATACATAACTAAATCTCCCGCCTAATTTACAACGTTGACAGTGCTGGAAAACAACATTCTACGAAAGTTATCATCGGGCACGAACGCGACACCATCTCCCAAGTCATAACTATTCTCATTCAGATAGTTAGCATCAGGCCTAACGGCCCTAACCAGAACAAAAACACGTACAGCAAGTACGCGTGCATCGGCCTGCCATAACGCAGCAGGCATATTGTTAGCCGCAATATAACTATCAATTTCATTGTCAGAGTCTAAATCAACACCGTAATAAAAGCGTATGCGCTCAATTCCATCTAACAACACATTACTTTGCATTACCGGCCCGTTCTGGTTTCTGAGTTCCATTCGGGTTAATACAGGAACAGTTTGTCCATCAAAATTCTCTGTAGTAACAAAGTAAACATGATGCAAGTAGGTCCAGATTTCGCCCAAGTTAATACCCGCAGGCACTCCAGAAAAAATAATACCTTCAGTACCGTTCGTCTCCAGATAAAACCGATCGGCTTGAATAGCTGCTGGCGCAATGGCAGGCCCTGCGCCACGCTTGATTTGGATAATATCGCTATTTGCTACAGCATCTTGAACACAACCTATGGCTGCACCGCCACCTACCAGAGTCCTTCCCCAAACTGGAGGGAAATTTCCGAGCCCAGCTTGCGGAAAACTACCGCCATTTAAGCCCCAGCTGCAATCTCCTACAAAAGGAGCTGGAGCCGTAACATTTGCAGAATACGTAGGCAACAT
>NZ_DATCSY010000077.1:0-10033 GCF_036568245.1 Rheinheimera sp. | reverse complement strand
ACCGGTAAAGTGCTGGCAGAGAACAACGCCGATATGTCACTGGCGCCGGCCAGCCTGACCAAAATGATGACCAGCTACGTCATCGGTACTGAACTTAAAAACGGCAATATTGCCAATACTGACATGGTCACCATCAGTAAGAATGCCTGGGCAAAAAACTTTCCCGGCTCGTCACTGATGTTTATTGAAGTCGGCACGCAGGTATCCGTAGCTGATCTGAATAAAGGTATCATTATTCAGTCAGGTAATGATGCTTGTGTCGCAATGGCAGAGCATATTGCCGGCAGCGAAAGCGCATTTGTCGATTTAATGAATGCCCATGCCCAGCGCCTTGGTATGCACAGCAGCCGGTTTGGTAATGCTCACGGTTTGCCAAGTGCCGAAAACTTCACCACACCAAGAGATATGGCCATATTATCGGCCGCCATGATCCGCGACGTACCAGACGAGTATGAAATCTACTCGCATAAAGAATTTAGCTATAACAACATCAAGCAATACAACCGTAACTCCCTGCTGTGGGATCGCAGCCTTGACGTTGATGGCATTAAAACCGGCCATACTGATGAGGCAGGCTTTAGTCTGATTACCTCTGCAACGCGCGACGGTATGCGGCTTATCTCTGTTGTTATGGGTACGGCCAGCGAGCAGGCCCGCGCTGCCGAGAACAAAAAACTGCTGACTTACGGCTTTCGCTTTTTTGAAACCATTACCGCCTATCAGGCAGGCGAGCAGTTTGCTGAACAGCGTATCTGGCAAGGCGATAAAGAAACGATACGTTTAGGTATATTGCAAGCGGTGCAAGTGACTATACCTCGCGGTCAGCGCAAAAATCTGCAGGCTGACTTCACCTTGAACCAGGAGCTAATCGCCCCCATAACCAAGGGACAGCAGCTTGGTACCGTTTACCTGAAGCTTAACGATGAAGACATTGGTACTTATCCGTTAGTGGCGCTGGAAGATATCGCCGAAGGTGGTTTTTTCAGTCGTATGATTGACTATATCAAGATGCAGTTTAATTAATCCGGCAGAGCATCAGCTTTTCGCTACTAAGTCCCGGCATTGTCCGGGACTTTTTGTTACAATTAGTCCAGTTTAATCAGGCCACAGCCTGCAGTGCGATAGTGAGAGTAAAATGGCACACGAAGTAAAGAATACCAAGTTTGATGAATATCTGGAGTTTCCTTGCCAGTTCAGTTTTAAAGTACTTGGGCTGGCCGATGAAGCGCTGGTTGATCAGGTCATGGCTGTGGTGCGCCAGCACACTGATGCCGGTGATTATAGCCCGGCAGTGAAACCCAGCAGCAAAGGCAACTATCACTCTGTATCAGTCAGTGTCACCGTCACCAGTAAACAGCATATCGAACTGCTGTACACTGAGCTTGGCAAAATTGAACTGGTACGCTACGTACTGTGAGATACGACCTGTCTCTGAGCCATTCGAATTCAGCGCATAAGGCAGTATAATGCAGACCGAATCACAGCAAGCCGGAACCAGCGTGGCCGGATATGCCGATATTACCCAGCAACTGTTAGTGAGAGAGCTGGGAACTGAGGACTACACCACGGTGTGGCAAGCTATGCAGCAGTTTACCGATCAGCGCAGTGAACAAACGCTTGATCAGCTGTGGCTGCTGGAGCACCAACCGGTATTTACTCAGGGCCAGGCCGGAAAAGAAGAGCATCTGTTACTACCTGGTGATATTCCTGTCGTTAAAGTAGATCGTGGCGGCCAGGTAACATATCACGGCCCCGGTCAGTTGGTAGTTTACGTATTGCTTGACTTGAAACGGCGTAATCTGGGTGTTCGGGCTTTGGTTACACTGCTGGAGCAAGTGCTGATTGAGCTTTTGGCAGCTTATGGCATTACGGCTTACGCCAAAGCCGATGCGCCGGGCGTCTATGTCAATGATGCAAAGATTGCATCTCTGGGTCTCAGAGTGCGTAAAGGCTGTACCTTTCACGGCCTGGCACTTAACGTTGATATGGATTTAAGCCCGTTTCTGCGCATTAACCCCTGTGGTTATGCCGGTATGCAAATGATCCAATGTAAAGATTTAGGCGGCCCGCAAAGTGTTGCAGAGGCCAAACAACGAATAGTGCAGTGTTTTCAGCAACAACTGAATGTAGCAACACTGCAACACACCACAGGGTTAGACTGGCAAAATGACTAAAACTGCACGTATGGAACCAGGCGTTAAACTGCGTGACGCAGATAAAATGGCACTTATACCGGTAAAAGTACTACCAACCGAGCCAGACCAAATGTTGCGCAAGCCTGAGTGGCTTAAAATTAAGCTGCCGAAAAGCTCTGAGCGTATTGACCAGATCAAAGGTGCCTTGCGTAAACATGGTCTGCATTCAGTATGTGAAGAAGCCGCCTGCCCTAACCTGACAGAGTGCTTTAACCACGGTACTGCTACCTTTATGATCCTGGGCGCTATTTGTACCCGTCGCTGCCCGTTTTGTGATGTTGCCCATGGCAGACCATTACCACCCAGCGCCGAAGAGCCGGAAAAGCTGGCGCTGACTATCCGTGATATGAATTTAAAATACGTGGTAATCACCTCCGTAGACCGTGATGACCTGCGTGACGGTGGCGCACAGCATTTTGCCGACTGTATTACCGAAATCCGTAAGCACAATCCTGCAATAAAGATTGAAGTGCTGGTACCAGACTTTCGTGGCCGTATGGACACTGCGTTGGATATCCTGACGCAAACGCCGCCAGATGTGTTTAACCATAATCTGGAAACGGCACCGCGCTTATATAAGCTGGCTCGGCCGGGAGCAGACTACAAATGGTCACTGCAGCTGTTAAAACGCTATAAAGCGGCCCATCCTAACGTAGCCACTAAATCAGGCTTAATGGTAGGTCTTGGCGAAACGACCGAAGAGCTGATTGAAGTACTAAAAGATTTACGCGATCACGATGTCGATATGCTGACCGTTGGCCAATACCTGCAACCAAGCAAACACCACCTGCCGGTAAAGCGTTACATGCCACCGGCAGAATTTGATGAAATCAAACGTATTGCTTATGAGCTGGGCTTTAAACACGTCGCCAGCGGGCCTTTCGTGCGCTCCAGCTACCACGCAGATCGTCAGGCCGCAGGTGAAGACATCGGTTGATCCTCACCTCTTGTACAGCAAACAGCGGCTGTTCTTTTAGCTGAAAACCGCTATGCTTCTAACAGCATCATTGGGGGACACGATGGACAACAGACGTTTTAGCCGGGTCAGTTTTAAAGGCTTTGCTCATCTTGATATCGGTAGCCACAGCTTAAGTACCGAAGTGCTGGATTTATCACTGCAAGGCGCTTTGATTAAAAAGCCTGAACAATGGCCACCTTCTTTGCCAAAGCTGATGCAGCTGCGTATTCAGCTGAATGATTTGCCGGTCGAACTAACAATGAAAGTCAGCGTCGCACATGACTCTGCCACGGTTGTCGGCTTACACTGCGAAAAAATTGATATTGAAAGTGTATCCCACCTGCGCCGCTTGCTGGAACTCAACCTTGGCGATGCCGAGTTACTCAGCAGAGAGCTTTCTGAACTCAGTGAGCATTAGGCATTCTCATTACCTGATCCTAGGGCGCCAGTGCCTCGGTTGCATCAGCATAGCCGTGCATTGATGCCTGCTGCATAAACTGTTGCCACTTCTCCCAATCCTGCCGTTGCCGTGCCAGATAGGCATAATAGTACTGTACCGGCATCAGCTGTTCCGGCTGGCGCAGTATAAGCTGTATCAGCTGAAAATAGTGATCCGGTAACGGCAACTCATAAAATCGCATGACATTATCATCTGCTATGACCCTGTACGCCTGTATACCCGCGGCGCTGCAGCTATCTACGGCTGTAAGAGTAGGCACCCCTGCCAGCTTCCAATACTGCATGTAAGCGTCGACGTCTGTGGCAAGGAGCAGATTAGGGTGTATTTTACCGGGACGGCACACTTCAGCTGCCGTAGCGGGTGCTAGTGCGTACTCATCGATAAAGCCGAAAATATGCATAAATTCATGCCGCAGTAATGCCATGTCTGCATTATCCGGCAGCTGCAGAATACCATTGTTGTAACTGGCTTTGCCGCGCCCGGCTATCACAAGCAGCTGGCTGAAACGGCCCTGCGCAACGAGTTCATTCAGCTCCGGATAGTCGCACTGCACCAGAGTGCTGCTGTCTTCAGAGCACGCCAGCGCCACGCTGTTCACCCTGTGTAATGGTAAAAAACAGACCGGCAGTTTTGCCAGTTGCTGATCGTGCTGCCAGTGTTGCAGTAACTGCTTCCAGGTATTAACACCGGCCTGTTGTGTCGCTACCGGCTGCAGCGATAACGTACAGCCTGCCAGCGACTGATATCCGGTCACAAGGGGGCTATTGTCCGGCCACAGCCCCAATTCAGCTCTTTTGTCAGGTCGGACGGCATCAGGGGCAATGGTACCGCTGTTTATCTGCTGTTGTAGCCAAATGGCAGTAGCAAGCTTACCCTGCTCCCGTTGCTGTAACTGTAAAGCATGTTCCAGCGCTGCAATATCGCCAAGGCTGGCGCCCTGTCGGAACCAATCTAAGGCAGCATCATACTCGCCACGGGCAAGCCGCTCAGCGGCCAGTTGCATAGCGGCCGCAGGTTCATGTCTGGCTTGCTCCATCAACTCTGACTGGTCAGGGGCTTGGGGCTGACAAGCGCTAAGCAGCAAAAAAGCAAAAAAGCCGGTGAACCGGCTTTTTAAATAACAATACTTTGCAAACTCAGGGTTCTTCATACTCGTTAACAGTTTCTGCTTCGCCGCGCAGTCTGGCCATTTCCAGTCTGGCATAACGGTGCTCAACAAATTCAAATACGTTTGTTGCCAATACCTGTTTATAGTATTCGAGCGCTTTTTCAGGCTTTCCATGGCTTTCATGCCATTTAGCCAGGTAGAAATACACCTCGCACAAGCGCTCTGCCAGCAATTGCTGACTGGACAGATCTTGCAGTACGCTATCGAGCAACGCCTTTTCTGTCATCTCCCCAGCCAGAAAACGCACAATATTGGTCGACCACTCAGCCTGATCCAGTGCCTGCATATTCTGTTTCAGCCGATTGATAGCAGCGTCAGCAGACAATTCACTTTGCGCCAGGTATAACCAGATAATACGGTAAGCATCTGCAGGCTTTAACGCCAAAAAACGTTCGAAATCAGCAACAGCCAGTTCCGTTTTGTCGGCATAATACAATGCAATACCGCGGTTCAGATAAGCAAATTCATGCTCAGGCGCTAATTCCAGTGCCGAGTCAAAAGCCTCAAACGCAGAATTAAAATCGCCACTGACAGTATGATGAATACCAACAAAGTTATAGGCATCAGCCATATCGGGTTTTAACCGCAGTGCCCGCATAAAATCGAGCCGGGCTAAAGTACGCAGGCCAACACTGTCGTACATGACGCCACGGTCGTAGTACAACTGAGCAGACTGCTCTTCTGATAATTCGGCCCGGTACAGTATCTCACTTAACCGTGCTATCGCCAGCTCAGTACGGTAAGACACCGCCAGCGGTTCTGGCGTCAGCCAGTTAACAGCAGGAGGTTGTGCTGCACAACCTCCAACCAGAGTAGCCAGTAGCGCTAAAGGCGCTACCCGGCGTAACAGCCTATCAGGCGTTTTCTTCAGCATTGGCAGACTCAGTAGCTGGCTTGGTATTCGCTTCTTTGATGCTCAAACGAACACGGCCTTGCTTGTCAACTTCCAGTACCTTAACAGCAACCTTCTGGCCAACAGTTAAGTGCTCAGATACATTGTTTACACGTTCGTCAGAGATTTGAGAAATGTGTACCAGACCATCTTTACCCGGCAATACATTAACAAAAGCACCAAAGTCTACGATACGTACAACTTCGCCCTGATAGATAGCGCCAACTTCAATTTCGGCTGTGATAGCGTTGATCTTATCAATCGCAATTTGCGCCGCTTTCGCTGTAGTGGCGGCAATTTTGATACTGCCGTCATCTTCCAGCTCAATGGTTGTGCCTGATTCTTCGGTGATCTGACGGATCACTGCACCACCTTTACCGATAACTTCACGGATTTTCTCCGGGTTAATCTTCATGGTGTAAATGCGTGGCGCATACTCAGACATCTCTTCGCGGTGACCGCTGATTGCCTGATCCATCACGTTCAGAATGTGCAAACGGGCAGCTTTAGCTTGCTTCAGCGCAATTTGCATAATCTCTTTAGTGATACCGTCGATTTTGATATCCATCTGCAGTGCAGTGATACCTTCAGACGTACCGGCGACTTTAAAGTCCATATCACCTAAGTGGTCTTCATCACCTAAGATATCTGACAGTACAACGAAATCGTCGCCTTCTTTTACCAGACCCATAGCGATACCGGCAACAGACGCTTTAATTGGTACACCGGCATCCATCAGGGCCAGTGATGAACCACATACAGACGCCATAGAGCTTGAACCGTTTGATTCAGTGATTTCAGATACGATACGTACAGTGTACGGGAACTCGTTGAAATCTGGCATAACTGCCTGCACACCGCGCTTCGCTAAACGGCCATGACCAATTTCACGACGCTTAGGCGAGCCGATCATACCGGTTTCACCTACTGAGTACGGCGGGAAGTTATAGTGCAACATGAAGGTGTCTGTTTTAGCACTTAATAAATCATCTACCGTTTGCGCATCACGTGCTGTACCCAGGGTCGCCGTTACCAGCGCCTGAGTTTCACCACGGGTAAACAGGGCAGAACCGTGAGTACGTGGTAACACACCTGTCATTACGCTTAAACCACGGATCATTTCCGGGTCACGGCCATCGATACGCGGCTCACCTTTGGTGATACGGCCACGTACAACTTTTGATTCCAGGTTGTGGAAAATTTCGCCCACTTCTAACAGATCAAGTTTTTCGTCTTCGGCCAGCTCTGCAGTTAACTTTTCTACTAATGCAGCTTTGATTTCGCCGATACGCTCGTAACGTTTAGCTTTTTCAGTGATACGGTACGCATCGCCTAAATCCGCCGTTGCAATGGCTTCAATTTTCTCGATCAGTGCAACATTTTTAGCAGGTGCCTGCCAGTTCCAGGCCGGTTTCGCTGCATCAGCCGCGAACTCATTGATGGCGCTGATCGCAGTTTGCATCTGCTCATGGCC
This sequence comes from Rheinheimera sp., assembly GCF_036568245.1. Lineage (GTDB taxonomy): Bacteria > Pseudomonadota > Gammaproteobacteria > Enterobacterales > Alteromonadaceae > Alishewanella. The sequence continues at coordinate 2,886 of NZ_DATCSY010000077.1, read as the reverse complement.
ATATACTACTGCGCCTAGCATTACGTCTTCTGACAGAATACCGGCTTCTGATTCAACCATTAATACCGCGCCTGCAGTACCGGCTACCACTAAGTCCAGCTTAGAGGTTTTCAGCTCTTCCTCTGATGGGTTCAGTACGTACTGGCCATTGATATAACCAACACGGGCAGCACCGATAGGGCCACTGAATGGAATACCTGAAATGGCTAAAGCGGCAGAAGTACCGATCAGCGCAACGATATCCGGCTGAATTTCTGGCTGTACCGATACAACAGTCGCCACAACCTGTACTTCGTTAGTGAAGCCTTCCGGGAATAATGGACGGATTGGACGGTCAATCAGACGGGCAATCAGTGTTTCGCCTTCACTTGGGCGACCTTCACGCTTAAAGAAACCGCCAGGGATACGGCCGGCAGCGTACATTTTTTCCTGATAATTTACCGTTAACGGGAAGAAATCCTGGCCTGGCTTGGCTTCTTTCTTACCCACTACCGTTACTAATACTGACGTATCACCCAGGCTGGCCAGAACTGCGGCATCTGCCTGACGGGCGATTACGCCGGTTTCAATAGTAAAAGTATGCTGGCCGAACGGGAATGATTTTACGATGGGAGTCACGTGTTTGTTTCCTTTACTTAATCGCCTAATTGCGATGTCATTTTTGTCGTTTAATACGGTGCTAGTATACTCTGTAACCAAAGCACAAAGATAGTTCAGTCAATCGTTAACTTTGGATAAAAAATAGTCTTATGTATAAAAAAAGGGGCTTAAAGCCCCTTTTTTACTGAATGCGAATTAACGGCGTAAGCCTAAACGCTCAATCAGAGTTGCGTAACGGCTCTGGTCTTTACCTTTTAAGTAGTCCAGCAGCTTACGACGCTGACTAACCATACGCAGCAGACCGCGGCGTGAGTGGAAGTCATGCTTGTGCTGAGCAAAGTGACCTTGCAGGTGGTTAATAGAAGCAGTTAACATAGCAACCTGTACTTCTGGTGAACCCGTGTCGCCTTGCTTAACAGCGAAGTCGGCAACGATTTTTGCTTTATCAGCAGCGCTTAAAGACATATTTAACTCCAAATGTGAGTGAACAAAAGTCAGGGAATTGCCGATCACTCATCCAGCAAGCCCAAAAAACCGCGCGATTATAGCACTTCAGGCTATTTTTACAACTGCTTTAACTGCCTTGTAGTGCTGCAGTATTCAATAGCCGGCGGGAGCTGAGCACGCCGTTTTCTATCTGGCCAATACCAAAAAATTTACCGTCTGGCCCATGCAGCTTTATCGCCGCGATATCTGCGATGTCTATCTGACAACTCTGGCCATGCTGCAAGCTGTGTTGCTGTGCCTGAGTCAGTTCAACTTTAACCAAATCACGAATACCCGCATCCATTGGTAACAGTAAACTATCCATAGCGCTAAAGTCGCGGCTCTGATGGCACTGCTCCGCCAGCGCATCAAGCCGGGCTGGGGTTACCATTTGCTCGGCGTTAAATGGCCCAACCTGGGTACGGTGCAACTTTGACACATGTGCCCCACAGCCAAGCAACTCACCTAAATCATCGATCAATGTGCGAATGTAAGTTCCCTTAGAGCAATGCACAATAAAGTCGGCACTGTCGCCATTAAGCGCTAACAGATCAAAGCGAAAAATGCTGATTGGCCGGGCTTCCCGTGGCACTTCTATACCCTGGCGTGCATAACGGTACAGCGGCTGGCCTTGATACTTTAATGCCGAGAACATCGTCGGTACCTGCAAGATATTACCGCGAAACGCCTGCATCGCCAGCTCCAGCTCTGCCTGGTTGAAATCCACCGGTTTTTCACTGATAACCTCGCCTTCCGCATCGCTGGTTGCAGTGCGTATGCCAAATTTTGCACTGACCAGATAAGTCTTATCGGTATCGAGCAAAAACTGACTAAACTTAGTCGCCTCACCAAAGCAAATTGGCAGCAAGCCCGATGCCATGGGATCAAGTGCGCCGGTGTGACCGGCTTTTTGTGCCTGATACAACCAGCGTGCCCGCTGCAAAATACCGTTACTGCTGACTTCCAGCGGTTTATCTAACAACAGAATACCGTTTAGAGTTCGGGCATTTTTCCGTGCCATCAGTTCGCTTGCTCGTCACTGCTTTGGTTATCACTCTCATCGAGTGGCTGACCTGATTCCACCCGGCGCCGGTCATCTTCTGCCCGCGCATTGCTAACCAGATTCGCCATCCGGATGCCTTCGTTCAGCGATTCATCAAAAGCAAAACGGATATGCGGCACTATACGTGTCTGAATACGTTTACCAATAAGGCTACGCACAAAACCTGATGCATCATTCAGGATTTTTAAATTGTCTTCTACCTTATCATCAGCCAGGCCCAGGAAGGTTACAAAAACCTTAGCATGTGACAGATCCCGTGATACCTCGACATCCGACACGGTGATCATAGTGTGCAAGCGCGGATCTTTAATTTCACGCTGCAGGATCACCGCCATTTCTTTCTTCATTTGCTGCGACAGTCTGTCGACCCGCGAAAATTCTTTACTCATAATATTTTCCAATGCCTGTTGCAGACAAAACAGGGGCCTAAGGCCCCTGTTTTCTAACTGCGTGTGTATTACAGGGTGCGTTCTACCTGTACCACTTCGAACACTTCGATTTGGTCGCCTTCGCGAACATCGTTGTAGTTCTTCACACCAATACCACATTCGAAACCGTTACGGACTTCGCTAACGTCATCTTTAAAGCGACGCAGAGATTCCAGCTCGCCTTCAAAAATAACCACGTTGTCACGTAATACGCGAATTGGCGCGTTACGTTTAATAACACCTTCAGTAACCATACAGCCGGCAACTGCACCAAACTTCGGCGAACGGAACACATCCCGCACCTGTGCC
>NZ_DATCSY010000076.1:0-10071 GCF_036568245.1 Rheinheimera sp. | reverse complement strand
ATGACCGGTAACCCGGCGTCGACACTCGCCAAACTGGCTGATGCCCATCTATGCGTCAAAGTTGAACAGGAAGCCTGCCCACTGGGACTGGCGCCTACAGCCAGTACTACCGCCACACTGGCAATGGGGGATGCTGTGGCTGTGGCCCTGCTCGACGCACGGGGCTTCTCGGCGGATGACTTTGCATTATCGCACCCTGGCGGTAGCCTCGGGCGCAAGTTATTGCTGCGGCTCGAAGACATAATGCACACCAATGAGCAAGTGCCGGTGGTATTGCAAACTGCGACGATTAAAGATGCCTTGCTGGAAATTTCCAAAAAAGGCCTGGGTATGACAGCTGTTGTAGATGAGCATGGCAAAATGGCTGGTGTATTTACCGACGGTGATCTGCGCCGTATTCTGGACCAGCGCTATGATATCCATAGCAACCAAATCGCCGACGTTATGACACGAAACTGTATCACGGCGCAGGCACAACAATTAGCCGCTGAGGCGCTGCAGATAATGCAGCAGAAAAAAATTAACGGGCTGATTATTATCGATGATGCGGGTAAGCCAGTAGGGGCGATGAACATGCACGATCTGCTGCGCGCCGGGGTATTATAAATGTCACTTTTTAACAGTCTTTACACTGCGGTAAGTAACGATATTATTAGGCGCGCCAGCGCGATTAAGTTACTGATTTGCGATGTTGATGGCGTATTCTCAGATGGTCGCATTTACCTGGGTAATAATTCTGAAGAGCTGAAAGCCTTTCATACCCGCGATGGTTATGGTATCAAAGCGCTACGCCAGGCAGGTGTCGAAGTGGCCGTGATTACCGGCAGACAATCTGCAATAGTGCAGCAACGTATGACATCATTGACCGTACCTTATATCTACCAGGGGCAGGAAAATAAAACTGCTGCGTTTGAACAATTACAACAGCAATTGCAACTTAAGCCACAACAAATTGCCTATATCGGCGATGACTTGGCGGACTGGGTTGTAATGCAGCACTGCGGGTTGGCTGTTGCGGTACACGATGCCCACCCCTATCTGGTCAAACACGCCCATTTTGTCACCAGCATACCTGGCGGGTTTGGTGCAGTGCGCGAACTATGCGACCTGCTGTTAATCAGTCAGGATAAATTTGGCTTATTTGATGGCAGTAGCGCATGAGAAAAATACTGGTTCTACTGGTTTTGATCCTGACAGGCACCGCCGCGTATCTGTGGTTTGAGCCTGCCGACAGCACTGATGCCTTGCAAACCGATCAAGAACTGATGCCGGACTATATTGCACAAAATATCACCCGACGGTTGTTTGACAGTGATGGTTATCTGATAGACAGCGTCAGTGCACAACGACTGGAACATTTTGAACTGCTGGGGTTTACACAGTTTGAAAAGCCGGTATATACCCTGTATAACGAAAACCATCAACCAAGCTGGCAAGCCAGCAGTCAGTATGCCGTATGGTTTCCTCAGGATAAAATAATCCTTGAGCAACAGGTCAGAATTGATAGCCTGCAGCAAAATGAGCTGATTGATTGGCTTGAGACAGATACGCTGGAAATGCTGTTCCCTGATAACAAGTTACAGAACAACCAACCTGTGTTAATTCAGGGCCAAGGCTTTTATATCAAAGGCAGCGGTATCAAAGCTGACTTAACCAGCAAGACTTTCCAGTTAGTACAACATGAACAGACGGTATATCGTAATGAAGAATAATCTTATCTTAGCTCTGCTGCTAAGCAGCTCTGTGGTGATGGCCGCGCAGCCAGACTACACCCAACAAATTCAGATCGATGCCGATAATCTGGTTTCAGTACAGGAAAATGTCCTGACCTATCGTAATAATGTAGTCATTACGCAAGGCTCACTGCAGATGAAAGCCGACCAGCTGGAAATTAATGCCAGTGCAGGTAAGGGCAAAGAAGTGTATATCGCTACCGGCTCACCTGTGAGTTATTCGCAATTATTGGCAGATGGTAAGCCGGTTACTGCCACGGCCAGTGAAATGCGTTACGAACCGTCAAACCGCACCCTGACATTAAGCGGAGACGCTGAGCTGACGCAAAGCGGCAGCGTTGTCAAAGCATCTGTCATCAAATATAACGTGGAAAAACAGCAGCTAAGTGCACAAAGCAACGAGTCAAAACGCGTGACAACGATTTTTACGCCGGAGGAAAAGAATAATCCATGAAGTTAGTTGCTTCGCACCTGGCGAAAAGCTACAAAGGCCGGCAAGTTGTTAAGGATGTCAGCCTGGAAGTTAATGCGGGCCAGATAGTCGGTTTGCTCGGGCCGAATGGCGCCGGCAAAACCACAACCTTTTATATGATTGTCGGTCTGGTGCCATCAGACAAAGGTCATATCAGCCTGAACGACAAAGACATCACTTTCGACCCCATCCACGCCCGCGCCCGTCAGGGCATAGGATATCTGCCGCAGGAGAGTTCAATCTTCCGTAAGCTGACCGTATACGAAAACCTGTTGGCCATTTTACAAACGCGCAAAGATCTCAGCGCCAGCAGACGCGAAGAAATAGCGGACGACTTACTGGAAGAATTTCATATTGGCCATATCAAGCATAGTCTGGGCATGAGCCTGTCTGGCGGTGAACGCCGCAGAGTAGAGATAGCTCGGGCACTGGCGGCAGACCCGGCCTTTATCCTGCTCGACGAACCCTTCGCCGGTGTGGACCCAATATCGGTGTTAGATATAAAGAAAATTATCCAGCATCTTTGCCAGCGTGGTATTGGTGTATTAATAACCGATCACAATGTGCGTGAGACACTTGATGTCTGTGAAATTGCCTACATTGTCAGTCATGGCGAACTGATTGCATCGGGCCCGCCGCAAGAGGTATTGGCAAATCAGAAGGTTCGTGATGTATACCTCGGTGAGCAATTCAGGCTATAGTTAGCGAAAAACAATCTCAGCGCATTTATTCAGCAGGATAACGGTAGAAGTAGATGAAGCCCTCTTTGCAACTTCGCTTAGGACAGCAACTTACCATGACGCCGCAGTTGCAGCAGGCTATACGCTTGTTACAGCTGTCGACGATAGAGTTGCAGCAGGAAATTCAGGAAGCATTGGATGCCAATCCACTGCTGGAAGCTGAAGACGATTACGACAGTTTTTCTGCTGATACCAAAGATACCTCAGATAGTACCTCACTGAATTCTGCCGACTCAGACCAGACATCAGACGACAGTTATGAGCCCAGCGAACCCGACAGCAGTGAGGCTATGTCAGAGCAGAATATTCAGGAAGACTTGCCGCTGGACAACAACTGGGATGATTTGGTCAGTGCAGCGCCGGTAAGTGCAGGAAACACCGGCAGCGATGAAGATTTTGTCTATCAGGGTGAGACGAGCGAGACACTGCAGGATTATTTACGCTGGCAAATGCAACTTACCCCCTTTTCAGACACCGACCGGGCTATAGCTGAAATTATTATTGAAGCCATAGACGACAATGGCCTGTTAACCATCAGCTGCGAAGAAATTCTGGAGTCACTCGGCCTTGACGATATCGAAGCCGACGAAGTAGAAGCCGTTATTAAGCGCATTCAGTTATTTGATCCGGTAGGTGTGGGCGCCAGATCTATTCAGGAGTGCTTGCTAGTTCAACTGCGGCAGTTTGCAGCGGACACCCCTTTTCTGTCTGCAGCGCAAAGCATGATTCGCGACCACACCGAACTTTTAGCTAATCGCGACTTTCGTTCTTTGATGCGTGTGACTAAACTGAAAGAAGATGAATTACGGGAAGTCATGCGGCTGATCCACAGCCTGAACCCCCGCCCCGGTGCTGATGTTATTCGTGAAGAGCAACAATACGTTATTCCGGACGTTAGCGTGATAAAAGTAAAAGGCCGCTGGCAGGTTGAACTTAATCCTGACGCAATGCCTAAGGTACGTATAAACCAGCAGTATGCCGCGATGTCGCGTACAGCAAAAAGCAGTGCAGATACCCAGTTTATCCGCTCCCATCTGCAGGAAGCAAAATGGTTTCTGAAAAGTCTGGAAAGCCGCAACGAAACATTGTTGAAAGTGGCAAATTGTATCGTGCAGCAGCAGCAGGCTTTTTTTGAGCACGGAGAAGAGGCGATGAAGCCTATGGTGCTGAATGACGTTGCCGAAATGGTAGGCATGCATGAATCGACAATCTCGCGAGTCACTACGCAGAAGTATATGCATACACCCAGGGGTATATTTGAGCTTAAATTCTTCTTTTCCAGCCATGTGAGTACAGAAAATGGCGGAGAATGTTCTTCGACAGCTATTCGAGCATTTATTAAAAAATTAGTGGCGGCGGAGAATCCGGCCAAACCGCTGAGTGACAGTAAAATGGCCGATATTCTGATGGAACAGGGCATTAACGTTGCAAGGCGAACTATCGCTAAGTATCGGGAGTCTCTGTATATTCCGCCGTCAAATCAACGCAAGACCTTGCTGTAAATAAGCCTAAAAGAAGGAATATGTCTATGCAAATCAATCTGACCGGTCGCCATGTTGAAATCACCACAGCCTTAAAACAATACGTAGATAGCAAATTTGCCAAACTGGAAAGGCACTTTGATCATATAAATAATGTACATGTGATCCTAAACGTGGAAAAATTGAAACAGATTGCTGAAGCTAAGCTGCATCTTAATGGTGGTGAAGTGTTCGCAGTATCTGAAGATGAAAATATGTATGCTGCTATAGACCAGTTGATAGACAAATTAGATCGCCAGGTCATTAAGCATAAAGAGAAAATAGCCCGACACTGATTAGATTATGACGAATTTAACTGCAATGCTTACCGAGAACTGCACTAAAAGTGCAGTTCTTTTTAACAGCAAGAAACGTATTCTGGAGTATATTGCTGAGTTAGCGCATCAGCGCCTGCCAGATATGTCTGAGTACAGTATCCTCGAAGCATTAATGACCCGGGAAAAACTGGGTTCTACCGGTATCGGCGGCGGCATTGCAATTCCCCATGGCAAGCTGAAAACGGTCACTCAGCCGGTGTTGGTGTTCGTAGTCAGTAAAGAAGCAATTCCGTTTGATGCGATAGACAACCAGCCGGTCGATATATTCTGTGCCATTTTGATCCCGGAAGATCAATGTCAGGCTCATTTAAGCACACTGGCAGGCATCGCCAAACTTCTCAGCCAGAAAGAGCTGACCAAAAAAATCCGTCACGCTGAAACAAACCAGCAGTTGTACCAGCTGTTAGTCGACTACAGCGCAATGGACGCCGCAAAATGAAGTTGCTGGTAGTTAGTGGTCGTTCCGGTTCAGGCAAGTCTGTTGCCTTACGGGTGATGGAAGACCTTGGCTACTACTGTGTAGATAATATCCCTGTTAATTTACTGCCGACACTGGCTACCACAGTTATGGGCCAGTATGAGCGTGTTGCCGTCAGTATCGATGTAAGAAACCTGCCGCAAGACCCCGATGAACTGGCTGAGATTCTATCTTATCTGCCACGCAAGCTGGATTTGACCATTCTGTATCTGGATGCTGATCATGCCAGCTTAATTAAACGCTTCAGTGAGACACGCCGGCTACATCCTTTGTCGCATCAGGCGATGTCACTGGACGATGCTATCTCCCGCGAGCAGCAGTTGCTTGACCCTATATCCAGCCGTGCCGATTTATATATTGATACCACTGAGTTAAATGTCTACCAGCTGGCAGAGCAGTTGCGCGAGCGTATTCTGGGCCAGAAAACCGGCCGTCTGGTCATTCTGTTTGAATCTTTTGGTTTTAAATACGGCATCCCTAAAGACGCCGATTTTGTGTTTGATGCCCGTTTCCTGCCCAATCCACACTGGGAGCCTGATTTGAAACCGCTGACCGGGCTTGACCAGCCGGTTAAAGACTATCTGGCATCTGAACCGGTAGTCGCCAAGTATATCTGGCAGATAAACAGTTTTATCAGTACCTGGCTACCCCATCTGGAGCGCAATAACCGCAGCTACCTGACGATTGCTATTGGCTGTACCGGCGGCCAACACCGTTCGGTTTATATTGTTGAAAGCCTGGCAGAAAGCTACCGGAATTTAAGAGATGATGTGCAGACGCGCCACCGGGAATTAGTGCGCCACCACGGCAGAGCAAGCTGATGAAGTGCAGTGAAGAAGTCACTATCGTAAATCAACTTGGACTGCATGCCAGGGCTGCAACCAAGCTGGCACAATTATGTCAGCAGTTTCAGGCCAAAATTGAACTGGTACAGGAAGATAAAACTGCCGACGCCAGCAGCGTGCTGGCGCTGTTGATGCTGGCGAGTAGCAAAGGCAAAACATTACAGGTTTGCGCTGACGGTGAAGACGCGGAACACGCACTGCGGGCTGTAGCAGATCTCATTAAAAACGGTTTCGACGAAAATTAGATTACGCCAAAACCGTATCTGATTAGGGCTTCTACCTATCCAGTTTTAATTCTTTTGTTACACATTCCGATCGTGCGCTTTCACCTGGGCAGGTGGAATTTTATCCAGACCACGGGTTCTGCTGATAGCCGTTAGTTTATGGTGTAACGCTGCTTTAATCAGCATATGCGCACTGATCGGCGCAGTGATCAGCAGAAAAATCGTAATCAGCAGCTCATGTACGCTAACTTCACCGGTCAGACTGAAGAAAAAAATCGAACCAAGAAGGATCCCCCCCATCCCCAACGTCGTGGCTTTGGTAGGTCCATGCAAGCGCATAAAAAAATCAGGCATTCTGGTCAGACCGATAGAGCCTATCAGTACGAAACTGCCACCCAGTAACAGGAAAAACGCGATCGCCCATTCCATCCAGTGTTGCATAGTACTCTCCTACTCGATGATGTCGCCGCGTAGTAAAAACTTACATACCGCGACAGTACTGACAAACCCCAGCATAGCAATAAGCAGTGCCGCCTCAAAATACAGCGGCGATCCCATCAGCAAGCCGTATAAGATAATGAGTGCAATACTATTGATATACATGGTATCAAGCGCCAGAATACGGTCCGGCAAGCTGGGCCCCCGCAGCAGGCGCCACAGGTTCAGCAACAGTGCGATGCTGATCATCACAAACACCAGCATAATGACATTATCCAGCATTGAAAATCTCCTTTAACGGGGCCTCATAACGCTGCTTAATCGACTCAATTAGCGCCGCCTCATCAGTCAGGTTCAGTACATGAATTAATAACCAGCGCTGCGGTAAAGGCTCTCCCGGCTTAATGCATTCGGTGCTGGGAAGCACTTCAGCACTGACGGTGCCCGGCGTCATCGAAACGGTACTGGCCAGAATAGTTATCGGTAGCTCGTGCTGCAGATCAAGAGGGACTTTGACAAAAGCCGGGTTCAACCGTCTTTTAGGCCCCAGTATCAATACTGCCACCTGGGCATTGGCGACAACAATATCGGCCAGCACCCGCAACATATAGCGCAGAGCCAGCAAAGGCCGTTCAATAACCGGCTGTGGGTCACGAAAGCGCAATATCAGCAGTGGGATAAGCACCGCCAGCACCGCCCCAAAGAACAAATGCACAGCCTCGATGCTCTGATTCAGCAGCAGCCAGACAACAAACAGCATCACACTGCGATATGGTGTCGGAAGCCAACGATATTTCGCATCAAATCTCATGGCGCACTCCCCTCTGTGCTGGCAGAGCCGAGTATAGTCCTGATAGCGGTATCAGTATCATATAACTGTGCTGCGGCTTGATGCGACAGCTCAGTCAAAGGCCCGGCAAACACAACCAGGGCTGGACTGGCTAACAACAACCAGCACACCGCAAATACCTGCAGCGGAGCAGCCTTATCGCCAGCTGCATCCCCCCCGCTAACCCGCCAGAATAACGTACTGCCCGCACGCGACAAGCCAATGATCACCAGCAGGCTGCAAACTAAAATTACGGCCCAAAGCACAGCCCGGCTGGCAGGTTCTGTCACCGCCTGTAGTAGCATTAACTTACCGATAAAACCGGACAGAGGCGGTAAACCGGCAACAGCCATAGCCGCCAGCATAAACAAACTGCCCAGCAATATCGGTTGCGCCACACGCCGGCCTGATACTAAACGATCCGCAGCTTTGCCGCGTTGATTGGCAATAAGGTCAGCAATTAAAAACAGTGCGGCTGTGACCAGAGTGGAATGTACGGTGTAATACAATGCCGCCGCAGCCGATAATTCAGTATGCAGTGCAACCATACATACCAGCGTACCCACTGACACCAGTACCAGGTTCGCCACCAGTTTACGAAAATCGTGGCTGGCCATCACACCAATGGCACCCAGCACGATAGTGGCAAGGCCAGCAGGTAATAACCAGTCTGCCGCCATTCCCTGTAAAGGCCCGGCGTCAGCACCGAATATCGTGGTATATACCCGCATCAGGGCATAGATCCCAATCTTAGTCATTACCGCAAACAACGCTGCTACTGGCGCCGAGGCTGATGAATAGGTAGCTGGCAGCCAGAACTGTAGTGGCAGCACCGCCGCTTTTAATGCAAACACGATCATTAACATCAGGCCGCCTGATTTAACCAGCATGACGTCTTCAGCGGGCAGCGTGGCGACCTTTTGCGCCATATCCGCGATATTCAGCGTACCGAGCGTGCCATACAGCACCGCCAGCGAGAACAGGAAAATCGCAGAGCCGGTCAGATTCAGTACTACATAATGCACTGCTGCCTTGGTTTTATTTTTACCACCGGCATGGATCAGCAACGCATATGAGGCAATCAGTAATACTTCGAAGAAAACAAACAGGTTAAACAGATCGCCGGTCAAAAAGGCGCCATTAATGCCCATGACCTGGAACTGAAATAGCGGATGGAAGAATGAGCCTTTCTCGTCTTCACCGGCACTGCCATAGCAAATTGCCCCCAGCGCCAGAAAAGACGTTAAACACACCAGCACCATAGATAATGTATCAGCCACCAGAATGATGCCAAAAGGCGCCTGCCAGTTACCTATTGCGTAGTGCAGCAAACCGTTTTGCTGTACATGCAGCAGCAGAAGCACTACCAATACCAGCTGAATGGCGCTTGAAATCATACTGACCCACCGCCGGCGCATTGGCGAATAGTGTACTGGCGGCAGCATAATGATCAGGGCGGTAAGCATCGGCAACAATATAGGTGCCGTTATTAAATGCCACATCAACGACTCTCCCTTTTCATGCCATCCGCATCTGGCAGTTTGCCATCGACATGATCATTCCCCAGATCTGCGCGGGCCCGTATCGCCAGAATGACCAGAAAAGCCGTCATCGCGAAGCCGATAACGATGGCGGTCAGAACCAGCGCTTGCGGTAACGGGTCTGCATAGTGTTCACTGGTTCCGAGCACAGCAGCACCGCGCAGTGTCAGCCGGCCGGAAGCAAAAATGAACAGATTGACAGCGTAAGACAACATTGTCAGTCCCAGCATTACCGGAAAAGTGCGGCCACGTAACATCAGAAAAATACCGCAGAACGTAAGAAAGCCAATACAACTGGCAAACAGAGTTTCCATCAGATCGTTTCCTTATGCACCGGCCGGTGCGCTGTAGTCATCTTACCAAGATTGGCCAAAATCAGCAGCGTAGAACCCACGACTGTAATATAAACCCCCAAATCAAAGGCTATCGCACTGGCCAGTTCAATTTTGCCAAGCACGGGTACATCGAAATAATCAAACCAGGATGTCAGGAATGGCCGGCCAAACAGCCAGCTGGCGGCACCGGTAAATAGTGCAATCATCAACCCTATGGCAACCACGCGTTGATACTCCACATTCATCCGCTCCTTCACCCAATCCACACCGTGCGCAATGTACTGCAGAATAATGGCGACAGCCGTGACAAGCCCGGCAATAAAGCCCCCACCCGGTAAGTTATGGCCGCGGAAGAAAATGTAGATAGACACCATAATCGCCAGCGGCAAAAGGCTTTGCGATACAGTTGCCAGTAACAGCGAATGGCGCTCCAGCGCCCAGGGGCGGCCTTCACCATCACTGCTGGGCTTAAACAGTGGAATTCTGGTCAGCAGTTTGAAAATCCCAAGTGAAGCAATACCCAAAACCGTTATTTCGCCCAGGGTGTCAAAACCACGGAAATCCACCAGTATGACGTT
>NZ_DATCSY010000075.1:0-10237 GCF_036568245.1 Rheinheimera sp. | reverse complement strand
AGACCATGTAACTGGTGGCTAATGATGATCAGCGTCTTACCCGCACTTAGCTGGCCGATCAGCTGATGCAGCCTGTACGCCGTGGCGGCGTCCAGATGAGCGGTTGGCTCGTCCAGCAGCCAAAGCTTAGTATCCTGCAATAACAGCTGTGCCAGCGCCAGCCGTTGCAACTGACCACCGGATAAACCCAGTCCGCGCTCACCGAGTGGCGTCTCCAGGCCCAGTGGCAGCTGGCAAATTAGTGGCCAAAGCTCTACCTGTTGCAGAGCACTGATCAGCTGGCCGTCGGTAGCACCGGCTGCGGCAAGGCGCAGGTTATCGGCAATGCTGGCGGCAGCAATGCTGCTGTGCTGCGCCATATAACCCAGTTGCTGCTGCCAGTGAGCGCGTTCCAGCTGTTGCAGCGACAGCCCGTTGACAGCAATATTGCCCTGATAGGGCACAAACCCCAGTAATGCATGTAACACACTGGATTTACCGGCCCCGCTGGGGCCCTGTAATGCGACACGCGCACCCGCAGCCAATGAGAAACTCAGTGGTGCCAGCCGCTGGCGGTTATCATCGCTGATGATTTGCAGCTGCTCAACGCTTAACTGAGGGGCGCTTTGCAGCGTCAGCCGCTGCGAGCCCGGATGTTGCCAGCTATGGCTGTGCAGCACTGGGGTTAGTTCAGTAATGGCTGCTTCAGCCTGCGCTTTGGCATGATAGTCGCTTCCTAACTGGCGTAGCGGCGCATAAAACTCCGGTGCCAGCAGCAGAATAAACAGCGCGCCCTGATACGGAACCGGGATCTCACCTTTGGCCCAGGGCAAAATACCCAGTAACCCCAGCCCAAGATAAAGCGCCAGCAGGGCAATCGCCAGCGCCGAGAAAAACTCCAGCACGGCAGTGGATAAAAACGCCAGCTTTAACACCTGCATACTGCTGTCACGATAGTGCCCGGCTGCATTGGCTACTGTCGCACTGGCCCGCTCAGTGGCTTGCAGTTGTTGCAAGGTGCTGACGCCGCGTACCAGATCAAGAAAGCGGCCACTCATGCGGCTTAGCTGCTGCAGCTGGCGCTGACTGGCGGCGGCTGCAGCATTGCCAAGTAACACCATAAAGACCGGCACCAGAGGCGCGGTAATAAGCAGAATAACCGCTGCCAGTGGGCTGTAGACAAAGGTTGCTGTCACCAGCAGCAACGGCGTGATCAGCACCAGATAACGCTGCACATAATAACGGCTGATAAACCCATCCAGTGCATCTACCTGCTCCAGCACGGCGCTGCTTAAGCTGCCATCACTGCCATACCGGCTTTTGCCTGGCCCGGCTTGCGCCAGTTTATCCAGCAAAGTGGTGCGAAGGTCAACGCGTATCTGCTGGCTGGCACGCAGGCTTAGCTGCTCGCGGCCATATTGTAATAACGGCCGTCCCAACAGGCACAGCGCCAGCCAGGGCAGCAGTGTGCCCAGTAGTGCAACAGCGTCAGTGTTCAGCGGGTTTAGCGCACTGCTGCCGGTTAGCCAACTGGCAAACAGTACCGACAGCAGATAGCTTTGCAGAATAAATAACAGGCAGGCTAAAACCGCCAGGCCCAGAGCAGCAAATAACGCAGGCTGCTGTGGGCGTAACAACTGTTTTAGCTGTGTACCGGCGTGGTTTGGGCTAGTCAGCTTGGTTTTCCTCGCCTTCGTAGCCATTTAACTCCAGCCACATGGCGTTGATAATGCCAAATGAGCAGGCCAGTAATACCCCTAAAATCCAGGCAAAATACCACATAATTGGCTCCTTCTTAGTCGGTTATCAGTACAGCGAATGGCTGTTGTCACGGATGTGCTGCTCGTTTAAGCGGCCACGCATGACAAAATAACTCCATGCGGTGTAAGCCAGAATAAGCGGCACAAAGACACAGGCCACCACAAGCATGATCATCAGTGTGGTTTCACTGGCAGTTGCATCCCACATGGTCAGGCTGTGCGCCGGCATTGAGCTTGACGGCATCACAAACGGGAACATGCTGATACCGGCGGTTAAGATCACCATCGCCATAGCAACTGATGAGCTGATAAAGGCCAATACATGGCGTTGGCCTTTGCTGGCCAGCGCGCACAGTAAAAACGCGGCTACACCAAGCGTCGGCACCAGCCATAGCAGTGGCCATTTGCCATAGTTGCTAAACCAGGCACCGCTGACCATTGCCACGGCTTTTTCTGTAGTACGGTTGGCGCCATTGGTATCAATGACGCTGTTTACCACATAACCGTCGATGCCGAAGTACAACCAAACCCCGGCTAATACAAACACCGCAGCACATACCAGCGACGTTAAGGTCGCTAACTTTTCACTGCGCTGTTTTAAATCGGCTTCGGTTTTCAGTTGCAGGTAAGCCGCGCCGTGGTTAACAAACATCAGCAGGCTAAGAACGCCGGCCAGCAGTGCAAACGGGTTTAACAGCGCCCAAAAGCTGCCGGTGTAGTGCAGGCGTAGAATATCGTCAAAGTGAAACGGCACCCCCTGCAGCAGGTTGCCAAAGGCCACGCCGAAAATCAGTGCCGGTATGGCAGAGCCTGCCGTTAAAGCCCAGTCCCAGCGGTTACGCCAGGTGTCACTGTCTATTTTGGCGCGGTATTCAAAGCCAATAGGCCGTAAGAACAGGGCGAATAATGTCAGCATCAGTGCCAGGTAAAAACCACTGAACGATGCCGCATAAACGGTAGGCCAGGCGGCGAACAAAGCGCCACCGGCAGTGATAAGCCATACCTGATTACCATCCCAGTGCGGCGCTATGGCATTGATCATCACCCGGCGCTCATCATTGCTGTTACCTATCACTTTAAGCAGGGCTGCAACACCCATATCAAAACCATCGGTGATGGCAAAGCCAATCAGTAACACACCAATTAACAGCCACCAGATAAACCGTAGTGCTTCGTAATCCATGTTATGCCTCCTTCGCGCCAGCTGGGGTTTCTAAATCATATTTACCGGTATGCAGGCTGGAAGGCCCGAGCCTGGCGTACTTGGTCATCAGCCACATTTCGATGATGACAAAGATGGTATACAGCACCATTATGCTGCCTAAGCTGATCCAGATGTCTGTTACCGTCAGCTGTGACACCGCCATATGGGTTGGCAGAATTTCACCTATAGCCCAGGGCTGGCGGCCATATTCAGCAACAAACCAGCCGGCTTCACTGGCCAGCCAGGGCAGAGGCAGGCTGAACAGCGCAAATCTGAGCAGCCATCTGGGCTTTTGCACCGTGCGCCGCGCACTGTGCCAGAATGCCAGCGTAAACAGCACTAACATTGAGACACCACAAGCCACCATCAGGCGGAAACTCCAGAACAGCGGGCCTACCGCCGGGATAGAGTCTTCCACTGCCTGGGCAATCTGCTCATTAGTCGCATTGGCGACATCATCGGTATAGGCTGTCAGTAACATGCCGTAGCCCAAATCGTCACTCAGCTGATTAAAGCGCTCAGCCGTGGCGGCCGACTTATCGCCAGCGCGGTATTGCTGCAGCAATACATAAGCTTCCTGACCGCGGATAATGCGCTCTAAATGTTGCTTTTTCAGATCGGATAACCCGGTAACTTCCTCATCCAGAGAACGGGTGGCGATCAGCCCCAGTACCGCCGGTATTTTTAATGCGTAGTCAGTTTTTTCGGCTTCGCGGTCAGGAATACCAAATACGGTAAAAGCGGCCGGTGCCGGATGGGTATGCCACTCAGCTTCAACCGCGGCCAGTTTGACTTTTTGCACGTCGCCGAGCTCGTAACCGGACTCATCCCCCAGCACGATCACGGACAACGCACTGGCCAGGCCAAAAGCCGATGCGATGGCAAAGCTGCGCCGGGCAAAGGCTAAATCACGGCCTTTTAGTAAATACCAACTGGAAATCGCCAGTACAAAAATGGCCCCGGTGACATAGCCGGCTGATACGGTGTGGACAAACTTTACCTGCGCCACCGGGTTTAACAGCACGTCAGCAAAGCTGGTCAGTTCCATGCGCATGGTATCGATATTAAACACCGAACCAACAGGGTGCTGCATCCAGCCATTGGCAACCAGGATCCACAGCGCAGACAGGTTAGTCGCCAGCGCCATCAGCCAGGTGACCGCTAAGTGTTTTTCTTTACTTAAACGGTCCCAGCCAAAAAAGAACAGGCCAAACAGCGTTGATTCAAGAAAGAACGCCATCAGGGCTTCAATCGCCAGCGGTGCGCCAAAAATATCGCCGACATAATGCGAATAGTAGGACCAGTTGGTACCAAACTGGAACTCCATCGCAATGCCGGTGGTGACCCCCAGCGCAAAGTTAATACCAAACAACTTACCCCAGAACTTGGTCATGTCGCGGTAAATGGTTTTACCGGTCATCACATAAACCGATTCCATAATGGCCAGCAAAAATGACAGGCCAAGAGTAAGAGGCACAAACAGGAAGTGGATCATTGCCGTAAAGGCGAACTGAAGTCGGGACAGGTCTACAATATCCATCTGCATACTCCGCGTGAGCAGGTTAATGGGAAGCCGTACCTACAAAGTAGTACAGTGACACCACTATACAAGCTAACGCGGCGAACACTTATGCGCTGGATCAAGCTTTTACCGCACTACATTAGCGGTTTTGCAAGTACTAGCGTTTTCGGGCTAAAAAGGTGTCGACGGCTTTATTGGATGCTGCCAGTTTTTTGCGGCCTTGCGGGCAGGTTTGGGTTAACAGAATAAACAGCGTATCGATAACCAGCTCCTGCGCATTACGGGCCAGGATCGACGACAGCCGGGCAGAGCTTTCATCCGCTACCGTATATAAATTCAGCCCGGCCAGTTTAGCCACACTGTTGCTGCCGTAGGCGGTAATACTGATGATCTGCACACCGTTGGCCGCCGCTTGTTCGGTAATTTTTACGCTGTCCGGCGTTTCGCCCGATTCACTCAGCACTACCAGTACATCTTCACCGGTGTAATTGGCGATATTGGCCAGCTGGATATGGGTATCGGTTTCGGCCAATGCAGCCGTGC
This sequence comes from Rheinheimera sp., assembly GCF_036568245.1. Taxonomy (GTDB): domain Bacteria; phylum Pseudomonadota; class Gammaproteobacteria; order Enterobacterales; family Alteromonadaceae; genus Alishewanella. The sequence goes on along the minus strand of NZ_DATCSY010000075.1, from coordinate 5,229 downwards.
CGAGCTTTTGCAGCTTGTATGAGAAATCTTTCGCCACCAGTGCCGAACCGCCTTTACCGCACAACAACACCCGTTTGGCAGTGCGTAGCCACAACGCGGCCTGCTCATAACTGGTTTGTGAGTTAATAGCATGGGTTTTTTGCAACACATTAATTTTACTGGCCAGCAGTTTTTCCCGCATGGTACTGAAAGTATCATCCAGCGAAATTTCACCGTGCAGCTTGTCGCCGCTGATAGCCGGTACCTGATGATGCAGGCTGTCGCTGATGGCAAATTTAAAATCAGGGTAGCCTTTATAGCCTAGTTTTTGCGTAAAGCGCACCACGCTTGCCTGGCTGATGCCGACTGCTTTGGCCAGCATTTGTGAGGGCATATCGCGGATATGGTCCGGGTTGGCCAGAATATAGTCGGCCAGTTGCTGCTCTGCGCGCGGCAGTTTTTCACGCAAGGCATTTATTTTATCAAGTACAGACATCCATTCGTCCTGTTTATGGCGTCAGAGGCACAGTTTTCTGCCATCCGGCCTGATACGGTAAAAACGATATAGTCAGCAGCTTATTATGACAGGAGCAAATTGAAAAGCCCGGCCTGCAATACAGGCCGGGAAACACCGTGTCCGGGATTAGAACGCGGGGGTGTAGCGCAGTGAAATACCTAAAGTGCGGCCCAGAACCGGGTAGTCACTTACGGTATTAAAGTGGTTAGCACCTGAGGCCGGCAGTGGTGGCTCTTTGTCCAGCAGGTTATCAATACCGGCTGTTACGCTAAGCTCGTCCGTTGCTTGCCAGGAGGCGGCCAGATCAATATAGTTTTGCGCGCCGATGCTGATGCTACGGTCTGCGGCATTTTCAACTTCGCCGATACGACGCCAGCCCAGCTGCACACCTACGGTGTCCAGATTCCAGTCCAGTGTCATGCGGTGCTTGTAGTCTGCCTGCAGCACGCTGGCAAAGTCACCCGAACAGGCGCTGCCAAAGGTGCCTTTACAGTCGATAGCCGCGACAGTGGCGTTGTTCTGCCTGGTTTGCTTGGTGATAAGCGTACCCTGGTAGCTCAGCTTCATGGCACCACCCAGTACTTCAGGGGCGTTAAAACGATAGTTTACTGCTAAATCTATACCGTCCTGCTGTACCGCAGCCAGGTTAAAGTCGTTAACGATAGCGGTGCTGATTAAACCGGTTTGCGGGTCACGCAGTACAGCGTCACACAGTGGGTTACCGGCAACAGGGTTATCGATATAACAGTTTTTCAGTGCAGCAGCTGGCTGGATTTGGCTAACAGCATCGGTAATTTCGATGGTGTAGTAATCCAGCGTAACGTCAAAGCCATTCAGGTAAGACGGTGTATAAACGATACCCACAGTGGTGGATTCTGCCTGCTCTGGTTTGATGTTAGGGTTACCACCATAGGTATAGCTGGCGGTTGAGGCATCAAACGGCGTACCGACAGGGGCTGCACCATAACGGGCACACTGCTCGGCATTACCGGTACCCAGTAAACACGGGTCACCATCGAAGCGGCCGGCAAACCGCGGTACGAACTGATCGCTGGTCTGGTCAAACAAGGCCAGTGATAACGCTGTGATTGGGCTGGCGAACTCGCCCAGGTTTGGTGCGCGGAATGCGGTCTGGTGGCTGGCGCGGATACGCACATCGCTGTTAATTGCCCAGTTCAGGCCCAGTTTGTAAGTGTTTTCTGCATCAGTGTTTGAGTACTCTGAAATGCGGTAAGCACCTTCAAAATCTAACTGGTCAAAGAAAGGCTGATCAAACAGTAACGGCACTAAGACTTCTGCATACACTTCTTTGCTGTCAAAGCCGGCATCCATATCAAACACACCAACAGAGGCAAAGCTGGTGCCGTTACGGAACGCATCGCCCGGTGTTTGTTTACCGGTTTCTTTACGGTATTCGTAACCCAGTGCATAGCTTACTGCGCCGGCTGGCAGTTCAAACAGCGGGGCTGAATCGCCTGATAAGGTTGCCGCCAACACGCTTTGCGTACGCTCGCGGTTTGAATACAGTAGCGGGGCGCCAAAATTGGTTAAATCCAGCGCCGGGTCAAAAATGTCGCTGCTGTTGGCGATAGCGCCAAAGCGGCTGGCACCGCTGTTATTAATCTTGTAGGCATTGTTATAGATGGTTGAGGTTTCATCGGTACTGCCGTACTGCGCATACACATCGTAGCTTAAGCTGTCGGTTAAAATGCCTTTTAAACCCAGCTGGAACTGGCTGGATTCACGCACGGCGGCGGTGTATTGCAGGCCCAGGCCCAGGTTACGTTCAACATTTACCAGTGCATTGCCGTTGGCATCAAAGGTAATTAAATCACGTGCAGCCGCCGGAATATAAGGGTTGTCAGCGGTTAATGTAACCTGCTCGTTTACGGTAACCGGGGTTTGGCCAGCTGCACCGGCGCCATCTACTTTCACTTTGGCGTACATACCACGGCCATACAGCTCGGCGTAGTCGCTTAATTCAACACCAAAGAATAAACCGGCTGATAAGCGGTCCATCGGTTGGATCAGGTTGCGCTCACCGGTGACGTTTACTGTGTTGCGGCCGGCAGTAACCGCGCCGTTATTGTCGATACCGAAGCTATTGCCTGAGGCAACATCGGTATAAAAACCGCCGGTATTGATAATGCTGCCGCTGTTTTGCATCGCCCAGCTGCGCTCGCCTGCCAGCAGGTCTTTACGCTCAGAGTAGCCAACGTAACCGGTAATATGACCACGGCCACTGGCAATGTCGCCACCGAAAATCGCTTCGGTATTGAATTTCTCAGCGCCGCCATCAGCGGTTTCATAGCTGGCCGACAGTTCAACACCGTCAAACTTGTCGTCCATAATAAAGTTTACTACGCCGGCTACTGCATCGGCGCCGTACACGGCTGCTGCACCACCGGTTAATACGTCAACACGTTTAATCAGGCCGGCCGGGATAATATTCACATCAACTGAGTTACGGAAACTAAACGGTACAGCGCGGGTGCCATTAATCAGCACCAGGGTGCGGTTCTGGCCCAGGCTGCGCAGGTCGATAGTGGATGAACCTAAAGAGTCACCTACCGTTGCGCCTGTGGCGTTGGCTCCGGCTGCCGCCTGTGGCAATTTGGCAGTAATGTCTTCAACGTTTACCGCGCGGTCAAGCTGGATTTGTACTTCATCGACAGAAGCCACCGGGCTTGATGCTACCAGTTCAGTACGGGCAATACGTGAACCGGTTATGGTGATCACTTCGGTTTTTTCCGCACCGGCTTGGGCATCAGTCTGTTGGGCCAGCGCTAACTGGCTGAATAGAGCCAGGTTTACCGCCAGAGCCAGTTTCGAAGCCTGGCGCAGGTTGCGCCGGGTATTTTGTTTGCTGAGGTAAGATGTCATCTGTGTATACTCCCTGTTGCTAACGCAATAGTGTCGGTTAGGGTTTATGAATTATTTATACATTGTTGTTTGTATTTTTATGAATATATACCCCAGAGTTGCTGGCTTTGCAATTTTATTTAGTTAATATGTATGTATTGTCGGATAAATTATTCATGTTAAAGTCGCTGCCTATCGACAGCAGTGTTTAAGGAATTGTTATGCACAGCCATATTCAGCAGTTATTTGATATTGCAGCTAAACCCAGCCGTAAGGTAATAGGCCTGATGAGCGGAACCTCGCTTGACGGCCTGGACGTTGCCTTGTGCGAGCTTTGCGGTGACGGCCTGGATACGGGCATCAGGCTGTTGCAATTTACCACGGTAGATTATGCCGCCGATTACAAACAGCGGGTTAAGGCGGTGTTTTCTAAACGCGATGTCGACTTACAGGCCGTTACGCTGTTAAACCCCTGGATAGGCATAGAGCATGGCCGGATGATTAATCAGTGTTTAGAACAGTGGCAGTTAAAAGCCGCAGATGGTGATATTATTGCCAGCCACGGCCAAACCATTTTTCACTGCCCGAAACGCCAGCACAATATCGCTGAATATGGCAACGCCACGCTGCAGATAGGCGATGGCGATCATCTGGCGGTCACCACCGGCATTACCACCATCAGCGACTTTCGCCAAAAGCACATTGCCGCCGGTGGCGAGGGCGCGCCACTGGCAGTGTATGGCGATTACCTGCTGTTTAGCAGCCGCGATGAAAACCGCATTATGCTCAATATCGGCGGCATAGCTAACTTTACCTGGCTGCCACAAACGCTGGACGCTGAAGCGGTATTCAGCAGTGATATCGGCCCCGGTAATACCATGATGGATGCCTTTATTCAAAAACATTACCCGGGTAAATATTTCGATAAAGACTCATCGCTGGCTAAAGCCGGTAGCGTGAGTGAGCCTTTACTGAACGCATTAAAACAGGATGGTTTTTTCGCGCTTAATTTCCCCAAAACCACCGGGCCGGAAGTGTTTAACCTAAGCTATCTGGCCAAAGCGCAGCAGCAATCAGGCACAGAGGCGTTAAGCCATGGCGATATTATGGCGACGTTAAACCGTTTCTCGGCTGATATGATTATCAGCGCAATACAGCAAACCACCGCACAGCTTGATAACTTTGTGATTTACGCCAGCGGCGGTGGTATTCATAACCCGTTACTGATGAGCCAGATTCAGCAGGCCCTGCCGGATGTCAGCATTAAAACCACGGCTGAGCTGGGCATTAACCCCGATGCCAAAGAAGCGGTGTTATTTGCGGTACTGGCCAATGAGTGTTTAGTGGGCGGTAAACAGAAATTCAGTAACGCCCGCGAAGGTATACCGGGTGTCACCATGGGTAAGATCAGTTTTGCGGATTAAGTGGTACCGTTAACAGACGGGGCGGTTTGCCTGATATTGCAAAAGCAGCAAACCGCAAACGTTAAACGCAGTATTTGAACAACTTAGTATTCGAACCAGCAGTCCTGCCACCAGGCCAGAAACTCCGCAAAGTCGATATAACCATTGTTATTGCTGTCGATAAGTTTAAAACCTTCTTCCACATGGCTCACTTTGGTTTTCGGTGCCAACGTGGTTAGCAGCTCAATAAATTCCGGTAAATCAATACGGCCATTGCCGTCACGGTCGAAAAACTCAAAATGACCTTTTATCTCTGCGATTTGCTGCTGCGACAAACTTTCAGTATTCACACCTATAACCTTGTTTGTTAATAAATTTACCGCCCCAGTGTACTGCGCGCTGAAAAGCCTGTCTATGCCGCAGGCTAACGGCGGGCTTACTGCGAACGGTAAAATTGAGGCAGAGCTT
>NZ_DATCSY010000074.1:0-6319 GCF_036568245.1 Rheinheimera sp. | reverse complement strand
GAAGCACAGGGCCGTAACTGCCGCTTTTTGCAAGGCCAGCAACGAGACGGACTAGCAGTAAAACAGATGCGTGATGCCATAACCCTGCGCCAGGAGTGCTCTGTGGTGCTGAAAAACTATCGTAAAGATAACAGCCTGTTTTGGAACAATTTATTTTTGGCGCCAGTGCCGGATGAACGCGGTGATATTACCCACTATATCGGTATTCAAACTGACATTACGGCACAGAAACGATACGAGCAAGAATTGGCGCATAACGCCTCGCATGATTTACTGACAGGGCTACCAAATCGTAGTTTATTGCGTGACAGGTTAAGCCAGAGTTGTAATATCAGTCAGCGTTATGCGCAAAAAGTGGCAGTGCTGTTTATCGATCTGGATGGCTTTAAACTGATTAACGATAGCATGGGACATCTAAGCGGTGATGAGGTGTTAAAGCTGGTCACCAGCCGTATTGTTGCCCTGATCCGTCCCGGTGATACGCTGTCCCGGATAGGAGGCGACGAATTTGTCCTGCTGGTGCCAGATGTACAAGACGATGAGCTGCTGCCGCAGCTTGCCGGGCGCATTCTGACCACGATAGCCGAACCTGTCACACTGCAGGGGCAGGAGATACAACTGACAGCCAGTATCGGCATCAGTGTGTCAGGCAGCGAGCTGACAGAGCCAATGCAACTGGTGCAACAGGCCGACTTAGCCATGTGCCGGGCAAAGCAGTTAGGTCGTAATACCTATCAGTGGTACAAAGCTGAGATGGACCAACTGCTCAGTAAACAACTGAGCCTGAAGTCTATGCTGCGTAAAGCAATAGACCAGCAGGAGTTTGAACTGTATTACCAGCCGCAGGTCGATGCAGTCACTAATGAGCTGGTGGGGCTTGAGGCGCTGTTACGCTGGCCACATCCTGAGCAAGGCTTTATCAGCCCGGAAGAGTTTATTCCGGTGGCAGAAGATACCGGTATGATAGTTGAAATTGGTCAGTGGGTGCTGGAGCAAGCTTGTGCGTTTAACTACCAGTTACAGCAACAGCAGCTGGCGTCTGTGCCCGTTGCCGTTAACCTGTCATCAATGCAATTTCAGCGTAGCGAGTTTATCGAGCAGCTACAACAGACATTGACAGTGCAGCGCTTAGCGGCGCGTTATTTGCAATTAGAGCTGACGGAATCGCTGCTGTTAGAGAATATAGAATACGTGATTGAAAAACTGCATCGGCTAAAGCAGTTGGGTATTAGCATTGCGATAGATGATTTTGGTACTGGTTATTCCAGCCTGAGTTACTTAAAACGTTTACCGATAGACAAGCTGAAAATAGATCGCGACTTTGTCCGCGATATTGTTACGGATAAACGTGATGCCGCAATTTGCCGCGCTATTATTGCGATGGCGCACCAGTTGGACGTAAAAGTGGTAGCAGAGGGCGTGGAAAATGATGCTCAAGCCGCGCTGCTGGGGAAAAGTTTGTGTGATGAGTTTCAGGGCTATCATTTTGCTAAACCGATGTCTGCTGCTGATACTGAACAGTTTTTGCGCTACTACGCGGCTAAGCAACAGCACAGACAAGCAGGCAGTCAACAGACCTTATTGCTGGTTGACGATGAGGACAATATTTTACATGCACTAAAGCGCTTATTGCGTAAAGAGCCGTACACCGTACTGACCTGTACCAGTGCCAAACAGGCCTTTGAGTTGCTAGCGTTGCACGATGTGCAGGTGATAGTGTCTGATCAGCGCATGCCGCAAATGAACGGTACTGAGTTTCTGCGTCAGGTTAAAGATATGTACCCGGAGACCATACGTTTGGTGTTGTCCGGCTATACTGATTTACGCTCTGTCACCGAGGCGATTAATCAGGGCGCCATTTATAAGTTTCTGACCAAGCCCTGGCAGGATAACGAGTTACGCGAAGAAATTCGCGCCGCCTTTAAGCGTTACGCCGGGCAAACCCAACAAACTGACAGGTAAACTATGTCTACTCATGCATCGCTGCAGCACCAGGTGACTGAACTGCAACATCAGGTTGAGGTATTAACCGAACAGTTAATGCAGTCGGAAAAGCTGGCGTCTATTGGTCAGCTGGCTGCTGGCGTGGCACATGAGATTAACAATCCCGTTGGCTATATTGCCTCCAATATGACGGTACTGGCCGAATACTCTGACAGCCTGATCCGTCTGGTACGTATTCTTAGCCAGCGCCTGAACAACGACGAGGCGCAGTCGTTATTGCAGCAGTTTGATTTTGCCTATCTGTGTGACGATTTACCCAAACTGGTAAAGGAGTCCGAAGAAGGCTTACAGCGGGTGATTGGCATCATTCGTGATTTAAAAGACTTTTCGCATTTGGAAGACGCCGAGTTTGTGCTGACGGATCTGCACTTGGGCATACAAAGCACGCTTAATATCGTGGCGAATGAGCTTAAATACAAAGCCGAAGTCGTGTGTCAGTTTAGCCAGTTACCACCAGTGTATTGCATTCCGTCCCAGCTTAATCAGGTGCTGCTTAACTTACTGGTTAATGCAGCACAGGCGATAGCGCAGCAGGGTACTATTACGATCAGTACCGGTTTTGATGCGCAGTGGGTCTGGTTTAGCGTGGCCGACACCGGCAGTGGCATAGCGGCGGATAAATTGGAGCAGATTTTTCAGCCATTTTACACCACTAAACCCAAGGGCCAGGGCACCGGGCTTGGTTTAGCCTTATCGCGCAGCATCATTGAAAGGCACAAAGGTATTTTAGATGTGGTCAGTGAAGTGGGTAAAGGCAGCTGTTTTACAGTAAAGCTGCCGCGCATAGCTAAGTCACCCGAGCCGGACTAACCAGCGCCAGGCCAGGTTTGGCACCAGCCCCCAATGCCATGGCTGAGCCAAGCCATTTTTCAATCTGGCCATAGTTGTCATATACTGCCACGGCACGGGTCAGGTGCCAGATATATTGACCATCTAACCGGCGAAAACGAAACTCTATGTTGTACGGATCGCCGGTTCGCAGGCAGTGTTGCCAATGTGACATTACCCGTTCACGGTCTTCCGGGTGAACTATATCCAGCCAGTTTAGCAGTAGGTCTTCTGTTTGCATGCCGCTAAATGTGGACATCAGTTGGCTGACAAAGGTTAGCTGGTTATCGCTGGCGGCTGTCCAAACTACTATGGGCATACTGTCGGCCCATTTTTGAAACCGCTGCTGCGCCTGTATCAGGCGCATTTCGCTCTGGTGTACTGCATTGCTGCCCTGTAGCACACCCTGCAACAGAGCGTTGTCGTCGGCACAGCAATGGCCGATAATCCGCAACCAGCAGGGGGCAACTTGTCTGGCCGGCATGGGCACTCGATGTCAAAGGCGGTGTATTGCTCCTGACACGCGGTTAAGGTTTGCTGCAGTGCTGAGCGTAATCATTTTGCTGTGCGTATCCAGGTACCAGCAGCCAAACCTGGCCAGCTGGCTGGCCAGTTCTAACTGTTGCTGTTGCCGCGTTAAGTTGTCCCGGGTTGCCGATTCGCGCTGTTGTAATTGCATGGCGGAGCGCGTTTGCAGATAAATCAGTAATAGGCAAATGGCCGCACCGGCACGGTTAGCCAACACGTAGACTGATGCAAACCCCGCCGGTGCAGCAGGTGACAACCAGTAACCCAGTACTACTGCCGCCACGGCCAGCACAAAGCTGACATTAAGCACCTAGGGCTGGTTGAGCAGACTTGCCAACAATAGCAGCTGCGCGTATAGCACACCATGCGCAAAACTAAGTTGGGTTTGGCTGTCGGCAATAAGGATTAACAGCAAAAGTACGTAGATCAGGTAAGCGGCGTTACTGTTGTCACGAAAATGTTGGATCCAATGACTCATTACCTGCTTCCTGCATCCTGCAACCTAGAGTGAGCTAATTATGGTACAAAGGTTGTAAAGTTGAAAAAATGAGGTGTCAAATGTGGAAATTTCTTCAGCTACTGGTGTTACCGGCAGTGTTGTTCTCTGGTTGTGCTAAAGCCGGCGGCCTAGATTGGCACACGCTGGCACCAATGCCGATTGCGGTGCAGGAAATTTATCCGGCTGTGCATAACGGCAAAATTTATGTCGCTGGTGGTTTAAGTGATGCGCTGCCAGAGGCAGAGCAGCAAATGACGGCGGCAGTGCAGGTTTATGATCCAGCAATAAACCGCTGGACCATGGCGCCATTACTGCCTGAAGCGCGACATCATGCTTATTTATTATCGGTTGATAATAAGCTGTTTTTATTCGGTGGTTTTGTTATTGCAAATGGCGGGCGCTGGAGTGCCAGTGCGGACATTCTGCAACTGGATGAAACCAACGGCGTCTGGCGCAAAGTTGCGCAGCTGCCAAAGCCGCTGACAGAAACGGTGGCGGTGGTACTGAACGGTAACGTTCATTTTGTCAGTGGCCGCTCGCCATCAGGGCCTGAGAACGCGCAGTGGCGCGATCAAGCCGATGTGAACTGGCACTGGGTGTTTGACCCGCTAAGCCTGACGGTCAGCAAAGCTGCACCGGTTGCGACACCGTTAAACAGCGCCAGTGCCGTTGCGCTAAAGCAGCAGCTTTACATGATGGGTGGGCGCAAAGTCGGTGCTGGCAATCTGGCGTTATTACAGCGTTTTGATCCGGCATTGTCGCAGTGGCAACAGCTGGCACCCATGCCGCAGGCCAGTGGCGGTTTAGCAGCTGCAGCGCTGGGGCAGCATATACTGGTGTTTGGTGGCGAGTATTTTGACAATGACGGCGGGGTTTATGCGCCAGTCTGGCAATATGATGCTGCAGCAGATAGCTGGCAGCAACAGGGCAGCATGCCGCTGCCCCGGCACGGTCTGGGGGCCGTTACACTGAACAACAAAGTCTATGTGCTTGGCGGTGCTACAGAGGCAGGTCTTAAGGCAACATCAGCCGTGCTGGAAGTGGTTACCCTGAGTGACAATTAACTGTTAACACTGGCATCAGGGTATAAAAACGAATGTGGCATCTGACGCGGATAGTGTTCTGGCGTGCACTGGCGCTGGTGAGCCTGCTACTGGGGTTAATTGGCATCCCGTTACCGGGGCTGCCAACCGTGCCTTTTGTGCTGTTAAGTGCCTGGGCGGCGGGCAAGGGCTGGCCGGCGCTGGAGCAGCGCCTGCTGACACATCCGAAATACGGCCCGGCATTGGTGCAGTGGCGCAGCCACGGTATCGTGTCCCGCCGGGCTAAGCTGCTGGCATCGGTGATGATGCTGGCAAGTGTTATAGCGCTGCAGTTTTCCGCCGCGCCTTTTTGGCTAAAACTGCTGTTACCGTTGTTTTTATCTGCTGTCGCGATCTGGCTGTGGCGCCGGCCAGAAACAATCAAAGCCTTACCGGCGCAACAATAATGTTCGCTCAACTTTTCCCTGACCAAGGATATTGCATGACACCGTATTGGCCTGCCTGGTTTTTACCACGCTATCAGCTTACCTCCGGGGGCGACTATGCAACCCGTTAACAAGGTGCTGCCGTGGCTCGCCGGTTTTTTACTGCCTTACCGTAAACAGGTGGCGCTGGCGATACTGTTTTTACTGTTAGGTTCGCTGAGCTGGCTGGCGCTGGGGCAGGGCGTGCGGATGCTGGTAGACGACGGCTTTGTCGCCAATAACAGCAGCGGCCTTAATCGCATTACACTGGGTATTTTATTGCTGTGTGCTTTTACAGCCGCAGCGGTATTTTGCCGTTTTTACCTGATGACCTGGCTGGGTGAGCGGGTAAGTGCAGATATCCGTAATCAGGTGTATCAGCACATGTTAACGCTTTCGCCGTCTTTCTACAGCCAGATGCGCACCGGTGAAGTCATTTCACGCTTTACCGCCGATACGACATTATTGCAAAGCGTGGTCGGTTCCAGCTTGTCGATGGCACTGCGTTCAACCGTGACGGCGTGTGGTGGCCTGCTGATGATGGCGCTGACCAGTTTTAAGATGACAGCATTAGTGCTACTGGCGGTGCCGTTGGTACTGCTGCCGATAATCGTGCTGGGCCGTAAGGTCAGGGTGTTATCGCGCGCCAGTCAGGACCGCTTAGCGGATGTTGGTGCCTATGTCGATGAAAGCCTGCACGAAATTCACACTGTGCAGTCTTATGGCCATGAAGGGTACGACAAACAGCTGTTTGCCGGGCGTATTGAACAGGTAATGCAGACGGCAAAGCAGCGGATTTTTTACCGCTCATTGCTGATTGCCGCAGTGATGTTGCTGAGTATCAGCGCTATGGTGTTAATCAGCTGGGTTGGCGCACATGACGTGCTGGCCGGTAAAATCAGTGCCGGTGAGCTGACAGCCTTTATGTTTTACGCTGTGATGGTGGCAGGTAG
>NZ_DATCSY010000073.1:0-2124 GCF_036568245.1 Rheinheimera sp. | reverse complement strand
GCTTGATCAGGTAAATGATCCTGGTAACCTCGGCACAATTATCCGCATTGCCGACTGGTACGGTATCAAACATATTATTTGCTCGCCCGACACTGCCGACTGCTATAACCCCAAGGTGATAGCCGCCGCCAAAGGCTCCTTCTTAAGGGTGCAGTTGCATTACCAACCGCTGCCGGCACTGCTGGCAACCAGCACACTGCCGGTCTATGGTGCTTACCTTGGCGGGGAATCGGTGCACAGCCTGACGCTGACACAAAATGGCGGCTTTATTGTGCTGGGCAATGAAGCCAACGGCATCAGCAAAGAGCTGGAACATATTATCAGCCATAAAATTACCATACCCGCCTTTGGCGCGGCCGAGTCACTGAATGTCGGTATTGCCGCAGCCGTAATTTGCGACAATCTGCAGCGCTTAAGCCAGCCGCAATGACAACGTACGTTACATCAGCATTGCCGGCATCCGTTTAGGCAGCTTGTTATAAGGGCTTCTGCTACTTGCACTTGAGCCCCCTGTCAGCTTTGCCTACAATGACGCACTTTCTGTAATCACGGGTTAAAGCGATGAACGACACTAATACAACTGACGCGACTAACGATACAACGACAAAACCGGATTTACCGGATCGTCTATGCGTTAATCCACGCAGCAAGCACTATAACGCCGAAGTGTTTAAACACGATGTCGGCATCCGCTTAAACGGTAAAGAGCGCTTTGACGTAGAAGAATACTGTATCAGCGAAGGCTGGGTAAAAGTCGCTGCCGCTAAGGCGCTGGACCGCCGTGGCCAACCGTTATTAATGACGGTAAAAGGCACGGTAGAAGCGTTTTACCGCTAACAGAGGCGACACCTATGAGCTTTACCACTATTGAACACGCTGTTGGCGGAACACGGCTGGTAAAGCTACAACGGCTTGCGGCACACACCAACAGCACAGTGCTACTGAAGCTCGAAGGTGATAACCCGGCAGGTTCGGTAAAAGACCGGCCAGCACTGAATATGATAGTTCAGGCCGAAAATCGCGGCACCATAAAGGCCGGCGATCGTATTATCGAAGCCACCAGCGGTAATACCGGTATTGCGCTGGCGATGGCCGCCGCGATCAAAGGCTATAAGATGACGCTTATCATGCCCGACAACGCCACCGACGAGCGCAAAAGCAGCATGCGCGCTTATGGCGCTGAGCTGATTCTGGTCACCAGAGAGCAAGGCATGGAAGGCGCGCGTGACTTAGCATTGCAAATGCAGGCGCAAGGCAAAGGCATAGTGCTGGACCAGTTTAATAACCCGGATAACCCGGCAGCACATTACGCCAGCACCGGGCCTGAAATCTGGCAGCAAAGCCAGCATAAAATTACCCACTTCGTCTCCAGCATGGGCACTACCGGCACCATTATGGGTGTATCGCGTTTTCTGAAAGAGCAAAACAGCGCTATTCAGATAATAGGCCTGCAACCGGCTGAAGGCGCCAGCATTCCGGGCATCCGCCGCTGGCCAGAAGCCTATTTACCAGGCTTTTTCGACAAAAGCCGGGTAGATAGCATTATCGATATCAGCCAGGGTGATGCGCTAAATGCGATGCGTAAACTGGCACGTGAAGAAGGCATTTTCGCCGGTGTCAGCTCCGGCGGCGCCGTGCATGCTGCCATTAAATTAGCCGAGCAGCACGATAACGCTGTAATCGTGGCGATTATTTGTGACCGGGGTGACCGCTATCTGTCTTCCGGCATCTTCTAACTAGTTTCGCTAGCCAGCGGCGGATTGTTCTAAGCTAACCGTTGCAGGCCTGGATGGCCGAATCGAGCCTACAGGGACGTATTTACGGCGTGTTAGCGTGAACAAACCGTCGTGGGTTCTGACACAGAATTGGCAACTTGCATTTCACTTTCTACCTTGGCATAGTGCGCTAAACAATCAACAGGTCAGACCACAATGAACCAAGCCAAACCGAATAAACTGCAGCGTATTGTCAGCAAGTGTTATCAATTACCTACTTTTTTACATGCCTTTGCCTTAAGCACGGTGTTTGGCCGGGTAATTAAATTTGCCGGTACTGCCGGGGTAGAAGTGCTGGAGCTAAAAGGCCCGCGTTCAGTGCTAAGGCTGAAAAACCGGAAAAAGGCGC
>NZ_DATCSY010000072.1:0-9054 GCF_036568245.1 Rheinheimera sp. | reverse complement strand
TCTGGTGACGTATCTGACCCCCAAACTTGTGCCTTGGCTGGGGCAGGGCGACGATGTGCTTGGCTGGCAGTTAACTATGCTGATCTTCGGGGTTGCTGCTGCACTGATGTTTCTGATCACATTCTGGTTTACCCGCGAACGTATCAATCCGATTAATCAGATCCCTGATTCCGCCTGGCGCGATATTGCTGACTTAAAAGATAATAAACCCTGGTTGGTGCTGTTTGCACTGGCGCTGATCATTATGATTTGTATCACCATGCGCGCAGGCAGTGGTGTGTACTATTTTAAATACTTTGTGCAGCGCCCCGAGCTGGTGGGCGAGTTTTTATCTTCTTATATGTTTGCGCTGGCGCTTGGGGCGGCCAGCACACCGTTAATGACCCGCTTTATTGATAAAAAACGCTTGATGATTTTATTGATGAGCCTGACCGGAGTGTTGTCCATCAGCCTGTATTTTGTTCCGCCGCAGCAGGTAGGCCTTATTTTCGCCATTAATCTGGCAATCGGTTTTGTGCTTGGACCAAAATCGCCGCTGGCGTTTTCAATGTATGCCGACACGGCTGATTACAACGAGTGGCGCACCGGCCGGCGTGCGACGGCAATGACATTCTCTGCAGCCACGTTCTCGCAAAAACTTGGTGGTGCAATCGCATCAGCCGCAATCGGCTGGCTGCTGGCATTGCTGGGTTATGTTGCGAATGAGCAGCAAAGCGCTGCATCACAGGATGGCATAGTGCTGCTGATTTCTGTGATCCCCGGTGTTATCGCGCTGTTATCTGCATTTGTTATGCGGTTTTACAGCCTGGATAACCAGCAGCTAGCCAAAATTCAATATGAGCTGGCTGAGCGCAAAGCGGCAGCTAAATCGTACTAACAGCACCATAAGCACGCAGTTACAGTTAAGGAGTCTGCGCACTATGTCTATCGCAACACAGGCGGTCGTTATGCAGCCAAATGCTGACCGCTACGAATTGTTCAGTCCGGTGAAAATGCCGCAGGCCGCCGCATTTTTATGGAACAAACACATGATGATCCAGCTGAATTGCCGCGGCTACGCTACTGCGCAGTTTATGCAACCAGAACCGGCAAAGTACGCTCATGCGCCTAATCTGGAAGCAAAAACCTTTATGCAGCCGGAACAACCTTATTATGCGCATCACCCTGGCCGGTTTGTATACATCAAAGATGAGCAGAGCCACGAGATTTTCTCTGTGCCCTATGAGCCTGTACGCAGCAACGCTGAGAGTTTTGTGTTTTCTGCCGGTAAAAGCGATATCAGTTGGGTATTGCAGCAACAAGGGTTAAAGCTGCAATGGCAGCTCTGCTTAAGCCCGGACGAGCCGCATGAACTATGGCAGCTTGTGGTGACTAACTTAAGCCCACAGCCGCGCAAGCTCAGCATTTATCCCTATTTCCCGGTAGGCTACATGTCATGGATGAACCAGTCAGCCCGCTTTGAGCCACAGCTGAATGCTATTGTTTGCTCATCAGTGACGCCCTACCAGAAGTATCCGGATTACTTTAAAAACAAACTGTTGAAGGATAAAACCTTCCTGCTGGCCGAATTTCAACCTGATAGCTGGCAGTGTGCGCAGCAGTCGTTTGAGGGCGAGGGCGGCCTGCATGCGCCGGACGCATTGCAACATGCCGAGCTTGATAAAGGCGATGCCTTATATGAAACGCCAGCCTGTGTGATGCAATACCGCTTGCAGTTAGCCGCCGGTGCGCAGCAGCGTTATCGCTTTGTGTTCGGCCCGGCATTGGATGAAGCAGAAATCGCCGCAGCCCGCCAGCGTTACTTTTCTACCGCTGACGGTTTTACCCTTGCACAGCAACAATTTGCTGACTATATCGCGCAGGGGCAGGGCTGTCTGCAGATCACCACGCCGGATAAAGCGCTGGATAACTTTGTTAATCACTGGCTGCCACGTCAGGTGTATTATCATGGTGATGTCAACCGCCTGACCACAGATCCGCAAACCCGGAATTATCTGCAGGATAATATGGGCATGAGTTACGTGCGTCCGCAAGCCTTTCGCACAGCGTTACTTACTGCACTGGCGCAGCAACACCGCAGTGGTGAAATGCCAGACGGCATTTTATTGCACCCGGAGGCTGAGCTCAAATACATCAATCAGGTGCCGCATACGGATCAGTGTGTCTGGTTGCCGGTATGCCTCAGTGCTTATCTTGCGGAGACGGATGACTATGCTTTATTACAACAGACGATCGCTTTTGCCGACAGTGATGAGGCACAGACTGTCTTTGAGCATCTTTGTTTGGCGATGGGCTGGTTGTTGCATAAACGTGATGAGCGTGGTCTGAGCTATATTGAACAGGGCGACTGGTGTGACCCGATGAACATGGTCGGCTACAAAGGTAAGGGCGTGTCGGGTTGGCTGTCGCTGGCAGCTGCCTATGCGCTTAACTGCTGGGCGGATATCTGCCAGCAGTTAGGTCAGCATGAATATGCTGCACAATACCGTACAGAAGCAGATAATTTTAACCAGGCAGTTAACCGCCATCTGTGGGATGGCAAGTGGTATGGCCGCGGTATTACCGACGATAACGTGGTGTTTGGTATCAGTAAAGATGTTGAAGGCCGTATATACCTGAACCCGCAAAGCTGGGCCATGTTAAGCGGTGCCGCCGATGCTGAGCAACTTCAGCTGATGCTGAACGAAATCGATGCCCAACTGGTGACGCCTTTTGGCGTACAAATGCTGGCACCGGCCTATACTGCTATGCGTGACGATGTCGGACGTGTGACGCAAAAACATCCGGGATCGGCCGAGAACGGCTCGGTGTATAACCATGCTGCGGCGTTTTATCTGTTTGCGCTTTATCAGGTTGCGCAGCCTGACCGGGCTTATCAGGTGCTGCGGCAAATGCTGCCGGGGGATGATGCCACAGATTATCTGCAGCGGGGCCAGTTGCCGGTATACATACCAAACTATTATCGCGGTGCCTGGCAGCAACTGCCGCGCACGGCAGGCCGTTCCAGCCAGTTGTTTAATACCGGCACCGTACACTGGATTTACCGCTGTCTGATTGAAGGCCTGTTTGGTGTTAAGGGCTGCCCGCAGGGGCTGCAATTTAACCCGCAACTGCCATCGCACTGGTCTGGCGTTACGCTGGAACGTGAGTTTCGTGGCGCGCATTTTTCTGTCAACATCAGGCGTCAGGCTGAACTGACAGCAGCTCAGCTTATCGTTAACGGCGAAACACAGGCTGATATGGTGTTTAGCAATATCATGCCCGGGCAACGTTATCAGGTAGACGTATTGCTGCCAGCATAAGGAGGCATTCAATGTTACGGATAGGGTTACTCGGGGCGTCGAGAATCGCTGACAAAGCTATCTTTCAGGTGCTGCCACAGCTTAGCGGTTTTACCGCACAGGCCGTTGCAGCGTCAAATAAGGCAAAAGCCCAAGCCTATGCTGATACGTTTGCAGTCGCTCATGTGGCAGAGAGTTATCAGGCGCTGATAGCACGGGATGATGTTGATGTGATTTATAATGCTCTGCCACCTTCTGAACATGCCTACTGGACCATGCAGGCGTTGCAGCATGGCAAGCACGTGTTATGTGAAAAGCCCTTTGCGATGGATGCCTCCGAAGCAAGCGCTATGGTGCACAGTGCTGAGGCTTCGGGCAGATTACTGCTGGAGGCATTTCACTACCGCTTTCATCCGCTGTTTGCTGAAGTGCTTTCACTGGTGCAGTCCGGTGCTATTGGCCCACTTTTACATTTGCGCGGTAACTTCTCCGTGCGGATCCCATACTTTGCCGGTTCGTTACGTCATGAAGCTGCGCTGGGTGGCGGTGCCATGATGGATCTAGGGTGTTATCCGCTGCATTGGGTTCGCACCGTAATGGGCAGCGAGCCTGTCGTGCAAAGCGCTGGGTGTATCCGCAGCGCAACCGCAGAGGATGGTGCGCAGATAGACGTAACGATGCACGCCCGGCTGCAATTTGATAATGGTGTGTTTGCTGATATCGGTTGCAGTATGGCGGAGCATTTAAGCCGCACGCCTGATACCAGCCTGGTGCTGGAAGGTACGCAGGGCCAGATAGAAGTTAGCGGCTTAATCACACCGCATCTGGCAAATAGTATCAAACTGACAACAGCCGATACTGAGCGCAAGTACAGCGTGCCCGGCCACAGCACCTACTATTATCAGCTGTTGCACTTGCAGGATTGCCTGCAGGGTAAGGCCTCGCCACTTACTGGCGGAGTGGATGCTATTAATAATATGCGTTTACTCGACCAGATTTATCAGCAGGCAGGATTGTTAAGCAGGGGGCAGTGCCGTCAGTAAAGGTTGTTGCAGTAGCCAGTGGCTGTGGCAGCTAGGTTGACTAAGTTGCTGCGCGATATCAGGCATTGCGTAGTTCACCTGCCTTGCTTATAGTGCGCAGAAGAGTCATTTCCGCTCGGACTCATCTACATGGACCATTTGTTAGCTATTAAAGTGTTTTGTCGTGTCGTTGAAGCCGGCACCTTTAGCCGTGCTGCTGATTTACTGGATATTCCCAAGTCTACAGTAACCAAGCTGGTGCAGGAGCTGGAAGCGCATCTGCAATTAAAATTACTGCACCGTACAACGCGGCGGGTAACGGTAACAATGGAAGGGGCAGCTTATTACGAAAGAACGAATAAGCTGCTGCATGAACTTGAAGATATTGAGAGTAACATCAGTAATGAGCAGCGCACGCCACGCGGCAGGTTAAAAGTAGATATGGCATCTGCCATAGCCAACTTTATTTTGCTGCCGGCACTGCCGTCTTTTATACAGCAATATCCGGAGATTCAGCTGGAGTTGGGGGTCAGTGACACCAATATCGATTTACTGACCGACAACGTAGATTGCGTGATCCGCGGCGGTGAGCTCAGTGATACCTCGCTGATCGCTAAACGCATCGCCGAACTGAAGTTTGTTACCTGTGCTGCACCGCGTTACCTGCAACAATATGGTACTCCGCAAACACCGGATGACCTTAGCAGCAATCACCGCATCATTTACTACCGCTCGCGTAAAACAAACCGTGTGATGCCACTGCGATTTAGTAATAAACAACAATCGATGGAAATTCAGCAACAGGGCAGCCAGTTATCTGTCAACGACAGCACAGCGCAACTGACCGCCACACTGAATGGGCTTGGCGTGAGCCAGTTACCCTTGTTTATGGCTCAGCCTTATATCGACAAAGGACAGTTACAGCTGATTATGACCAACTGGCAGCGTGCCGCGTTTCCGCTATACCTGATTTACCCGCATGAGCGCCATCTGAGTGGCCGCTTACGCGCTTTTACGACCTGGGTAATGGACATTTTTCAGCCTTACCGTCCGTACTAAACTCCATCTTCATAAAAATGTCATATGTTATGCCAAAACATTATTCACAGCTGTGAATAATGTTGTCGGGTTTACTGTATTTATCATATGTGTACCGATCGGTATATTACCTGCTGTTAAAATGCAATGCCCTTTGCAGGGCTGAAATGACAGGTAGCGTTTATGAAACAGTTAGTTTTACCCTTAGTGCTGATATCAGGCTTGCTCAGTGCACCTCAAGTGATGGCTGACAGCAGGGTAGAGCAGATCTCACAGCTTTCTATTGAGTATTTAAAAGGTGAAGGCAGGGTCAACGGCGTAAGGTTGGGTTACCGGCCGCTGGAGTTTCACTTTACTACATTACCTCTGGTCGGAGACGCTAACATGTATATCGAGGCCAGCACTAACTTCTGGCAGTATGGCCAGCCGTCGCAATACCAGACAAATGTGGCATTGGCGTTGTCGCCGGTGCTGAAAAAGCAGTTTGCTAACTGGTATGGTAAACCGGTGTTGTGGGAGTTCGGTATAGGCGTCAGCATGCTGACCAAACGTGAGTTTGCCGGTAAAAATCTAGGCTCTCACTTCCAGTTTGAAGATCGTTTGGGTTTATTGTTTGGTCTCGATCAGAAAAACAGCAAAATGTTGGCTGTGCGTTATATGCACTATTCAAACGCCGGCTTATCCAGCCGTAACCCTGGCATGGATTTTCTTAATATTGCCTATTCCTGGCGGTTTTAATCCGCCAGGGCGGCAAAATGGAGTTGCCAGCTGTCAGCACTAACTGTCAGGTAGCTACTTTGCGTATACCAGTCACCCAGTACATAACGTTCTGCAGTTTCGCCATTAACATTTAACTGGTGTACCGCAGGCCTGTGGGTGTGGCCATGGATCAGCTTTGATACCCCTGCTTCGGCCATTACTCTTGGAACTTCTTCCGGCGTAACATCCATAATCTGAGGCTGAGCCTGCAATTTATATTGCTGTTTATGTTCAGCACTGCGTGCCCTTGCTTTGCGCGCCAGACGCTGGCGATACCATAACGGCATGTTTAGCATCAGCCACTGCCACCAGGGTTGGTTCCACCACTTGCGAAACTTCTGATAGGCAATGTCCAGTGTACATAAGCTGTCGCCGTGCATTATCAGTGTTGGTGTGCCGTATAAGTCTATTACCTGAGACGGTGGTAGCAACGTCATACCGCATCTGTCAGCGTAAGCTTTACGCAGGAAAAAATCACGGTTGCCATGAATAAAGTACAGCGCAACGCCCTGGTTACTCAGTACTTTAAGCGCATTTGCAACTTCAGCTAGCAAGGGCTCCGGGTTGTCATCGCCTATCCATACCTCGAATAAATCACCCAGAATATACAGCGCTTGTGCATATACCGCTTTTTCGCGAAGAAAACGTAAAAAAGCGGCTGTGATATCGGGCCGATCTGCCGCCAGGTGCAGATCGGCGATAAACAGCGTATGCGGATTTGACATTAACTGGCAGGCTTAAGCGTGCAGCTCTGCTTTTTCAATAATGACAGGTGCTACCGGCACATCGCTGTGGCCCTGTGCACGGCCAGTTGCTACTTTTTTAATAGTATCAATAACGTCCATACCTTCTGTTACTTCGCCAAATACGCAATAGCCCCAGCCAGAGCCAGTTTCAGAGCTGAAGTTTAAAAAGTCATTATCTGCCACGTTGATAAAAAACTGGCAGGTAGCAGAATGTGGGTCGTTGGTGCGTGCCATGGCAATAGTACCTTTTTTATTTGGTACTTTATTGTTCGCTTCGTTTTTAATCGGTGCTTTGGTTTCTTTTTGTTCCATGTCCGGCGTAAAGCCACCACCCTGGATCATAAAACCATTGATAACGCGGTGGAAAATGGTGTTATCAAAGAAACCGTCTTTTACATAGCTGATGAAGTTCTCAACGGTTACCGGTGCTTTGTCGGCAAACAGGTTAAGTTTAATTACGCCATAGTTGGTATGTAAGCTAATCATTATCTGCAATCCTTACTCTTAACTCTTCATTTAAAGTGGCGCTATTCTAGCGCAGCACCGCCAAATCATAAAGCAAGGATAGCGGTGTAAAAATACCGGTGATACACTAACGCGCTTTCGCAACATCAGGAATAGACGGCCACAGCGGCCATTTTCGGGGACGCCATGTTACAGATATTTAATACCTTAAGCAGAAAAAAAGAACAGTTCACACCAATAGTGCCGGGTAAAGCCGGGCTTTATGTCTGCGGTATTACAATTTATGACTACTGTCACGTTGGTCACGCCCGGACTTATGTTGCCTTTGACGTCATTAACCGTTATTTGCGTTTTTTGGGTTTCGATGTGACGTATGTGCGCAATATTACCGACGTTGATGACAAAATTATCAAAAGAGCGGCAGAAAATAACGAGAGTTGCGATGCGCTGACTGAACGCTTTACCAAAGCAATGCACGCTGACTTTGATGCGCTTGGTTTGATGCCTGCCGACATTGAGCCGCGGGTTACTACACATATGGCCGAGATCATTCAGCTGATAGAAGCGCTGATAGCAAAAGGCTATGCCTATGTCGCTGCCGATGGCGATGTACTGTTTGATGTCAGTAAATATGATGCCTACGGTGAGCTTAGCCAGCAAAACCTGGAGATGCTTAAATCCGGTGCCCGGGTAGAAGTGGCCGACAACAAAGATGACCCTCTGGATTTCGTGCTGTGGAAAAGCGCTAAGCCGGGCGAGCCGTTCTGGCAATCGCCATGGGGCAATGGCCGCCCTGGCTGGCACATTGAATGTTCAGCAATGAGCGCAAAACACTTAGGTGAGCATTTTGATATTCACGGTGGCGGTTCAGATTTACAGTTCCCGCATCATGAAAACGAAATTGCCCAGTCAACCTGTGCGCATGGCCATAAATATGTCAATACCTGGATCCATACAGGTATGGTGCAGGTGGATAAAGAGAAAATGTCTAAGTCTTTAGGCAACTTCTTTACGGTAAAAGACGTGCTGGCGCAGTACAACGCTGAAGCGGTGCGTTACTTCCTGTTATCCAGCCATTACCGCAGCCAGCTGAACTATTCGGCAGAAAACCTGGAGCAGGCGCATGCCGCCTTAGGCCGGCTTTATACCGCGCTGCGTAACGTTACACCGTCGACTGACATCGACATGCAAAGCGATTATATTGCCCGTTTTAAAGCGGCGATGGATGATGACTTCAACACGCCGGAAGCCTTACCGGTACTGTTTGAACTGGCCCGCGAGGTAAACCGCTTTAAAGAAACTGAGTCTGCCAAAGCGGCAGAACTTGCAGGCATACTGAAATTACTCGCCGGTGTGCTGGGTATGCTGCAGGGCGATGCTGAGCAGTTCTTACAATCCGGCGCGTCAGATGACGACGTAGCTGAAATAGAGACGCTGATTGCCAAGCGCAACACCGCCCGCGCCAACAAAGACTGGGCAGCAGCAGATGCCGCCCGTGATGCGTTAACAGCCAAGGGTATTATTGTCGAAGATAAAAACGGTGTAACCAGCTGGCGTAAAGGCTGATTAAGTTACCCCGATAAAAAAACCGCCAACTGGCGGTTTTTTATTGTCAGCCTTAAACCACCTCCTATGGAGGTGGTGATCGTTTAGTCGGGGCTATGCCCGTAGAGTACCCATGTTAGATACTTCGCTCGTTTGTAACCAGCAAATGAGGAAGTAAATAACATGAGTAGATATAAA
>NZ_DATCSY010000071.1:0-6617 GCF_036568245.1 Rheinheimera sp. | reverse complement strand
CGGCAGACGGCGCAATAAAACACCTATCATCAGATAGGCCAGGATCAGCACAAAATTATCCATCAGACTCACTTTGGTTATAGTCAGCAACCAGCGCCAGCTTGGCACTTCTGGGTAACTGTTTCAGTTGATATTCGGCTTTTGCCGCACTGCTTTTATCAGGCAAACTTTGTTGAAATACCAGCGTCAGAGGGCCTTTACCACGCAGCGCCTTAGCTCCGCCTGTTATTTCACCGCGATGCTGGCGTAAGCGCCGCATCGGGTCAGTACTGATACCGGTGTATAAATGACCACTGGCGGTTTGTACCATATAAAGGTACCAGTTGCTCACTACACTAACTCCGCATGATGCTGTTCTGTTATACTGCGCACTTTGCTCTGGGCGCTATACCGATAAAAACGCCTGACAGCACGGGTCAAGGTTAGGTAAATCAGGAATTTTAATGTCATTTCAATCTCTCGCACTGGCTTCGCCCATCTTACGCGTTCTGACAGAGCAGGGTTATGCATCGCCTACGCCGGTGCAGCTGCAGAGTATACCGGTCATTTTAGCGGGTAAAGACGTTCTGGCTGGCGCTCAGACCGGTACAGGTAAAACAGCAGCTTTTACTTTACCGCTGCTGCAGCAAATGCTCAATGCACCAAAGGTCGTAGCTGCAAACCAGGTACGGGTGCTGGTATTGACGCCAACCCGTGAACTGGCGCAGCAAGTGTATGATAATGTGCGCAAGTATAGCCAGTACCTTAATCTACGTTCTGCCGTGTTTTACGGTGGTGTGTCGATAAGGCCGCAGTATGACGAAGCAGCGTTAGGCCTGGACGTACTGGTCGCGACGCCAGGCAGGCTGATTGACCACCTGCATCAGAAAACCGTTGATTTATCAGCGCTGGACGTGCTGGTGCTGGATGAAGCTGACCGTATGCTGGATATGGGCTTTATTGTCGATATCAAACGCATCATGGCGAAATTGCCTGGGAAACGACAAACGCTATTATTTTCAGCAACCTATTCAAATGAAATAAAACAACTGGCCGATGAGCTGCTCAATAGCCCTCAGCTGATTGAAGTTGCGGCCACCAATGCCGCAGCAGAGCGGGTTGAGCAACTGGCTTATCTGGTTGACCGTCATCGTAAACGTGAGCTGCTATCGCATGTTATTGGTAAAAATAACTGGCCACAGGTACTGGTGTTTGTACGCACTAAACATGGTGCTGACCGGTTGGCGAAACAACTGGCAAAAGACGGTTTAAAGTGTGCGGCTATCCACGGTGATAAAAGCCAGAGCGCACGCACTAAAGCATTGGATGATTTCAAAACAGGCAGTGTGCGAGTACTGGTGGCAACCGATATCGCCGCGCGTGGGCTGGACATCAACGAGCTGCCTTATGTAGTGAATTATGATCTGCCGCAGGTGCCGGAAGATTATGTACACCGCATTGGTCGTACAGGCCGGGCAGGCAACAGTGGTGTGGCCTTAACGCTTATCACGCCTGACGAAATTAAAGCCCTGCAGGATATTGAACGGTTAATTCAGCAGGTGATCACAGCGACAGTGCTGCCCGGTTATGAACATGACCCTGATTATGTTACGCCCGAGCAAGCTCAGGCCCGCCACGGCGAAAAAGCCAAAAAACCGATGAAGAATGGCACGCTCAAAGCTAAGCTCAGAGCAAAAGCGCTGGGTAAAGCCTAAGCTCAGAGGCCATCAGTGCAGACAATCACAAGCAGACCATAGCGTCTGCTTTTTTTGGGTTGCAGATTCTCTGTGTGGACTATTTATGTAATTTGGTCTATATTGATACTATCGATGTAGCGGGTAGAGGCGGTTATGCAGCTAGTTCAGTCTGATAAGCAAAGCCAACGGCAGATAGCGGCCACCGGTCTGAAAACGGTATTCGCTATTCTGGATAAATGGCACTGCTCTGCAGAGCAGATACAGCGTATTTTACAGATATCCAAAGCCGCTTATTATAAATACCGCAATGACCCCGGCAGCGCGAGCCTGACGCAAGACCAGTTAGAGCGTATAAGCTATCTGCTGAATATCCATAGCAGTTTGCGGCTGCTGTTTGATAACCCGCAAAACCTGTATGGTTTTATGGCGATGTCTAATCACAACCCCTATTTTAATGGCCTGAGCCCGCTCGATGTTATCAGCAGTGGTCAGTTTTCTGCGCTGTATGAAACCTATAAACATATCGACGCACTACGTGGTGGCCAGTGGTGATAAAGGCTGTTTTTACTGCTTCGGTGCTGGCTGAAGTGAAAATACAGCAACAAAAATGCTTCCGGCTGATTAATTCGAAATATCCGCCGCAGTCAGTATTTGACGATGTGGCTGATGCTGATGAATTTGACGCCTTATTTGCGCTGCAAGCGCTAACCAACCCCAGATTAAAAGCGATGGCCGGTAACCTGAGTCTGTTACCAAGCCGTGATATTCCATTTGGTATTGCCGGCTGCTCTTATGCAGTTGCGCCTTTTACCCATGTCAGTCCGGCAGGGAGCCGTTTTTCTGACGGACGTTTTGGCGTGCTATATCTGGCTGATACGCTTAAAACAGCTATTAGCGAAGTGGCCTATCATCAGAACAAGTACTGGTCTAAGGTACCTGAGCTGGCGTACGAGCGTTTTGTATTTCGTGCCTTAAGCTGTGAGTTTTGTGATGTTACGCTGGCAGATCTGACGGTTTTACCAGGCACTGATGCCGTCTATGCGAAAGAAGATTATGCAGCGGCTCAAACGCTGGGGCTAAAGCTGCGCGGCAGTGGTAGTGCCGGTGTGCAGTATCACTCTGTACGTAGCAGCGGCGCTGTATGCTGGGGCTTGTTCAGCCCGCGCTATGTGACCAAAATGGTACAAAGCGCTCACTATGAGATGATTTGGCAAAACGGCGGTATCAGTGCGATAAACAAGATTATCAGTTGCAGTGAATAAGCCACTAAGCTAGCTGCGATACAGGGTTTTGATCAGGTGAAAACCAAACTGGGTTTTCACTGGTCCCTGAACTTCCAACACCGGGCCTTTGAACACCGCATCATCAAAGGCTTTTACCATCTGGCCTTTACGGAATTCGCCTAAGTCTCCGCCTTTTTTGCCGGACGGGCACAGCGAATGCTGCTTGGCTAACTTGCCAAAATCAGCACCTTTGGCTAATTGCTGTTTCAGTTTTTCTGCTTCTTCGCGGGTTTTTACCAGTATATGTAAGGCGCAGGCTTTGGACATCGTTTTACTCTTCACATTTAGAGTTAAAAGACCGCTACGGTTACAACATCCATTTTGGCTTGCCACAGCAACTCGTTCGCTGCTTACGCGCTCTCTCAAACACTCTGTGGCAACAAAAATGGAGTTCTAACCTACGCAAGGTTAGACCGTGCCATCGGTAAAACAAGGTAACAACTAAACAGGGCGTCTGCGGCATGGAGGCCGCAGAGGAGCCTCCATGGACGGATCCACGGCGTCCCTGTGTGTTGTTACCTTGTGGAACTATGCACTTGTTACTTTGTTCCGCAGGGCTGCTGTTGGGTAATACAGTGAATATTACCGCCACCTAACAGAATTTCCCGCCCCGGCACAGTAACCACTTTATGCTGTGGATACAGGCTTTGCAGAATTTCTGCCGCCACTTTATCATTCGGGTCATCAAAAGTCGGTAGTATTAAGCCGCCGTTACACAGATAAAAGTTAATGTATGAGCCAGCCAGCCGAGCATTAGCCTCGCGTGGAATGGCGCTCATGGTCGCATCTACCGTGGCATACTCTTCAGCTTTGGCAATAATAGGTGCAGGCACCGGCAGTTTATGCACTTTAATTTTGCGGCCTTTGGCGTCGGTAGCGGCTTCTAAGTAATCCAGCGCCGCTTTGCTGCGGGCATACTGCGGATCAGATTCGTCATCCGTCCAGGCCAGTACCACTTCGCCCGGCTTAACAAAGCAGGCCATATTGTCGATATGGCCATCGGTTTCATCATTAAAAATACCGTCTTCTAACCACAGTACTTTATCGATGCCCAGATAATCGCGCATCTGCTGCTCGATTTGCTCGCGGCTTAAATGCGGGTTACGGTTTTTGTTCAGCAAACACTCGGCTGTGGTTAGCAGTGTGCCTTCACCATCAACATGAATAGCGCCACCTTCAAGTACAAAACCTTCAGTGCGGTAACGTGGCAACTGCTCAATGCCAAGAATTTTACTGGCAACCTGGTCGTCTTTGTCCCAAGGGAAATACAAACCACCGTTTAGACCGCCCCAGGCGTTAAAGGTCCAGTCGATACCGCGTACTTCACCGGCTGCGTTGGTTACGAAGGTTGGGCCGGTATCACGACACCAGGCGTCGTTATTGGAAATCTCCACCACGCGGATAGGGAATTTTGTGCCCGCATCGGTCAGCTGCGCCAGGGCGTTAGCATATTGCGCCGCCGAGGCACCTACGGTAACCGGTTCAAAACCGGCAATGGCTTTAATCACAGTAACAAACGCCTGCTGCGCAGGTTTAGCACCTAAGCGCCAGCTATCAGTGCGCTCAGGCCATACCATCCAGGTTTGTTTATGTGTTGCCCACTCAGCAGGCATACTAAAACCATCAGCGCGTGGGGTAGAGGTTAAATTGCGAAACGCCACTTAATTACCACCTTGTGTTTTAGGTTGCTTGGTTTCACCGTCTTTGGTCAGGACAGCGCCGTATAAATCAATGCGGCGGTCGCGGAACATACCCCAGGCGCGGCGGGTAGCAGCAACGGCATCTAAATCAAAAGTGTGTACCAGTACAGCTTCTTCGGTTTCACCGGCTTCCTGCACTTTGGCACCGGTTGCATCAGCAATAAAAGAGCTGCCGTAGAACGTAATATGGTAGTCGCCTTCGGTTTCAGTACCAATACGGTTTGACGCGATAAGCGGTGTTAAGTTTGCTGCTGCATGGCCTTGCTGCGTGCGTTGCCAGTGGTCGCGCGAACTGATTGTTGGGTCGTGTGGTTCGCTGCCGATAGCGGTTGGGTAGAACAGCAGCTCTGCACCCATCAGTGCCATGCTGCGTGCACACTCCGGAAACCACTGATCCCAGCAGATACCCACGCCGATACGGGCGTATTTGGTATCGAACACTTTAAAACCGGTGTCGCCAGGCGTGAAATAGTACTTTTCACTGTAACCCGGGCCGTCTGGAATATGGCTTTTACGGTAGGTACCCAGGTTTTCACCGTCAGCATCAATAATCACTACGCTGTTATACAGGCAGTGGCCGGCACGCTCATAAATGCTGATTGGCAGCACTACATTCAGCTCTTTGGCTATTTTCGTAAAATGCGCCACGGCTTTGTTTTCTGCCACTGTAGTAGCAAATTCCAGATATTCTGGTTTTTGTTTCTGGCAGAAGTAATTACGTTCAAACAGCTCCTGCAGCAGAATGATCTGTGCGCCTTTTGCTGCGGCGTCACGCACTAAACGTTCGCCTCGGGCAATGTTTTCATCGACATTCCAGCCGCCAATCATTTGGGTAGCAGCAACAGTTACATTACGCATCAGTCATCTCCGGCACAGGGTAAAACCAACAGGCTAGCATCAGATATAACGCTTGCCAAACAGGGCGCGAAAAATGCCGTATTTTTATGCTGTCGTCAACGCTTTTCCGGAAAAAAACAGCAGCAGAAACGCGAAGTTTGTCTGCTGCTGTAAACAGGTGAGAGACAACCTGAAAATTGCAGAGCTTATTGCAGCGCTAACTCAGCCGCTTTTAGCAGTAACTCACTGTGCAAACGGGTTTTGTAGTTGATATGCACATAGTTAAATAGCGCCTCGCCTTGGGTATTGACGATATACACTGCTGGCACTGGCAGCACGACTTTTTCAGTGCCAGCTTCGGTGGTGAGCAGGCTGCCTAGTTTACCTTTATAGGCTGCAGCTGTTTTGTCATCCAGGTAATAAGCCAAACCAAAAGCACTGCTGGCGCTGAAATTACTGTCTGACAACAAAGTGTAATTCAGCTGCTGTCCGCCAGTGTCTTTCAGACTTTTATTAATAGACGCTACGCTGTCTGGCGTTATCGCTATCAACTGGTAACCGAGTTTTTCAAGTGCGGGTTCAATCTCCCGCAGTGATGCCAGCTGTGCATTGCAATACGGGCACCAGCCGCCGCGGTAAAATACCAGTACGCTGGGCTTTTGCTGCACCAGTTGCTGTAGTGCAACGGTTTTACCATCAGCTTTAGTTAAGCTGACCTGCGGTATGCTCAGTCCGTTTAACAGCGGAGTGACCTGTTCTGGCGCGTTGGCAATGGTTGGCGCAGCCATAAGTTTGATGCTGAACAATATTGCCGAGGCAGCAATAAGATAACGTGTCATGGTGTATGTCCTTGTTGTCAGATGAACTGTCAACACAGACAGGGCTAATGCAGTTTTACTTTCAACAAAAATATAAACTTTTGCGTCTGAGCCTGAGATTTTCTTTTTTGGCAGGCCCTGGCGTACAATACGGTTAACTCTTCACAAGACAAAATGTTATGACTACGACAGCACAGCAGTTTGATATCAGTATCGTTGGCGGTGGCATGGTGGGGGCGGCTATTGCAGTGGCACTTAGTCAGGCCGGTATGCGGGTAGCTTTAATCGAAAAACAGCCCCCGG